>NZ_RAPV01000001.1:6676980-6980480 GCF_003610295.1 Paraburkholderia sp. BL23I1N1
AGGCATCGTTGCAACTCACGCGAGATCAGGCCCAGTACAGCGCGGGCGGCATTGCAAAGGCACAGCTCGACGATTCGCGAGCCAATGCCGATTCCACGGCGGCGCAAGTCCGCGAACTCACCAGCCAGGTCGACGTGGCTCGCCTGCCCGCCCGTTCGCAGCAAATCGTCCAACAGCAGGCCCAGGTGGCAGCGGCCGTCGCGGCGGTTGCGCAGGCGCAATGGAAGCTGGATCAGAAGCGCGTCGCCGCTCCGGCACCAGGTCTTGTCTACGACACGCTTTATCGCCGGGGCGAATGGGTGCCGGCGGGCAGCCCGATCGTGCAGCTTTTGCCGCCGCAAAATATCAAGGTGCGTTTCTTCGTTCCGGAGACGATCGTCGGCCAGTTGACGCCCGATCGCCGCGTGGCAATCCACTGCGACGGGTGCGCCGCCGACATCCCTGCCAGGATCACCTACGTGTCGAGCGAGGCGGAATACACGCCGCCGGTCATCTACAGCAACGAAAGCCGCGCCAAGCTTGTTTTCATGGCGGAAGCCCACCCGTCGAGTGCGGATGCAACGAAGCTTCATCCGGGCCAACCTGTCTCGGTGGTGCTGCAATGAGCGCCGACGCACAGCAATACGTCATCGACGTCCATGATCTGAACAAGCGCTTCGGCGATAAGCACGTTGTCAACAACGTCTCGCTGCAGGTCGGGCACGGGGAAATCTTCGGCTTTCTGGGACCGAACGGCAGCGGCAAGACCACGTCGATCCGGCTTATGTGCGGTTTGCTCACCCCCGATTCGGGAACCGGCACCTGTCTCGGTTACGACATCCAGCGTGAGAGCGAACAGATCAAGCACAATGTCGGATACATGACGCAACGCTTTTCCTATTGGGAAGACCTGAGCATCCGCGAGAATCTCGACTTCGTCGCACGCATCTATCAGATGCGCAACCGGCGCGAGGCCGTGGACCGCGCACTGGAATCGCTAGGACTGCAAACTCGCGCCAACCAGCTGACGGGTTCGCTCTCGGGCGGCTGGAAGCAGCGGCTCGCACTCGCCGCGTGCATGCTGCACGAACCCAAGCTCTTGCTGCTGGACGAACCCACCGCGGGCGTCGATCCGACCGCGCGGCGCGACTTCTGGGAGGAATTGCACCGGCTCGCCGCGCGCGGCATTTCGGTGCTCGTCAGCACGCACTACATGGACGAAGCGGAGCGCTGCCACAAGCTCGCGTATATCGCCTACGGGAAGATGCTCGCCAACGGCACGTCGAGCGAGATCATCGAATCGCAAGGCCTCGCGACGTGGTCGATCTATGGGGAGCACCTTAGCAAGCTGTCCGAACAACTCCGTGCGACACCCGGCGTCGACCAGACTGTCGTATTCGGTTCTTCGCTGCATGTCAGCGGGCGCGATCATGCCGCGCTCGAAGCGGCGATCAGGCAGGCGACCGCGGGCACCACGCTGCGCATCGAACCCATCAGCACCGGCCTGGAAGATGTGTTCATCTACCTGATGAGCCATTCGGAAGACAACTTCGGAGCGCCATCGTGAAGAAGCACATTCCGTTTTCGCTGACGCGGTGGTGGGCGATCGTCCTCAAGGAGTTTCTCCAGTTGCGACGCGACCGCGTCACTTTCGCCATGATTATCGGGTTGCCGATCATCCAGCTTGCCCTGTTCGGCTTCGCGATCAACACCGATCCAAAGCACCTGCCGACCGCGCTCATCATTCACGACCAGAGCGAGTTTTCCCGCAGTTTTGTGGCGGCAATGACGAACTCGGCCTATTTCGACATCGTCGAAACCTTGCCCGACGAGGAAGCGGGCCGCCGCGCACTCGCCCAGGGAAAAGTGCAATTCGTGCTTAACGTACCGGTCGATTTCTCGCGCAAACTGTTGCGCGGCGAACATCCGTCGTTGCTGGTGGAGGCCGACGCCACCGATCCGACCGCGACAAACACCGCCGTTGGCGCGCTTCCAGGCCTTGTTCAACCGGTCGCGGACAAAGACCTCAAAGGCACGCTCGCGCATCTGAACGGCATTCAAAACGCTTTCGGCGTGCAGGTTCATAACCTGTACAACCCTGAAGGCATTACGCAATACAACGTGGTGCCGGGACTGATGGGCGTGATCCTGACCATGACGCTCGTCATGATGACCGGTCTCGCGGTGACGCGTGAACGCGAGCGCGGCACGATGGAAAACCTGCTCGCCACGCCGGTCCTGCCGATCGAAGTCATGACCGGCAAGATCGTGCCCTATGTCTTCATCGGACTGGTCCAGGCGTCGATCATTCTTATCGCCACGCGTTTTGTTTTTCACGTGCCGTTTATCGGCAGCGCGGTCGCCATTTACCTGTCTGCTTTGCTTTTCATTGCAGCGAATCTGACGGTGGGCATCACGCTGTCCTCGCTTGCGCAAAACCAGTTGCAGGCCATGCAACTCGCGGTCTTTTACTTTTTGCCGAACATCCTTCTTTCCGGCTTCATGTTCCCGTTCGCGGGCATGCCGCAATGGGCGCAGTTTATCGGCAACCTGTTGCCCCTGACCTACTTCAACCGGCTGATTCGCGGCATTTTGCTCAAGGGCAATGGCTGGGCGGATCTCTGGCCATCCGTGTGGCCCATGGCGCTCTTCACGGCCATCGTCATGGCCATCGCGTTGCGCTTCTATCGTCGCACGCTGGATTAGGAGAACACGATCATGAAACAACTCGCTTTACTGTGTTCGCTCGTGCTGTGCGGCTGCGCGGTGGGACCGGACTTCCAGGCGCCCGCCGCGCCGGACACGCAAACGTATACGCATCACGCAGAGGCATCAGGCACGGTGTCTTCCGACGCCACGCCCGGATCGGCGCAAACCTTCACCACCGCGGATTCCGCCATGCCGATGTGGTGGCAGCAGTTCCGCTCGGAACCACTCGACCGGCTTGTCAAGCAGGCGCTGGATCGGAGCCCGACACTCGCGCAAGCGCGCGGCAAGCTGATTGAAGCGCGCGAGAACTACAACGCTCAGGCCGGCGCGACACAATTTCCGAGTGTCGACGCCAGTATTTCCGGGACCCGGCAACAAGTCGATCTAGCTGCTTTCGGTATTCCGCATGTCGAGAATCCGGGGCCGTTTTCGTTATTCAACGCCTCTGTGAGCGTGTCTTATACGTTCGATATCTTTGGTGGCAATCGTCGCGCGCTCGAAGCAGCGTTGGCGCAGGTCGACTACGCGGCATTCCAACTCGATGCGGCGCGACTTTCCATTGCCGGCAACGTGGTATCGACAGCCGTGCTGCGCGCTTCGTTGCAGCAGCAGATCCTGCTGACCCAACGTCTCGCCGATGCGCAGGCGCAGCTGTTGTCGATTATCGAAGCGCGGTTTGCCGCCGGCGGCGTCTCGCAGCTCGACGTGAACAGCCAGCGCACGCTGCTTGCGCAGGCACGCGCATCGCTGCCGCCCCTCGCGACCCAGCTCGCCCAGGCGAATCATCAACTCGCGATCCTGGTTGGCGTCGCGCCGTCGAAAATAGATTTCAGCGAAATCACGCTCGCTTCTCTTAATCTGCCCAATGACATACCGGTCACGCTGCCCTCCACGCTCGCGCGGCAGCGGCCTGATATTCGCGCGTCTGAAGCGTTATTGCATCAGGCTAGTGCGAATGTGGGCGTGGCAACGGCAAATCTGTATCCGAAGTTTTCTTTATCGGCGGGAATAGGTTCTGAGCGCACCAGTATTCAGGACATCGTGAGCGGACTGAATATCTGGAATGTCGGTCTGAACCTCACGCAGCCGATTTTCCACGGTGGCGAACTGCACGCGAAGAAGCGTGCAGCGCAAGCCGCTTACGAAGCGGCGTTCGCCGGCTATCAGCAAACCGTCCTGCAGGCACTGCAACAGGTCGCGGATGCACTTGCGGCGCTACGCAACGACGCCAGCGAACTCCGTGCCCGTAACGAGGCCGCCGTGCAGGCACAGGCCAACCTCGATATCGCGCATGCGCAGTATTCAGCAGGAGGCATCAGCCGGTCGAGCCTGCTCGATACGCAACGTCAGGCGCTGCAGACCGCCTTGGACCAGACGCGCGCGCAGGCTGCCCGCTTGAGTGACACAGCGGCGCTGTTCCAGTCGTTGGGTAGCAGCGAGGATGGAGTGATGGTGGGAAGCGCCCCGTGATAGCGCGGCAAAACGCAGGCCACGGCAAGCTGACGCGCGCCGTGGCCCTGAACCGTCTTACTGCTTCGACAGTTGACCGTAGGCGATCTCCGAGTTATCGGCTGCCTTGATCAGATAGATGATCGTCCGGCGATACAACGTCGTGCTGCCGGTAACGGGCAGGAACGTGATCGCCGAGCTGCCCGAATAGGTCACGCCCGAATGCAATCCGCAGGTGCTCGTCGTGCCGGTCAAGGTCATCGTGTAAAGGTTCTTGTTCGAACCCGGCGTGGTCAGCGCCAGCGTGCCCGTCACACCGCAACCGAGAATCGAGCCAGTAACGCCGCCGGCATTGTCGACCGTGATCGACGTCGAAGTTTGTGCCCACGTACCCGCGACACTCGACTGGGTGACCGCGAGCGCATTGGCCGGATCGTACTTCAGCGAGAGATTCACGGTGCTGCTGTTAGCCACGTAACTGCCCGCCAGCGTCTGGTTCGCGGCATACGTCCCGCTGCCCGGTGTCGCCGTGTAGCGGAATCCACCGATCGTCTCGAAGCCGCTGACCAAGGTCCAGTTCGGCGTGGCGGTGGAGATCGCCCCGAAGAATGTCGACGTGACGATGGTGAACAGGCCGTTGATGTAAGAGAGGTTGCTGGCCGGGTCCACGAAGGCAGTCATATTGGTCGTGCCCGATTGCGTCCAGATGCCTTCGGAGCCGTTGCCCGCGGTAGCCGTCGAACCGGCCTGCGGGGACGTCAGACTCGGCAGTGCCTCACCCGTCAAGGCCGGCGCCGGCGACGACGCGGCCGCGGGTGCGCTGGCGGCGGCCGGCGAGCTCGCGGCAGCCGGCGTGCTGGCCGACTGGGCCGTCGCCGTGCCGTTATCGCCGCCTCCGCCACCACCGCACGCGGCAAGCGTCAATGAACCCAGAATGGAAACGAGTAGAAGTGATTTTGATTTTTCTTTCATTTTCATTTTATTAGTTTGAGATGCGGACTCTCAAGGCCGCAATATGATTAGTTGGATCTCGATATACCCCGCGCAAAATCGCGCATTCCTGTAAACGGCAGTAATAGAAAAGTCTTTAGCAATTATTGAAGAACCGCTTTTCAGCAATACAGGCTTGACGGACGGCACTTTTTTTGATTCACGCCGGCACTGGTAAGATGCCTAATATTCGTAACGCATATCACGCGCTCGCCCCAAATACGAATATCCATATGAATATCAATGATTTGGAACAGATAATCAGCCGGCACACCGGAAAAAGTCGAAACGAAACGGGCGCGCTGGTAAAGTGCCCGTGATTTCGTTGCTCCCCTAACGCATTCACTCACCTCGCGACGCCACAATGCCGCTCAAGACAAATCCCGCAGGCGCCCGCGCCTCGACCGTGCCGCGCATGCCGTGTCTTCCGGCCGTCGCGGCCGTCGTTACCCTCAGCCTGTCCTTGCAAGGGTGTACGCTGCGCGGTGCGCCGTCGTATGAAATCTTCGGCGCCTACTTTCCGCTCTGGCTGCTGAGCGCGGTAACCGGGTTCGTCGGCGCGCTCATCGCCCATCGGATCTTCGTTTCCACGGGGTGGGCGCGGATCGTCCCGTTTCAACTCTCGGTGTGCCTCGCCATCGGTCTGACGGTCGCGGTGCTCTTCTGGCTTTCGGGAACAGGACAGCTCTTATGAAAATCGCCGGCTTGCGTAAAGCCTCTGTCAAAGGCCGCGTGATCGCGGGCGTCATCGTCATTCTTGGCGTCGCGACGGCCTGGTACGGCTATGATCGGACCACCCGGTTTCCCTCAACAGACGACGCAACGATCGACGCCGACGTCGTGCACGTAGCGTCACCCGTCGGCGGGCGAATCATCCGTCTGCCCGTGCAGGAGAATCAGCGGGTCGCAAAGGGCGACGTGCTCTTCGAGATCGATCCTGTGCCTTATCGGCTGGCGGTCGCGCAAGCCCAGGCCGACCTCGAACTGGCTCGCGCGTCGCTCGAAACGCGGCGCAAGTCGATTGTCGGCGAGCGCGCCAATGCAGTCATCGTCGGCGACCAGACCGGCAAGGCGGCGCACAACTACGAACTGGCCTCGCGCACCGTGCAGCGGCTCACGCCACTCGTGGCGAAGGGCTACGTGCCGGTCCAGCAACTGGATCAGGCGCAGGTCGCACAGCACGACGCGGCGTTGTCGCTGAAACAGGCGCAGGAGCAGAAGCAGGCCACCGCACAGACAATTGGCGACGAAGCGGACGCCGTCGCCACGGTGCATGCGCGCGAGGCCGCCCTCGCGCTCGCGAAGCGCGGCCTCGACGACACGATCGTGCGCGCGCCGCAGAATGGCTTCGTCACGGGCTTATCGGTGCTGGCCGGCGAGACGATCGCGCCAAATCAGTCGATTTTCACGCTCGTTCACGCGGACGAATGGTTCGCCGTCGCCAACTTCCGCGAAGGGGCACTCGCGCGGATCCAGCCGGGCGATTGCGCGACGGTCTATTCCATGATCGACCGAAGCCAGGCGATTCGCGGCAAAGTGGTCGGCATCAGCGCCGGTGTGGCCGATACGGACCGGATCAATCTGCCGCGCACCTTGCCGATCGTCCAGCAGTCTGTGAACTGGGTGCGGGTCGCCCAGCGCTTCCCCGTGCGGGTGCGGCTCGACGAGCCGGCCGCCCGGCTGGTGCGAATCGGTGCAAGTGCGATCGTCGAGGTTCGGCATGGCGCAGCCTGCCGGTGAACTGGCCCGCCCGGGCGTCGCGGATATTCTGAAGCTGCTCGCGCCGTACCCGGGGCGCGCGGCCATGGCGACCCGCATCGCGCTGATCTGCGCGTTGACGGCGCTCGTGACGAGCGCAAACGGCACGCCGGAAGCCGCGATCTCCGCCTATGTCGTGTTCTTTTTGAGCCGGGCCGACCGGGCACTGAGCGTCGTGCTCAGCACAGCATTGCTGGTGCTGGTCACGGTGATCCTCGGACTGGTCACGGTGGTGGCCATGTTCTCGCTCGACGACCCCATGTGGCGGGTTGCGTGCATCACGGGATTATCGTTCGGACTGCTGTTTGTAACTTCGGCGAGCAAGCTGCGGCCGGTGGGCGCGATCCTCGCGATGATCGTCGGCTTTGCGCTTGACGAACTCGGCAGCGTACCGTTCGGCGAAGCGGCGACGCGCGCCCTGCTCTACGTCTGGCTGATGGTCGCGATTCCGGTCAGTGTCTCGATCGCGGTCAACCTGTTGATCGCGCCGTCGCCGCGCAAGCTCGCGAGCCGCGCGCTGGCGAAGCGTCTGCGGATCGCAGCCCGGAGCCTCGCCGAACCCGAGGCGACGGCCGACGCCCTCGGCGAATGCCTGCGCGAGGGCGACGCGGAAATCGGCACATGGCTCAAGCTCTCGGTGGCCGAAGGGTCGTCGGTGCGTGACGATGTCGGGCCGCTGCGGCAGGCCGTGTCATCGACACTCGCGATTCTGGTCTCGGCCGATCTGGCAGCCAGCGAACCGTCGGGGCGGCTGCCGGCATCGTTCGCCGCGCCGATTGCGGAGACGCTGAAGAACATGGCCGGGATGCTCGAGGCGGGCGGCTATCCGATCGACATCGAACTCAAGCTGCCTGATGTGGCCGAACTGATGCCGCTCGCGCGACTCGTTGTCGAAAATCTGCGGGATGCGATCGTCCGTTTTGCGATGGTTGAAACGCAAGCAGTAGTTGAAGGCCAAGGCGAAGTTAAAACCGGCCCGCGAACGGATGCACGCACCCAGGCTCAAGTCGAAGCCAGCACCACGCCGCCTGCAGCCAAGGGCGGTGGGTTCTTCCTACCCGATGCATTCACCAATCCCGACCACGTCCGCTACGCGCTAAAAACCACCGTGGCGGCAATGTTCTGCTATCTGCTTTATTCGCAGATCAACTGGCCTGGTATCCACACCTGCTTCATCACGGTCTATATGGTGTCGCTCGGCACCACCGCCGAGACCGTCGAGAAGATGACATTGCGGATTACCGGCTGTCTCGTGGGCGCGCTCCTCGGTACGGCGGCAATCGTGTTTGTGACGCCGGTGCTGATGTCCGTCGCCGGGTTGATGGTGCTGGTGTCGCTCGGTGCGTGGCTGTCGGCGTGGATCGCTTTTGGCTCGCCACGAATTGCCTATGCCGGCTTCCAGATCGCCTTGGTGTTTTTCATGTGCGTATTGCAGGGCGCGGCGCCTGGCTACGATCTGACGCTCGCGCGGGATCGCACGATCGGGATCCTGATCGGTAATGTGGTCGTCTATCTGGTGTTCACGCGCGTCTGGCCGGTCACCGTGGCCGCGCGCATCGACACCGGGCTCGCCGCGCTGCGGCAACAGTGGCAACGACTCGCGGCGCTGCCTGATGCCGTCACGCGCCGGGCACAGGCCGCGAGCGCCATGGCGCAATGCGGCGCGCTGGAACAGGACCTCGCGCTGATGCATTACGAGCCGTCGTGGGTTCGACCCGAAGCGCAGTGGATCGCAGAACGCCGCAACGCGCTGGCCAAGCTCGACGCGCTGGAAGGACCGATGTTTCTGCTCGCCGAGCAACGGCCGGGCGATGCGGCGGTTGCAGGCTGGCTTGAGCGGGCGGTGGGTGAAGTCGTGGTGTCGGCAGATGCGGCCTTACCGGAAGCAACAACCAGCGACGACACACGCACTGCTTTGCTAAATCTCGGCTACGCACGCCTCACTCAACTTGAACACGTTGCGTCGAACGACGCAGCGAAGGAACTCGCGACCCATGCGCCGGCTTAACCCTTCATTCGCACTGGCGATCCTGGCCGCAGCGGGTTTGACCGGATGCGCCACGTCGTCGCTGGACATGGCGCCGGACAGTCCCGATCGTCCGTGGCAACCGCAAACGGACTCGACGGGCGCCATCGTGCCTGGGCCGGCGGCATCCGCTAGCTCGGCTGCATCAACTCCATCGGCTAACTCGTCCACTACCACACACAACTACCAACTTCCCGCAAACCCCGCGCTCGCCGCCGTGCCGCCTCCGCCTGCACTGGAGCAATCGCACGCCTACAACCTGCCCGAACTCATCGATCTGGCCGAATCGGCGAACCCACTAACCCGTATCGCCTGGAACGACGCACGCAACGTAGCGCTCGCCGCCGGCATCGCGAAGAGCGCCTATCTGCCGCAATTGTCGGTCGCGGCGATGGGCCAATACGCCGACCTCCACGGATCGAACACATCCGTGTTCGGCGATTCGTCGGCCACCGCAACGGGGCACGGCATGACCTCGGTGGTCGCGCTGCAATGGCTGCTGTTCGATTTCGGCGGACGCGCCGCGCGCGTCGAGGCCGCATCGCAGGCATCGGTGATGGCGAACATCGGCTTCACCGCGGTCCATCAGCAGGTGATCTTCGACGTCAGCGTCGCGTTCTACGCGTACCAGGCCGCGCGTGCCCGCATCGTCACGACGCAGCAAGGACTCGACAACGCCGAAGCGATCCTCGCCGCGGCGCAGTCGCGCTACAAGCATGGCGTCGGCACCGTCATCGAAGTAGCGCAGGCCAATCAGAATCGCGCGCAAGCCAGGCTCGCGCTCGTTCAGGCCCAGGGCGCGGAAAGCAACAGCTATCTCGCGCTGATTGCCGCGATGGGGATATCGCCTCTATCGAAACCCAGGATCGCCGAAATGCCAGCGCACACGCTCCCAGCCATGACGAACGATTCGATCGAGCAGATCGTGTCGTCCGCCATCGCCCGACGCCCGGACGTGTTGAGCGCCTATGCCGCCGAACGGGTCAATCTGGCGAAAGTGAAGGCGGCCGAGTCGGACTTCATGCCGAAGGTATTCGTCTCGGCAAACGGCGCGTACAACACCGGCAGTTCGTCGATTTCGGCAGTCCCGGCCATCGGCCAGCAATTGCCGACAGTGAACCTGAGCGGCGGCCGTTATGGCGGCAGCGTGATCGTTGGGGTAGCGATTCCGCTGTATGACGGTGGCTTGCGCTCGGCGGTGCTCGCGCAGGCGCGCAACGACGCCGATAGCGCCTCGACCCGCCTCACGCGAAGCCGCGAGGAAGCGGTCCGGCAAATCGTTGCGGCGCAGAATACGTTGCAGACGAGTCTTGCCGCGCAAGCCGCGGCCAAAGAACTGCTTGCTGCGGCGCAAACCACGTACAGCGCCGCGTTCGACGCCTATCGGCAAGGGGTCGGTTCGGTGACCGACGCGCTGCTCGCGCAGAATCAATTGCTCGCAGCGAAAAACGCGGACGCGGATAGTTACAGCAGCGGTTTGTCGGCTGCGGCGGCGCTGGCGCTGGCGACCGGGTCGGTCGAGTCGATTCCGATGCGGGACAATTGGTGACCGGAGCGCGCACACAGTGGCATAGATAGCCGGGCCACGGCAGTGCATGTTTTTTGCTTGATGACGGTACATGCGGAAGCTACCTGCGGCAATCGTAACAGGCAGGCATGACGACATGCCGCCGCACATCAGGGCCACCGCCCAGGCCGACCCGCGATGGAGGACCTATGCGAGCAATCCATGACACGGTATGCACGGTACGTATTGCAATTCTTGCCGGGGTGATTTCACTGCTTACCGCATGCGGCGGACATGGAGGCGATTCGAGTGGCGGCAGTGGCACAGCCCCTCCCCCGGGCGGCGTCAATCTGCAAGTGGTCTCGTTCGGCGACAGCCTCTCGGACGTCGGGACCTTTGCGCCGATCGCCAGCGCGGTTGGCGGCGGGCGTTTCACGACCAATCCGGGACAGGTGTGGACCCAGAACGTGGCGCAGTACTACGGCGGCACGCTAAGCGCTGCGTTTACGATCGACATCACGCATAAATTGACTGCGCAAAACGGTCTCGGCTATGCCGAGGGCGGCGCCACGGTGGCAACGCCTGCCAACCTGTACGACTTTCTTACCGACGTAATCGGCAATATCGAAATGCCGGTCAACCAGCAGGTGTCGAGCTATCTGAACACGCACGGGAGCTTCAATTCCAGTCAACTGGTGCTGGTCTGGGCCGGCGCAAACGACGTGCTTCGCGCCGGTTCGCTGCCGGCCGCGGCGCCCACCATGCAAACGGCGGCAACCACCCTTGCTCAGGTTGTTGGGCAGATCGTTCAGAACGGCGCCACGCATGTTGTGGTGGTCAATGTGCCGAATGTCGGCCTCTCGCCCAAAGGCATCGCCGCGTCCGACGGCGGGGCCAATCTGACCCAGCTATCGCAACTCTTCAACCAGGACCTGAACGCTGCCTTGCAAGCCGATGGCCTGCAAGGCAAAGTGATCCAGATCGATTCTTATACATGGGTTGACCAGATCATCGCGAACGCTCAGGCCAACGGCTTCGCGGTGACGAACACCGGCCAGGCGTGCGACCCCACGAAAACGCCGGATGACACATCGCTCCTGTGCTCACCGGCAACCTATGTGACGGCCAATGCCGACCAGACCTATATGTTCGCCGATGACCTTCATCCGACGACACATCTGCATGCGCTATTCGCCAAGTATGTGGAGCAGCAGATCGCCCTGAGTGGACTGGGTCACTGAGCGGGAATCACAGTAGAACTTAGCGTATCCGTTACTTTCGCCACGGACGGATCTCCGATGAGGCCATTGCCGCTCTCGATCCGTCCTGCAAAGCATCTGCAAGCATGCGTTTCGCGCGTCGACCGTGACGCTGGCGTCATTTCAGGCTGCCGGCAAGAAACTGCCCCAGCCGTTCGCTTTTCGGATTGACCAGGATCTCTCGCGGGTTCCCTTCTTCTTCGATTTTGCCTTTGTGCAGAAAGACCACGTGATTCGACACGTTGCGAGCGAATCCCATTTCGTGCGTGACCACGATCATCGTGCGCCCTTCTTCAGCCAACGCCTGCATGACTTTCAACACTTCGCCGACCAGTTCCGGGTCAAGCGCCGAAGTGGGTTCGTCGAACAGCATGACTTCGGGCTCCATTGCCAGTGCGCGCGCAATCGCCACCCGCTGTTGCTGGCCGCCGGACAGATGAGCCGGATATTTGCTTTCCGTGCCGGCCACGAGTCCGACCTTGGCCAGGTATTTGCGAGCCCGCGTCTCCGCTTCGGCCCGGCTCAAACCCAACACGCTCACGGGCGCTTCGATGATATTTTCGAGCACGGTCATGTGTGCCCACAAGTTGAAGTGCTGAAACACCATCGATAGCTTGGCGCGCATTTTCTGCAGTTGCTTGCGATCGCTCACTTGCAATGCGCCTTTTCTGTCCCGCTTCGTCTGGATCTCTTCCGCGTCGACGGTGATACGCCCGGAACAAGGCTGCTCAAGAAAGTTTATGCAACGCAAAAACGTGCTTTTCCCCGAGCCGCTCGAACCGATGATGCTGATGACATCGCCGGCCTTTGCCTTGAGCGAGACGCCCTTCAGAACCTCGTTGTCACCAAACTTCTTGTGCAGGTCGTCGACAGTCAGCTTATACATTCTCAATACACTCCATCTTGGCTGCGGGTAGCCGGGTTCAATGCCCTTGCGGCTTCAGAAAGGCCAGCAAGCGTGTTTCCATCCGGCGAAACGCCCAGACCAGCGTAAAGACGATGGCGGCATACAGCAGGGCGGCAATGCCGTATGCCTGGAAGGAAGCGTAGGTTGCGGAGTTGACGTCGCGCGTCACTTTCAGAATGTCGGGTACGGTGGCGGTGAAAGCGAGCGTTGTTGCGTGCAGCATCAGAATGACTTCGTTGCTGTAGTTGGGCAGCGCTCGCCGCAACGCGGACGGCAGGATAATGCGGGTGTAGAGCTTGAATTTCGACATGCCGAAGGCCTGGCCGGCCTCGATCTCGCCATAAGAGGTCGCCTTGATCGCGCCGGCAAAGATCTCCGTGGCGTATGCGCACTCGTTCAGCGCAAACGCGAGAAGCGTGCAATTCATCGCACTCCGGAAGAAGGCGTCGAGCAGTGCGTGCGAATGCACGACCTGGAGGCTGTAGAGACCGGTATAGCAGAGCAGCAGCTGAACATAGAGCGGCGTGCCGCGAAAGACATACGTATAGAGCCAAACCGGTCCGGAGATGAAGCGGTTACGCGAGGAGCGCGCCACGGCCAGGGGAACGGCGAGACCGAAACCCAGTCCGATCGATGCGACGAGCAGCCACAGGGTAATGACAAGACCGGTGTAGTGATAGCCGTCGGTGTACAGATAGTTTTGCCAGTATTGCCTGACGAGTTCAATCACAGCGCTGCCCTCCGGACGCCCATCGAGTAACGCTTTTCCAGCCAGATCAATACCAGGTTCGATACGGTGGTGATCACCAGATAGATCGCACCGGCGGTCAACGTGAAGAAGAAAAACTGCAACGTACTCTTGCCCGCATCCTGCGACGCCTTGACCACGTCGGAGAGGCCGATGATCGAGACCAGCGCGGTGGCCTTGACCAGCACCTGCCAGTTGTTGCCGATACCGGGCAGTGCGAAGCGCATCATTTGCGGGAACATGATCCGGCTAAATACGCGCCATGAACTCATGCCGTAGGCGAAGCCTGCCTCGAGTTGCCCGCGAGGCACAGCGAGAAAAGCGCCGCGAAATGTCTCGGTAAAGTAGGCCCCGTAGATAAAACCCAGCGTGATGACGCCGGCAATAAACGGGTCGATGTCGATCTGATCGACACCCAGCGAGTCGGTCAGATCATTGAGCAGGATCTGAATGCCGTAGAACAGCAGCAGCATCAGAACGAGGTCGGGAACCGCGCGAATCAGCGTCGTGTAAATCGTGCCGATGCGGGACAGCACGCGGTTGGGCGACAGTTTCGCCGCCGCACCGCCAAGACCCAGCAGAAACGAAGCGCCTAGCGACAACATCGCCAGCTTGATCGTTTCCCACATGCCCGCAAGAAGTAGCGGGCCAAACCCGTGAAATAACATGCCTAGATATCCTTGATGGCGAGGCGTTTGATCGCGGCGGCGGAGAAAAGTGCCTGGGCTACCGCTCAGCTGCCATAGACGTCGAAGTCGAAATACTTCTTCTCGATCTTCTTGTAGGTGCCGTCCTTGATCATGTCGACGATGGCCTTGTCGACCTTCACCTTCAGATCGGCGTCTTCCTTGCGCATGCCGATGCCCGCACCATTGCCGAGCACCTTCTCGTCGACGATATCCTTGCCCGCGAATGCGAAGCCCGTGCCGCGCGGCGTCTTCAGGAAGCCGATTTCAGCCTCCACCGCGTCTTGCAGCGAAGCGTCGAGGCGCCCCGAAAGCAGGTCGGTATAGACCTGGTCCTGGTTCTGGTACGGCACGATCTTGGCGCCCTTCGGCTCCCAATAGGTCTTCGCGTACGTTTCCTGGATCGTGCCCTGCTCGACACCGATGGTCTTGCCGGCCATCGCCTGCGGCGTTGGCAGCAATGACGAACCCGCCTTTGCGACGAGGCGCGTCGGTGTGTTGAACAGCTTCGCCGAGAAGGCAACCTGTTCCGCGCGCTGCGGCGTCATGGACATCGACGACAGCACGCCGTCGAACTTCTTCGCTTTCAGCGCCGGGATCATGCCGTCGAAGTCGTTTTCGACCCACACGCATTTGGCCTTCAGACGCGCGCAGATTTCGTTGCCGAGATCGACGTCGAAGCCGACGAGCTTGCCGTCCGTAGCCTTTGATTCAAACGGCGGATAGCTGGCATCCACGCCGAACCGGACAGTCGACCAATCTTTTGCATACGCACCGGTTGCAATGGCCGCAAGCGCGACGCACAGGACTAACTTCTTCATAAACTCTCCAGAGGCGATCTTCGAGGCGCTGAACGGTGCAGGAGGTGAACCGCCTCCAAGCCGTGAATTCTGCCCATCGATGTTGTATAGACATGGTGATTTTCTTTTTCGTCCGCGCTTGCATCACCCGATGTTGTCTAGACATCATGGTAGGAGTCGACTTTGAACCATGCAACTAGGGTTTGCGCGTATGATGCGCGATTTACGCTCGAATTAATGGGATTTTACAAACACATTCAACAAGTTTGTCGATCGCGGTTGCTATGCAAGTTAGCTAAGTTGTATATACATAAAAGGCTTACTGGCTATCGTATTGCTGTATAGACAGGCACCTCATCGGCGAAGATTTGAACGGCCGCCGCATGGGTATCCGCAGTCTCCGGTTTCAGCCGAACGCGACATAAGCCGCCACGAGGATCATGCAGAGGCCGAAGACCCATCCCTGAATCCGCATTGCCCGCGCCGATCGAAACCGGCGAAGAATCAACCGACCGCCAACTATCCACGGCAAGTGGCAAGCCACACACACGACAAGAAACGCAACCGCGAGTTGGAAGACCTGTGCCGGGAGCGCCTGAGCCGGATCGAGAAACTGGGAGAACATCACCAGGATCATCGAGTGAATCTTGGGATTGAGGATCACGGAAAGAAATCCGTCTCCGGCACGAAGCCGCACACTGCCCTCTTCGCTGCTGTTTGCCGATTCGGCCGACGAACGGAAGAATCCCCAGGCTAGATAGAGCAGATAAGCGGTGCCCGCCCACTTGAGCACCATCTGGAATTCAGGGTGGCCATGCAGTGCCTTCCCCAAGCCCATTCCATAGATAAGACACAGCGCCACGTTCGCCGTCTCGAAGCCGGCCCAGAATGGAATCGAACCGGCCACGCCGAATCGACCACCGGCGGTCGCGAGAACCGTATTGCCGGGACCGGGACTCACGACCATGGGTACGGTGTAGCCAAAAAACAGGATCCAGATGTTCCATGAAATCATGAATAAACCTCACGTCGGCAATAAGTGGGGGACAGCGCGTCCGTCCAGGGACTGTGATTAGAAGCGACTTCCTCCCGGGTCACAAACGGGTTATCTTCATGCTCTCGATAAAACAAAGTAATCGACCGATCCATGCGACGCCTGCCCCGCTCGGTGCACTGCGTGCCTTTGAGGCTGCGGCGAAGCACCTGAGCTTTACCCGTGCCGCGGCTGAACTTTGTGTGACGCAAGCCGCCATCAGTCATCAAATCCGTCAGCTCGAGGATTGGCTGGGCACGCGCCTTTTCGAGCGCCGGGGACATGCGCTGAAGCTCACCGCAAAGGGCGAAACCTATCTTCCGGAACTGAGCGGCGCCTTCGATCGCATCGCGGCGGCAACCGTGCGCTTAATGGAACCTGACGAGCAGCCGTTGCGCATTACTGTTCTGCCGTCGTTCGCTTCGCGTTGGCTGGTGCCGCGTCTTGAAGCGTTTCGCGCCTTGCATCCGGAAGTCGACGTCCGCCTCGATAGTTCGGCCGATGTCTGGACGTTTGCCACCGAACGCTTCGATCTCGCCATTCGCTCAGGACTCGGGAAATGGACAGGCCTGAAGGCCGATCTGATCGCCCGGGAGACCTTGAGTCCGGTCTGTAGTCCGAAGCTTATCGATGGGCCACCCGCCATTCGGGTTCCGGCTGACTTGCGCCACGTGCGCTTGCTGCACGACACGCCGAGGCAGGGGTGGCAGCGCTGGTGTGACGAGGCTGGGGTGGATGGGCTCGATATGGATGCAGGCGCTTCGTTTAACGACGCCAGCCTCGCCTTGCAAGCCGCAGTGGACGGACAGGGGGTAGCGCTAGGCCGGCTCACGCTCGCTCAGGATGAGCTTCGGAGTGGCCGTCTGGTACGGCCTTTCGACATTGCGTTGCCCAACGACTACAGTTACTGGCTTGTCTATCCGTCCGCAGCACTGAACCGACCTAACGCCGCCGCTTTCCGCAGATGGCTGTTGTCGGAAGCATGAGGAGACAGATGTTATGGAACGCGCCGATTTTCTCGCCGCCACCCGGCAGTTGGCGGCAGCCGCCGAGATTCTAGCCAGGTCCGGCCCCAAGGACCGGCGGTCCGATGCGCAGCAAATGCTCGCGTTCTTTCGCCAATACGACAGTCCAGGCCCTGGTTTGAACGCGTTCGCAACGTCCGACGACGCGCTGATCGCGCGCACGGGTCACGCCGCGCTCACTATGGCTGGACGCAATGAGTTTGCCGCGTCGCACGCGCTTCTTCAGCAGGCGCGCTCGCTTTTGCCCCCTACGTGAAAGCGGCTGTCACGCGCGCTGCCGGTGCATCGACGGAGACAGTCCCGTAAGCGACCTCTGACCGGCGCAACGCCCACGCATCGCTCGCGGCCACAATCGCGCCCTGCAAGGCGGCACCATGACCGAAAGCTGCGATTGCCACCTCAGGCGGATAAGGCACGGCTCGTGCCAGCAGCGAACGAATACCGTCAGTAATGCCTGGGATACGCGCCATACCGCCGCCGATCACGATTCGCGACGGGTCCAGCATCAGCGTCAGATTGGCGACGTGCCTCGCGAGAGCTTCGAACGCGTCTTTGATCAGCGCCGCCACCTGTGGCACGGAATCTTGCAACGCAAACGCTTCGCGCGCACTGACATCCCGCCCCAGTAGCCCGCTTACGCGAACGCCAATCGCGCGACCGGAAACGAAGTTTTCCAGCGACGCGCCGCCATCGGCGAACAGCACGTCGTCCGGGACGCCACGCAACTGGTAGCCGATCTCGCCGGCCGCGCCGTTCGCGCCGCGCAGCACCCGTCCATCGATCACCGCGGCCGCCGCCAGACCGGTCCCCAGGTTCAGGTACAGGCCACAATCGATTCCGGCAAGCGCGCCGCAGCGCGCTTCTGCTAACGCCGCGGCTTTGACGTCGGTCTCGACCGTGACGCAGTGGGTCGCGAAGCCTGCGCGCAACTCATCGTACAGAGCGAGCTGATCCCAACCGGGATTGTTCGGCGCGAGCCGGATACCGTCGGGTTCGATGATGCCGGGGGTGACCGCGGCCACCGCCAGCAACCGCCGCTCCATGCCGGCAAGCGTCTTCGAGATCAGGGCCCGCGCCGCTTCGAACATGCGCCGCATGACGGTCTGCGCACCCTGCTCCGCCAAAGTCGGAATTTCAGCTTCATGCAGGCGCTCTCCCGCTGGCGTCGTGGTCGCCATGGCGATCTTGGTGCCGCCGAAATCGATAGCCAGCAGGAATCCATTTGCATCAGCGCCGGCGCGCTGGATTTCAACACTGTCTTTAACGTGCATGCGCGTTGGTATTCTCGGTTGCAATACTGTCCGCCTGGCGTTCGAGAAACACTTCACGAATGGGCTTGGGGCCAAACGGCCATTGCCGGGCAACACGCGCCCAGATCAGGAACGCGATCAATCCCAGAACAAGCCAGGCCGTCGACATCACTTGCGACTGACGGTCGGTCGCATAGAAAACATAGAGCCAGCCAATCAGCGCAACAAGACTCGGCACCGGATAGAGCCACTGGCGATACGGACGATGCAATGTCGGCTGACGGCGACGCAGCACCGTCAATGCCGCGATCTGCGCCACCGACTGCAGCAACACCGCGACGGCGACCAGCATATTGATCACGGCGGTCAGATCGAAAAACGTTCCGGCCGCGGTGACCACGCCCATGACCAGCAACGCGACGTGCGGAAAATTGTGCTTCGGATGCAGCTTGCCGAACGCGGCGAGAAACACGCCGTCGCGCGCCGCATAGAAAGGCACGCGTGACCCACCGAGCAATCCTGCAAAGACCGACGCAAACGCCGCCACCAGGATCAACACGGTGACGAACGCCGCCGCTGTATGCCCCCAATTGCGCGACACGACCAGCGATGCAACCGAAGTCGATTTGGCCACGTCCTGCCAGGGCACCGTGCCGATCACACCGACGTTCAACGCGAGGTAAAGAACCATCATGGCGATGATCGACACGATGATCGAGCGAGGCATGACGCGTCCGGGATTCTTCAGTTCGTCGCCCATGTACGCCGTCGTGTTGTAGCCGGCGTAGTCGTAGATGGCGATGATCAGGCCCGCGCCGAGGCCCGTGAAGAACTTGCCGATATCGCCCGCGTCGGGCGGCAGCGTCGTTGCGAGGCTCAGATGGAAGTTCGAGTACGCGGCGGCAATGGTCAGCCCGACCGCCAGCATCATGATGATCCACAGCACCGTGCTCAACGCGCGGATCGATTCGATCCGCCGATAAAGCGCGAGCACGACCAGTGCGGTCACCCCGACACTGATCGCGCGGGTTTGCCAGGCCGAAAGACTCGGCAGGAAGAACCCCAGGTACTGAACAAAGCCGATGATGCCCGTGCTCATGATGAGCGGAATGGACAACATCGCGGTCCAGACGAAGAGAAACGGCATCAGCTTGCCGGTGCGGTACTGGAAGGCTTCGCGCACGTAGAGATACGTGCCGCCCGCGCCGGGCATCGCGGCGCCGAGCTCCGCCCAGACGAGGCCGTCCGCCATGGCCAGCACCGCGCCGAGAATCCAGCCGACGACGGCAAGTGGCCCATTCAGCACGGCCACGATAGCCGGGATGGTCAGGAAGGGGCCGATCCCGCAGATCTGAATCATGTTCACCGCAGTTGCCGAGAACAGGCCGACGGAACGACGGAAATGCGGCGCGTCGACCGCCGGACGCTCGGCCGCGTCAGCCAGTGCGTTCGAGGACGGCTCCTGCCAGGCGGAATCGCTCATGTGTGTCTCCTTGCGGCGCTCGCCGCGTTGATAGCCAGGTGCTCCGGGGTTTATCCATTTTTTTGCGAATGATAGGAAACTTTCTTTACTAATGCAATCCAACCAAAAATGTTTCAGATCCCTTTTCAGTCCCAATCGACGGCCGCGGCTTGCCCAGCCGGACAGTCGTTGATAGGATCGGCCATCCCGAAACCAGACGCCCCATGCACGCGCATAGAAAGAACAGCCGGCCGACAGTCACCGTCACCCGAGGTCCCGCGTTCGTCCGCCAGGGCAACGAATGGGCTATCTATCAGCATCTGTTGTCGCTGGCGCCTGCCTCGAGCCCGCAGCTTGCGGAGAGCACCGGGCTGTCCAAGGTGACGGTCTCGGCCGCACTCGGCAATCTCGAGCGGCTCGGGCTCGTCGAGCAGACCGGTGTGCGCGGGGGCAGCGCGGGACGCTCCCCGCGTCTTTACGCACCCCGGGCGCGAGCCGGTTTCGTGGTCGCGATCGACGTCGGCGCTGAATGGATACGTGGCGCGGTCGCCGATCTGACCGGCACGGTGGTGGCGCGGCTCGAAAAGCGCACCCCTGCCCGCGTGGAACGGCTGGTTGCCCGAATCGTCGAACTCGTCGGCGCAATGCTGGAAGAACAGCGCGTCTCGCGCAGCGAGGTCCTTGCGACCGTGTTCGGCTCGCCTGGTGTACTGGATACGGAAAACGACCGGCTTCGCCTCGCGCCGAACCTGCCGGATCTGGAGCGTGCAGGCTTGATTCCGTCACTGCGAGAAGCGCTCGATGCCGACCTGCTGGTTGAGAACGATATCAATCTGGCCACGCTAGGCGAACAGCAGCACGGCCTAGGGCGTGGCGTCGATAACTTCGTTTTTATGTCGGTCGGCACGGGTATCGGACTGGGGATCATCGCCGATGGAAGGCTGCATCGCGGCGCACATGGTTTCGCCGGCGAGATTGCCGTTCTGCCCGCGGCTCCGGCAGTCGGTTCGAAGTCCGATGGAATCTATCGCCCTATGTTCGAGGTGTCCGCCGCGGCGAAAGGGATTGTCGCGCACGCACAGCGGCGGGGTCTTGACGTGGCCAATGCAGAAGCGGTGTTCGTGGCGGCCCACGCAGGCGATCCGCGCGCACTCGACTGCGTCGCGGAAGAAGCGCGACAGCTCTCGTGGGGACTCGCGTCGATTATTCCGATTCTCGATCCGAAACTGGTTGTGCTCGGCGGAGGTATCGGGCGAAGCGGCGCCCTGCTGCTACCGACAATTCGCGATCATCTCGCTGACTGGCTGCCTATCCCTGTGCCGGAATTTGCGGTCTCGGCGACCGGCACCGATGCTGTGCTGCTTGGGGCGATTGTTTTAGGCGTCGAACGGGGGCGGCTTAGGGCGTTTGAGCGGCTGGGGTATGCGACTTCGTAATGCGGCCTCGTGGCGTTCGTGGATGAATCGCTTGACGTTGGCGGTTGCCTGAACTTTTGCTATGCCTTGGCGCGCGGTTAGCGGCCTCTATCAGGAAGACCCAAGTTCAGCCGCAGCGATGGGTCGAGTGAGGCCTATGCGGCCCGTCGTCGAACTCGAGATCGCTCCGTTCAGCAAACTGTGCCGAAGTAGTATATGATGACCATCATGCAAAAGTCACCACTCACTCGGAAACCCGCCAGCCGTAAGGAAATCACGCACGAGCGCATCGTCGAGGTTGCCGCGCGCGCAATTCGGCGCAGCGGCTACGACGGAACGGGCGTGGCCGACATCATGAAAGAGGCCGGCCTGACACATGGCGGCTTCTACGCGCACTTTCCGTCGCGGGAGGTGTTGCTTGCCGAAGCGGCTGACCGCGCCGGTGCCCAGGCCGTGGCCCTGTCGGCGCAAATCGCCGCCTCGGTACCGCCGGAGCAGGCATTGCCGTCGATGGTGCGTGCCTATTTGTCGAAGGAGCACCGTGAAGCCATAGAGACCGGCTGCCCGGTCTCCGCCCTGGGTTCGGAGATGCCGCGCCAGGCGCCGGTCGTTCGGCGCGCGGCCACCCGCCGCATCAAGGAGATGATCGATGTCGTTACGCGCCAATTGCCCGATTGGGGCCAGCCGGGCGCGCATGAACAGGCACTGATGACCGTTGCGACCATGGTCGGCACCATGGTGCTGGCGCGCGCCGTCGACGACCCCACGCTGTCGGACAGTTTTCTTGAAGCCGCATTGAAAAAACTCGCCCCCACTGACGAGTAAATCCGCTTGCCAGGTGTGCGTTTTTGCTGGATCTAAAATATGACGAGCATCATATTTTTTGGCAAAAATGAACACGCGACTAACCACGTTAAGACATTCCTCACTACCGGAAGAACATGATGAAAAGCGGCATAGCCCTCGTGACGGGCGCCTCGTCGGGTATCGGCGAAGCCACGGCAAACAGCCTTACCCAGGCCGGGTACAAGGTCTACGGCACCAGCCGGCGCGGTGCAAAAGCCGGTCAGCGGACGTTCAAGATGCTGCCGCTGGACGTGACTAGCGATGCATCAGTCGAAGCAGCCGTGAAGGAAGTACTGCGCCTGAACGGCCGCATCGACCTGCTGGTGAACAACGCTGGCTTCGGCGTTGCCCCCGCCGCTGCCGAAGAAAGTTCGCTTGAACAGGCCCGTGCGATCTTCGATACGAATTTCTTTGGGATTGTCCGCATGACGCGTGCCGTGCTGCCTCATATGCGGCAACAAGGCAGTGGCCGCATCATCAACATCGGCTCTGTCCTGGGTTTCCTGCCCATGCCCTATATGGCGCTGTATTCCGCCACCAAGCACGCGGTTGCGGGCTACTCGGAGTCGCTCGATCACGAGTTGCGTACGCTGGGCATCCGGGTATCGGTCATTGAGCCTGCCTACATCAAGACGCCGTTCGACGCGAACTTCATGGCACCCGATGCCCTCCTCGACGCGTACCGCGAGGTCCGCGCGGCCGTAGATAAGCGAGTCAAGGACGTGGTCGAGGGCGCTGACGGTCCCGAGGTCGTGGCCGAGACCGTGCTGCAGGCCGCTCTCGCGGCTCGCCCGAAACTCCGCTATGCCGCGGGAGGACTCGCCGGCCGCCTGCGATTGCTACGCAGATTTGCGCCTGTGGGCCTCGTGGACGCCGGCATTCGCAAAGATCTGCGCCTCACAACGTAGACGGTACTACTTCACACAACGAGAAACAGACAAGGAACAACGCATCATGATGAAGGCATTCGTCGTCGATCGATATGGACGCAAGCATGGCGCACGAGCCGGCGATATGCCGGTTCCGGAACTTCGTGAGGATGACGTATTGATCCAGATTCACGCCGCTGGCGTGAACCCGCTCGATTCAAAGATCAGGGATGGAGAGTTCAAGCTTATTTTGCCCTATCGTTTGCCACTGATTTTGGGTAATGACCTGGCTGGGGTCATTGTCCGCGTCGGATCCCATGTGCGGCGCTTCAAGCCGGGCGACGAGGTGTACGCGCGACCGCCCAAAGATCGGATCGGCACTTTCGCGGAATTTATCGCGATCAAGGAAGACGCAGTGGCCCTGAAGCCCAAAGCGCTCAGCATGGAAGAAGCGGCTTCAATTCCGTTGGTGGGCTTGACTGCGTGGCAGGCACTGGTCGAACGAGCGCAACTGAAGAAAGGGCAAAAGGTGCTCATACACGCCGGCTCCGGCGGGGTTGGCACCTTTGCCATTCAACTGGCGAAGCACCTCGGCGCGACCGTCGCTACGACAGCAAGCGCCGCGAATGCCGGATTGATGAAGCAGCTCGGTGCGGATATCGTTATCGATTACAAGAAAGACGACTTTGCCGCCGTATTGAAAGACTACGACGTGGTGCTGGATACGCAGGGCGGAAATACGCTCGAAAAATCGCTGCGCGTGCTCAAGCCAGGTGGCAAGCTCATCGGGATCGCCGGTCCGCCCGATCCTGATTTTGCCAGGCAGATAGGTGCCTCCTGGTTCCTGAAAACAGCGGTACGGTTTCTAAGCTATCGCATCCGAAAGGCGGCGAGACGTCGTGACGTCGGCTATTCATTCCTCTTCATGCGTGCCGATGGAGACCAACTTGCGCAGATCGCCAAGCTCGTCGACGCAGCTGCGATAAGGCCTGTGATCGATCGGATCTTCCCGTTCGAATCAACGCGAGAGGCTATGACTTACATCGAAACAGGACGTGCAAAGGGTAAGGTCGTCATCAAGATTCGATAGACGGAGGGATCTCTGTTTGTTTCCTGGCAGAGACAACGGCGCCTGGTGCTTGCCCGACGTGAAGTTCTTGCAACGTGGAACGTCAGCTTCCGTTGTCAGCGCGGAGCCGCGCGTCCAGCCGCCGCGCCAGCGCCGCGCCACCTTCGCGCATCACTGCATCGTGGTTCCATCGGAAAACCGGTCGCAACAACGGCGCCAATGCATTCATCCACGTGCGGTTCGTATGCACGCACCAGTCATAGCGGACCACGGTCAGGCTGCCCCCGTCGGTTGAAAAACTCCAACGGCCGGCGCCTTCGACGTCGCCACTGGCTTCTCCCTCCAACGCGACCAACGGATCGACGCGCGTCACCCGCATATCGAACACGAGTCGATAGGGCAACCAGCCTTTCCACGTATAGCGTTGTACGACGCCCACGCCCCGCTCGGACCCCGCCTCCAGCTGGTCCACGCGCTCGACGTTAATCCACCACTCGGGCCAGCGCGCCGAATCATGGATTGCCGCCCAAACTTCCTGCACTGGCGCATCGATGCGCCAAATGGTGCAAAAGCGGTATTCGACCGTCCGCAAGCGGCCTCCATTACCTGACAGTGCCCTGATGGTCGATGTCGTCGTAATTACTTGGGCGATATGAAAGTTGAACGGGATAGCATCGCCTGGCGCAGCAGACCTTAGCTGGCGCGCGGCGCTGGTGTCATCTATTTGGCTTGTTCGGCCGAGTTATGGATGGCCTGGCCACCTTTCGATATGTCCTCGCCGGCTCCAGCAATCGTGTTACAGCCTGCGAGAAGAGTGGTACCCGCAACTAGAAGCAAAGCAATGAGTCGTGTCATGTTGCCTTCTCCGAGGAGTTCTTGACGTCGGCAGCAGTGCCGATACCAGATGGGCATGAATGTCGCGGATTCATCGGGGACCGCCGCGTACAAGCATGCTCGCATGAATATTATTGTAAGCGAGATGCGGGCCAGCGGTGGCAACAGGCTTACGCTGAGACCTGCGGTTCGAATCGCGACGCCCTATAGCACCAAAAAGAGCGGACTATGTTCGCATTAGCGATTTATTTACTACGTCGAATCCGGACCCAGGATTTGATTCCGGTCGAAAAGCTAATCGCGTCCAGGTCACGCCCATGTTGCGGTTCACTTGCTGAATGGAATCGGTGCCGAGAATGAGCACAGGCTGCAAGCCTTCGATGCGCGCGAGCTCAATGGTTTCTTCCGCCGAAACGTCAAACATGCGCCGGCCTGGTGGCACGGGCCCATGTCGAAGGGACATGATCACCACGCCCCCTTCGCTCACAAGAGAAGTTACGTTCGGCATCGCCCGACGGCGCTGTTCCTCGTCAAGATGCATCCACACGGCGGTGAGCATAACTACGTCAAATGTTTCCTTCCTTGAAAGCAGGACGGCAAGATCGGGGAGGCTGTCATCGACCCATTCAACCCGCGACGACGGATGCAACTCGATTCCGGCAGCGCGCAGTGGGTCGACGGGTTCAACCGCGACGACGGTGTGCCCCATTGCCGCGAACGCGGCCGCGTCCACCCCCACTCCCGAACCAACGTCGAGAATTCTCGACGGAACCTCGGGTATCAGATGCAGGACCGGTTTGTGTTGGTCGGCAAACGAGATGTTCTGCCATCGCTTGACAAGCGACTGCGCATGCTCGGCGTAGCCTTCTGTTCCGCTGACCTCAATGCACATCGATTACGCCTGAAGTTTCGCTACTCGCGGAGTCTGCCGGATTGTCGTCGATCTGGCGGGGGGAGTCCGAGGCTCGTTTCCGGACCTTGACCTGCCCTTCGATATTGCCAGGAGAAGACACTCATTTGCGGTTTGTTGAGTGTCCCATCCAGATCGAAACGAGGGTACCTCGCACGCACAAGACGACATCAAACCAACTTGTCAGCAATGCGAACGTGAGCATCGGTGATATGAAACCCATAATTCTCGATGTCGTCCAGACACGATCCCGGGTCAACACCTGGGGTCGGTTTGTCGCGGCTCAACTCCACTGACCTAAATGAAACCCAAGGAGCGAACTTTGCCGGCAGGTTCGCCGCCGTTTCGTCTGCCGTAAAGCCGAACACGCGACCGGGTCCCCGAAAAATATGGACAAGCATTTCGTACACTCCTGTGGTGGACACATAACGATACGCTTAACGCACCCGTCTTTGCGGGCTAAAGGCGAATGCCAAGGTGCATTTCCAGTGCAGCGACGCGTCTCGATACAACTGAACCATCTCTACCAAGGCGACGTCCGGCCGCGGAGAAACTGCCGGTTTCAAGCATCGCGAGGAAGGCTTCAGTCTGGTCGGCTTCGATACTGTTCATTAATGCACCATGCGCAGCAATGTTATGTTTCTGCGGTGAATTATAGCGTCCACGCCTTGTTAGGATGTCCTCCTCGCGATTGGAATTTCGGAGGTTTTCTATGCGGGCATTTCAGCTCAATGCAGCCGCCGCCGGAACGATCTTTGTAGTGGGCTTTGTCAGCGGGATGGATCTCACGATCCCGGTGTTGCCAATCAATCTGAAGACATTGCGTATCATCGGCAGCAGCCGGCAGTCTTGAGCAGAGCGCGAAGTTGTTGAGGATGAAGGTGGCGATGTTGAACGGTTGACGTTGGCAGTCATCGCCCTTCGACCTTTCTGCCATCGAGGCTTACTTGCACACCCAGAACACAATTTGCAGAACACTGGGTGCCGTCAGCGGCCGGGTCAGACGAAGGGACGGTCTCAGCATCCAGAATGCCTTTGACAACTTTTCCCTCGTCAGCGACGACAATTCGTGCGTCGAGCACAGCGCCGCTGTCGTAGACCATGTGCATTGAACCGGTGCAATCCGCGCTCACCGTGTAGGTGCCGGTTTGATTGGGGTTGAACTCGGTCTGTGCCGCTCGCGGGGCGCCGTTGACGGTAAGAAAATCGGTACGCGCAAAGTGGCCCGCGCCATCAAATTTCTGCAGGGCGACGCCATCGATGATGCTCGCAGTCGTATAGCGATGTAGACCCTGGGTATCCAGCAACCCAAGAAGCTCGCCATGCACGCTAAACCCGTAAGTTCCCCTTAAGGTTGCGTTTGAGCACTCGCTCTCGGCATAGGCTGTGCCGCCACTGCAGAGCAACACCAATACTGCCGACAACACTGTTACACGATTGCTGGCCATGCCCATCTCCTGGTTAGCGGGTCGATTCGATATGGCGAGGCGAACTCGCACGCACGCTCGACGATTGCGTTGCGTAATCCGTTATAGGTTGGGGTCGACAAAGATTCCAGGCGACACCGCGAGGCTTTTTTGCGGCGTAATGTGAGCGCTTTTTCGGGCGGCGCGAGTCTTCAATCCGTACAGCGCCCGATCTCCGCGGGAGGCGGCGATCGGCGACACGCCCAGCCAGTGGGCGCGCGACCTTGTTTCCACACTATCGTGTCGGGCTCGCCCACCAGCCATGAGTGCTCTGGATTTGCTGCGCAAGTGCGCCGCGAACTTACCGCCTCGCGTGTGCGCGGGCTCGCAAGTTAACGATTTCTTCATATTGCGTCGATAGTGATTTCTGCGGTCCGATCGCAACATCAGGCAAGCGCTACGAACGGGACGCCGCGGGCGAAGTCGTTCGAAACCGCCATTGCGGCCAACCGTCTGTTGACCGTGTCCGCATTACTTTGCTGGAGTCAGTCAACATGAAAACACTTCGACTCGTGGCGACGTGCGCCGTCGCCCTCTTTCTTGGACAAGCCTGGGCGCAAGACAACCCGGTGCAGTCTGCAACCCCAACTGCCGCTCAAGACGTCGGCGGCACAATCAGCTCGTCGACAGGCGAAGCGGGATCCGCAGCAAAACTCTCGCGACAACAGGTTTACCAGGACCTCGTTCGCTCACAGCAAAGCGGAGAACAAAGCCGCATGTGGAGCGACCTCTACCACGGCCAATGAAGAACCAGGTCGACGAGCCGCATACACTGGTTACTTTCTGGCTTTGCCAAGACCTCCCGGTCAGTAACCAATACGCTTTTCGACTTTTCGGAACCGTCCCATCGACCGATAGTGCTGGAACCACGGGTTAGTGCGCAGTTCACATAATCGAGGCGAGCGCTCGGCAACCGCCGCCTCGAGCCAGTGAAACATTTCGTCCGGTTGCGCGAGACGTGCGTGCAATTCCGCAAACAGGAGCGGTGATGTATAGCGCTTTCGGCTCCTTGCGTGTAAATCCTGCAGATACCACTGTAGAACCCTCTGATAGCCACCAGAGTCCCAGATCGCTCGAATCGACGCCGCTCGAGCAAATTCGCTGCACCGGGTCAACGCATCGACGGTCGCTTCGATTGCCTCTTCATACCGCCCCCGCACTTCGAATGCAGTAGCCAGCAACTGGTAAATCAGCGGCGATCTATTCCCGTGCCCGGTATCGTGAAACTCGCGGATCACCTCTTCGTACCTCCCCGACTGTATGAGACCAAATACGCGCGAACCTTCGAATCCCAGCGGATCCACACTCTCGGCGAGCTCGAACTGCGCCCGCCCCTCCGCTTCTCGCCCGAGCACCAGCAGAAGTCGTCCGTACAGGCGGCTGGTTTCCGCATGGCTCGGGTTGAGCCGCAATGCCTTCAGAAACTCGGCTTCCGCACGGCGCCAGTCCCAGTCGTAGAAGTAGTGCACGCCTGCAAGCGCCTGGTGAGCCTCCGGAAGATTAGCGTCGAGTTCCAGAGCGCGAAGTGCCGACTCGCGTGCTTTAGGGTAGCCCTGCGAGGGCGCGTAGAACCCATGCGTTGCGGTCGAGCCGAAGATATTCGACAAGCCGACATAGCCGAGCGCGTAGGTCGGGTCCCGATCGACAGCACGCTCGAAATAGCTCCGCGCGCGAATGAAGTCCTCGTCATTTAAGGCATGATGTGCAGCGAACCCCGCATCGAAATGAACGCGTCGAGTCCAATAGTACCGGCCACGCAGGTAGGCATCGTGCGCCAGCGGATCGACCGGCAGACGCCTTGCGAGCATGTGCTGCTGTTGCGCGAGCGCCGGCGATACTTCCTGAGCAAGGGCGGTTCCGACCTCTTTCTGGATATCCAGTGCGCCTCGTGTCATCGGTTCGTGCGCGCGGCTCCATATCTGCACCTGATCGACACAGCGGATCAGGTGCGCCAGGATACGAACCCTTCCCGCGTCCTGCGTCAACGAACCTTCCAGCACATAGTCGACGGACAGCTCTAGCGCGATCTCCGCGATGCTCTTATTCACCCGCCGATACCCGGCGGCTGTTGTCCTCGCAATGACCAGGATCCGCTCGGGATTAAGCACCCCGATGTTGGCGGAGGTCTCATCTGCAAGCGCGTCGCAGAGACTGTCTTCGCTTGAATCGCCGGTCTTGTTTTCGAAAGGCAGGACCAGCACGCGAACCGCTTCTGCGGGAATATGCAGAGGCTCCTCGGAGGACGTCCGCGTACCGTTCAGGCGATAACCCTTCCCCTTGACTGTAGTCAGATACAACGGGTGGTCGGGATTTTCATCTAGCGCAATCCGGATTTTTCTAATTGCTGTATTAATGCTGTTGTCCGTTTCGCGAAAAGCGTTGCCACCCCATAACGCCCTGACGATGTCTGCTCGCGTCACGAGTTGTCCGTCGCGGGACGCCATCAGGATCAGCAACTCCATCGGCAGGCGCTCGAGACGGATCTGCTGTCCAGCCCGACGCAATTCGTAGCGTTGGATATCGAGTTCGATATCTCCAATCCTGACGAATCCCTGAGGGTTCATTTGCGCTCCTGCAACAGCGACTCATTGCCCATTTTGAAGTCCACGGCCTCCCGGCGGCGACGCTTCATCTGAAATGACGCAACGAACGCAAACGTCGCGCAAAGCACCATGACAAGCGCGGGTGCAAATGTCCAGTGCGTTCTGGATGCAAGAATGCTTGCGGCGAGCGGCGCCATTGCCATCGGCACGGCCAGACCGATATTCATGGCGGTGGCGAGGCCGCTGAATCGCACGTCGACGGGAAACATTTCCGCAATCGCACATGCGTAAGTGCCATTTGCAAACGAAGCGACGACACCGGCCATCAGAAACAGCAGGGGCAAGTTGGCCTGATGACGGGTCACCGCAACGTAAAAGAAAGGGGCGAACAGCACTGACAGTACGGTCCCCAACATGAAGACGAAACGCCGCGACAACAGATCGCCCAAATATGCAGTGGTGAGGATGCAGGCCGAGATGGTGGCCACATACACCGTCTGGGCGTGGGCAATCTTCTGTGGGTCATAGTGAAGCGTCTGAAGATAGACTGGCATGTGCGCCACGAAGAGGCCACTTGATGCGCCCACCAGTGACGCCGCAGCGATGCCTGTCAGAACGGCCGCAACATGATTGCGAAACAGAATAGTAAGTGGCTCCTGATGCCGGATCCCAATTGTCGTGGCATATTCGTCGGTTTCCACTAACGTGCGCCGCACTGCGAAACTCAGCAGGCCAAGCAGACCGCCGACCAGAAACCCGATCCGCCAGCCGAATGCGCGAACGTGCTCTGGTGTGAAAAACACCTGCACACCGAGATTGATGCTAGTGGCAAGTATCAGCGCGATATTGACAGCGAGAAATACAACGCCACATAAGACCCCGGGTTTCGCGTGCGCTGTTTCAACGGCATAGATGACAGCTCCGGGTAATTCACCGCCCAGGCACAAACCCTGTGTGAGTCGCAGCAAAACCAGGAGCGCCGGCGCCGCAATGCCCAGCGATTCGTATGATGGAAGTATTCCGATGAGCAAGGTCGACACCGCCGCGATCATTGCCGACGAGGTGAAAACAACGCGCCGGCCGTACTTGTCACCCAACCGGCCGAGGAACGTGCCGCCCACGAGCCTCGACGTGTAACCGACGGCCAGGACCGCGAACGACAATGTCTCTGGCGGCACGCCCATTCGCGCCGGGAAAAATTCGCGGCCGATGCTCTGTGCGAAAAAGCCGTAGACGGCGAAATCGAATACCTCAAGCGCGCCCCCGGTGCTCGCGACAAAAATCATCCAGCGCTGGCGGGCGCTCAACCGCACATTACGGACTGTAAGCGAATCGTCGATCATGCGACCTCTGATGCCGGTAAGCGTCGCGATTACCGGCGTTTGACAGTCGTACTGGAACAGTGTCTTCGATTGTCAAAACCTACGCAAAACATAAAGCTGTGGTGATGATGCTCGCAATTCCTCATAATATTCCGGACAACAATTGGCGCAAGCTCGATGAACACATTTTCAGGCTCGCCAAGGTCGATGGCCGACTGCTGATGGACTTATGCAACGACACGGTGCGGCAATCGGAGGGAGATGCCCGGACATCTACGACGTGGGTGCCGTGTCACTGTTTCTCTGTCGGCTCAAGGATCATCCGGTAAAGGCAATTCTGGCCTAGGTGATCACACTGCCACCGCCGCTGCACAGATTGATAAGCTCCGTTTTCCGCTGACCGTACCGCGACCGGAGCAGCGATCCGATGCGCCACACCATCCTTGCGGTGATTCTGGCTTGCGTCACGTTGTCTGCTCTCGCAGAGTCACAACCGTTTCATGCTGCAGTGTCGAGTCCACGGTCCAGGATGCCAGCGGGTTGGCGTCCGCCAATCGAGCCGCGCCTGAAAGCACTGGTGCTTATGGGTCCGCTCGCATCCTCTTTTCGCTTGATTCGGAACTTGACGACTTCAAGCGCTCGCCGACCTCACAACTACGCCACGCAAATGCCTGGCACTGCGACCTTCTGAAACAGATGCGGACTGGCAACCGCCGAGGATGGATAGGCCGAGAGTCTTGCCCTGAACTCCGGATGCGCAAACGCGGCCCGGAAATGCGCGTTCGATTCCCAGACGGCGTAGTTGAGATACGTTGGGCTCTCGCCGAGCGCACGATGCAACTGGGTCGAGATGAACCCCGGCTGCTGCTTCATGATGGCGGCATCGTCTTGCCACGCCTGAAGGAAAACCTGCTCGTCAGCCTTGTCTAGCGTGAATACATTCACGAGGACGACGGGCGAGGCTTCGAGTGCGATTTGACGTTCGATCGGGAAGGCTGGATCGAGGGGACGCATTAGTGACATGATGGGCTCCTGTCGTTAGTGGGTGACGGCATGAAGCTTGACTCATTGACATCACGATGTCAATTATGCTATATTGATTCAGATTGAAAATATGGTGTCAAAATGCGGAAAACCAGGCAAACCCCGACCGGGGTCGCGCTAACCGACCTTATCCTCGGCATGTTTCGGGCCAACAACCTGACTTTGGCGTGGGGCGACCGGCTCGTCGCGCCGCTTGGGATAACCAGCGCTCGCTGGCAGATTCTGGGGGCCATTGCGGCGGCAGACCGTCCGCAGCCGGTTGCCTGGCTTGCGCGCGACCTGGGAGCCAACCGCCAGAACGTGCAGCGCATCGTCAACGATCTGGAGAAGGAAGGGCTCGTCATATTCCAGCCCAACCCGTATCACCGCCGTGCGCAACTCGTCGTGTTGACGGACAAGGGATCGCAGACGTTCGACGCCGCGATCCGTCTGTACGTCCCGCAGGTCAACAAGCTTTCAGATGGAATACCCATTGAAGATATTCAAACGGCCCTCAACGTCATAACCGAACTACGGAGGAGACTTGAAGGCCTGGAGAATGCTGACGAGTAGATTTGAACACCAGGACGCCTTGAATGTAAGCACGCTCGCGGCGGCCAGTCGGTCGGCGCGAGCGTGTACTTACTGCGACCACATCATTCAGCAATCAACGCACGATCGTTACTGCTGGTCGTCTGTCGGCACGAAGACCATACCGTGCGGACTGGCCAGATTGGTTACCAACGGAAGGAGTGCTCCGCTACGCAAATCAAGTTGGCCGACGTAACCCGGCACCGCCGGCGTGCTACCCGAAGCGGCTACGCCCGTTGACGCGGAGAACGCAGCATCACGCTGCCAGACATTGGCACTGATCTTGTACACCGTATTCGCCTTCGTATCGGACACCAGCAGGTAGCCCCGTCGTGCAGTGGCAAATACCGTGTCGTCAACCTGCACGTTGCCGAGAAGCGGCAGATATTGCACTCGCGGTTCATCGCCCGAGGAGCGCAACAGAACGAGCTGACCATCGCCCTGATCATCGAGCAGTACATCGCCCGACGGCGTCAGCGTCATCGAATCCGGATCGGTCAGACTGAGGGTTGCCACCGTGCCAAACGGAATGTCGCTGGCGTCCAATGAGCCGCGCATTACCGGCGTGACGTCGACCGTGTATGTGTTCGCATCAAGGTGCAGAACGCGGACAATCGCAGGCCCCGTATTCTTGCCACTAGCATTTAGAGTGGGATTGGACGCACTGAAATAGGCCTGGCCGTCCTTGAATACGATGTCATCGTAACCGCCGCCATGCAGCGTCTTGCCGAACGAATACGGTTTGGATGCCTGGCCGGTCGCGGGATTGATGATGACGAGGTTTGGACTCGCATCCTCATTCTGCATCGCCCAGATCTCACGCGTGTACGGATTGACCTTCAGGCCATCGTTGTGTCCCGCGACCTGGAAAGTTTTCATGACACTGCCGTCTTGCGCGTATTCAACAAGCACGCTCATCGCGCCATTCGAGCCGTCCGGCGCGCCGTTGTTTGCGTAGCCGACCCAAACGTGACCATCAAGCACGGCCAGTGAGTCCGGTGCGCTCATCAACCCACCGGAACCCACCGCGAACACGCTCAGGCTAAAACCCGGCGTGACTACTGGCTTCGCCGAGGTTTGCGCGTAGGCACCCCCGGTCGCGAAACAGAGTGCGGTGAGCGCTAGCGCCGTGCGCGTGAAAATGCGGCTTACTGCGTAAGCAGGTCGAATGCTTGACATGTTCGTCTCCTGAAACGTATATGCGGGACGGGAAGGCAGGGGCACCGGCATTTGCGAGGTAGCCGGTAATGGAACGTAATACATGGGAACATGCGCGCGTGACCGAATGGTGACGGCGCATGAAACCACGCCGACCGATATGTCATCAGGCGTCTGTCAAGCTCGTCGCCAGAGGTGATATGAACGTTCCCGGTGGCCAGCCGGTTGCGCGGGGTGCGGGAAACCGCGATCGAGTATTGGCCGGTTCGCCCTGCCCGTCGACCACTCCAATACTAGAACGCCAGGCGCTTGCTCTCTTTGATACCTGGATATAACCCGACCATACGGGTGGCAAAGACGAACACCTGTTTGTAGGTCTGGTGCGAATTCCGTGCGTGCGATACCGTGGGGGTGTCGCGGTCGTTCTCCTGACTCCGTTGTGCAACCCGGAAACGGATAATGCTAATGAGCCTCCTGCAAGTTGCGTTCCTCGATCAGGTTGCCTGGGGTGTCTTCAGTATGGAAAAGATCGGCCGTACCAGCGTCTCACTTGAAACACGGGAGGCCTTTCAGAATGGCCACCGCCTTCGGATCGGCGCACGTGCATTCGACATGCTCGAGGTGCTGATTCAGGCGCGAGGCAAAATCGTTACCAAAAACCAAATAATGTCGCATGTGTGGCCAGACCTCGTCGTTGAGGAAGGCAACATTCACGTCCATTTGTCCGCGCTCAGAAAACAACTCGGCGCCGACGGCCGTGCAATCCAGACCGTTCCGCGGCGAGGTTATCGTCTAGTCCCGCTGGACGACGACACTAGCGTGCATCAGAGCAAGAACTCAGCAATACCCTCTACGTCGCCGTCAATCGAGTTTGAGCCACTCCCCATTTGTTATACGCCGTTAATCGGCCGCGAAAATGAAATCGGCGAGATTACAAGTGCGTTGCAGGACACGCCGGTCGTGACGCTACTCGGACCTGGCGGCGCAGGAAAGACGCACCTTGCGATCGAGGCGGCTCAATCAATGAGGGCAAACGGTCGCGTCGACGTCTGTTTCCTGTCTCTTGCCCCCGTACTTCGCCGTGAGCAGGTGCTAAATGCCGCTGCGGAAGCGTTCGGCATCGAACCTTTCGACGAACTGCTCCTGCTGCCGAAGCTGCTCGGCGCCGTTGCCGATCGCCGGATACTTTTGGTATTGGACAACTGTGAACACATGCTCGAAGAGGCGGCGAGGCTGACTGAACGACTGGTTCAGGCAAGCGCAAATCTCCGGGTTTTGGCCACCAGCCGCGAAGCGCTCCGGAGTCGCAACGAGACGTTACATTGGGTCGCGCCACTCGCTACTCCCGGTGTCGATGCCACTCACAGAGAGATTCTGGCTTGCCCGTCGGTCGAAACGTTTCTCGCATTTGCCGCGTCGTGGACCAGCGACCTGACGAAAGAGCCGGAGAATGTCGATATGATCGGATCGGTCTGCCGCCAACTCGATGGCCTTCCCCTGGCCCTCGAATTGGCGGCGTCTAGAGCGAGGGTTTTTGGCATGCGACAACTGGCGTGTGAAGTGGCGGATGACCCTTTCCGGACACTCATAGGAGGACGTCGGACCGCACCCGCGCGTCAGCGGACGCTTCTGGGCATGCTCGACTGGAGCTACCAGCTACTCGGCGAACTCGAGAGAGTCGTGCTGCACAAACTCGCGAAGATTTCAGGGCACTTCCACCTTGACCATGCGCAAACTGTCGCTGCCGTCGACAGGGTGTCGAAAGGAGACGTTACGGAAGCCATAGCAGGCCTGGTATCGAAGTGCCTGGTCATCAGGACGCCCGGTGGCGAGAAAGACGACTACTACCTGCTTGGAACAACCCGCGAATACGCATTGCGGAAGCTCGACCGGCCTCCAAAAATTGGCGAAGGTCCATTGGAAAGGACACGCCATAGAGACCGTTCCGCTGAAGGCCGGAGTACGGCGCGCGCCAGCACGCATTTCGCGTCACCGGGCAACGGGAGGCGGCATCGAGCCTGATCATTCCTCTGTTGAGCGACGACGAGATTGCGTCTGTTTCAGCTTATGTGGCGGCGCTGAAGCAATGAAACCCGAACGATCGGCCACCGGTACTCGCAAATCACCTGAGACTGCAAGACCCGATATCGCTCCGGACTCCCTACTTATGAACATTGCACGTCCGACGTGTCAGCGTCGCCCCGATTTCTGGGGATTCTCCGGAGGGCAGCCGTAGCATCGATTTCGGCCTCGTTTCGTTCGCTGGCGGTCAACGCCTGCCGATCGTGTGAAGACAATAACGTTGAAGCCGGCTCATTGACAGAGCATGTCACGCGCTTGCCGTCGTGCAGTTGGACGGTTGTTACGTAACTAGGCTGCGGCGCCGCTGCCGACGCGGCACCCATTGAAGCGCCCACCAAAGCAAAAATAGCAGCGATGCGAAAAATTCCAGGCATGGAGTTCCTCTATGGTCGAAATTGACACCAGAATGTTGCACCGATTCTGAACGAATCCACCTTAACGTAACCTTAACGTTGCGATCGAACGCATGAGTCCGCATTCCAGCGTACTCTTCCGATAAATCGCGCCGCTTCGCATCGGTTCCGTGTTTCAAGCAGAATAGGCTGAATAGCGTCTCCGGAATAGTTATGCGTGGGGATCGGCACCGCACGAAAAGGAATGCATCACTACCACCTTCGTATATTGCTCACTGATGAAGCCGGAATCGTGCGCACCGGTAGACTTTGATTGATACCGTGCGTTTTTGAAAAAACGCGCGCTGCGCCGATGGTTAAATCTGAACTGGTCGAATAGACGATCTTGTTCGATGCCACAGGTAGGCGTCCCTGCGGTGTTCCGTGGACGGAGAGCCGCATAATTCACCTCCTTTAACCTATGAAAATCGTCATCTCCGGTGGATCAATTGCGGGACTTTCGAGTGCGCTCACGCTCAGTTGTATCGGACACGACGTGCACGTGTACGAGCGCTCGGAGGTCCCGTTGCGAGGACGAGGTGGCGGTGTCGCCGTGCTGCGTCATATGATGAAATTCCTTGAACAGCATGGCCACTACACCCAGCAAATGATCAGCGTGCCGACGATCATGCGACGGCGTATCGACATCAATGGAAATGTGCTGTCCGAGGAGCCTGAGAAACTGCCGTTCTCCTCCTGGGACACCGTATATCCATCGCTCTGCGCCATGCTGTCGAAAGACAGAATCTCGTACGGACAGGAAGTAATCAACTTTACTGAGCATGACGAAGTGATTGAGATTGACTTTGACCGCGGGGAAAGTGTTAGCGCGGACATTCTCGTCGCCGCGGATGGAATCGGCTCTCGCGCGCGGGCGAAGCTTTTCCCAGACTACGAATCAAGATTCGCAGGATACGTCGCCTGGCGTGGCATTGTCGACGAATCGGCCTTCTCACCGGTGGAAATTGAAGCGCTCGTAAATAACTTCACCATGTTCCGTGAGCCGGGACATATGTTTATGGCATTCCTGATTCCCGGCCTCGACGGATCACTGGAGCCCGGCGGCCGACGCTTCAACTGGCTTTGGTATCGAAACGAAACGGATGAGGCGGCGATGCACCGACATCTAACGGACAAACATGGACATCGGCATCACGCATCTATTAGTCCCGGCCATCTATCAACTGAGTCCTTCGCGGAGTTGTGCGAACTGGCAACCCGGTATCTCCCCGTTACATTCCAGCAACTGGTACGCGAAACGCAGGCACCATTCTTCCAATCAATTTTCGACGCATTAAGTCCTGGCTTCTCTGTCGGACGGGTTGCGTTGATTGGGGATGCCGCCTGCACAGTCCGCCCCCATACCGCTTCTGGCACCTCGAAAGCAGCCGATGATGCCGTAGCATTGGCCGAAGCCCTATCGAGCAATTCCGAATTGCACGTCGAACAGGTACTCGCATTATGGGCAGCGCGTCGACGCGACGAAGTCGGCCGCTTACTTGCGAAAGGGCCGGAACTCGCTGCGTCCTTCGGGTTGGGAAACACCGATGATCGGCGTTGAAAACGTTACTCTCGACATGGCCATAATGATTGCCCGCAAGAACGATATCGTCGAGAAAATTACCGGTGGTGTCGAATTTCTGTTCCGGAAAAACAAGATCACCTGGCTAAAGGCGCATCCGCGTCAACGCATCATACTTTAGCGAGGCAGGCGAGCCCCGCCATCAACGTGTCCACCATTGCGCGCAGTCGAGCCCGGTATGGCTGCGCGGCGTTGTCGCCCGTCTGTAGCGTTCCGAGCCCAGCCGCAATGAACATCGCATCCGCCCCGTCCCGATCGATGCCGGCCTCGCTGAGAAGCGTGTTCAGCAACGCGCGTATTTGCCTGTCCAGGGTCTGGAACGCTTGCGTCGCCAGCGCTTCGCGTGACGCGGTCAATTCGGCAATATGCGGCGACTGGGAAACAAGCCGATGCGTTTCGCCGATATAGCAGTCGAGTACATCGACGATCCGTTCGGTCGGCGGCGTGACGCCGCTCGCGATCTGCTCGGCGTTCGAAAGCGTGGTCGCGCAAAGCCGGTCGGCGATCGCAGCGAATAGCGCAGCCTTTGAATCGAAAGAAAGATAAATCGTGCCTTTGGCGATACCGACCTCGCGCGCGATATCGTCAATAGAGGTTCGCTTGACGCCATAGCGCAGGAACAGCATTAAAGCCGAATCGAGAATCCGATCACGCTTGTCGCCACCGGGCAGGGTCGCGTCAGGCTGCATTTGGGAAAGACTTGCGAGGTCCGACGAGGATTTCGGAGACACTGAGATCATGAGGCTGGGTAACCGCGTATAGAACCGCGCTGGCAATGTCATCGGGCGACGCAAAGATGGACGAAGCGTGAGTGTGAAGTTTCTCGAGCATCGCGTCCGATAGTACGCCACCGGTCTTGAACTCGGCCGCGATACCGAACGATTTGAACATGCCATTGACGAATTCAGGCGGATAGTGCCGCCCGAAATTGGTGGCCACCGCGCCTGGCATGATGGTTACCACGCGTATCGGTTCGTCCGCGAGTTCGTGGCGCAATGCCCGGCAGACCGAATTGGCCGCCGCCTTCGTCGCGCCGTAGACGTGATAGGCGTTGCCTTCACCCGCGTACGAAGAAATGGTCACGATATGCCCGTTGCTCGCGGTCTCACGCATAACACGGATTGCGGACCGACTACCGGCGAGTACGGCGATCACGTTCGCCTCGAACATGGCCTGCCAGTCCGACGTCTTGCCGTCTGCAATGGTGCCCGGATGGTGAACGCCAGCCGCATTGACCATGATGTCGAGGCGCCCGGTTCGGCTGGCCGCCTCGGCGACGAAAGCGTGCAATGCGTCGTAATCGTGCAGATCGAAAGCACCGATACTTGCTTTGCCGCCGGCGGTTTCGATTGACCGGGCAACTTCCTGCAGCCGCTCTGAACTGCGCCCGGCGATGAAGACGTGACTGCCCTCGCCTGCGAGGCGACGCGCAATCGCCTTACCGATGCCGGAAGACGCGCCTGTAATGACCGCTGTTTTGCCCAGAAGGGTGTCCATCGGATGCTCCACGTTGTCTGAAATGAACATTATTCCAATCTGGTCATTTGGTCAAACTGATTCTTCGAGCTTGCGTTGGGGGGCGGTTGGACCGGACAGTCGCGTGCCGCGGCAACGGACGCTGCAGATTTGATCGGGAAGCCGCACGTAACCAGTAGACCCAGTCGCGCCAACCCGCCATACGCCGCCACGGTCTGCTCCTGGCAATCGCGGGGTTTTCTGGGCAGTGCGCCTGACGACGGTATAGACTCAAAACCAGGCAGGTGAATTGATCATGAGGAGCACCTGGCAGGTGTTCGGTGGGCCAGTTGCGTTGCGATGCGTCAAGACGTCTGTTTGCGGCCAAATGCGCCGGGCAATGTCGGAGGTATTCAAATGTGTGATGTGTGTGGTGACGCGCAGCACGAGCCTCAGGTATCGCGCAGATGTTTCCTGAAGACCGGCGCACTCGCGGCGCTCCTACCATGGAGCGTGAGCGCCGCTATCGCGGCCAGCCCGCCAGCGCCAGGCGTATCGCCACCGCAAAACTCGATCGCGCCTGCGGATGCGTTGAAGCGGCTGATGGAGGGCAACGCGCGCTACGCCGCCAACACGCCGAACGAGCGCGACTTCTCATCGGGTCGCGCCGCCCGTGTGCAGGGGCAGTATCCGGTCGCCTCGATCCTGAGCTGCGCCGATTCGCGCGTGGCGCCCGAGTTCGCGTTCGATCAGGGGCCGGGCGATCTCTTCGTTTTACGCGTCGCGGGCAACGTCGTGAACCCGGATATGCTTGCATCCCTCGAATACGGCTCCGAGTTCCTCGGCGTGCCGCTCGTCATGGTGCTAGGCCATACCGGATGCGGTGCGGTCGACGCCGCAATCAAGGTGCTAAAGTCCAAGGCTGTCGTTCCGGGCCATTTACCGGAACTCATCACCGCGATCAAACCGGCCGTCATCGCCGCCGAGGAGACGCAGACCGGCAACCTGGTGGACAACGCGGCCACCGAGAACGTGCGACGGCAGGTGGCTCGACTGAAGCGCACACCGTCGATCGTCCAGAAACTCTACGCGGACAAGAAGATCGACATTGTTGGCGGCATGTATGACCTCGCCACCGGCAAGGTCGCACTCGTCTAAACGGGGGGACTGCGGCGTGCGCGAGACCGAATGACCGAAGTCCGGCCGTCACCACCCTCGCGCAAGCCCTACCTGGACGCGTGATCGGCCACGGGCCTATCCTTGCGACACCGCGGTGCGAGAACCGCGTTCTACCTCCCCAGGTTTCTTTCGCTTCCTTTCACTTGTCAGCGATGCGTGAAGGCACATCTGTCCGGCTTCGGGAATGCGCGCGCAGGGAATATGCGTTCGCTCGCCTGCGTGTCGCGACGGCCCGTCTTATGCGCGCGGATTCGTCTGTTGAAAGGGCGCTCGCGACTTGCTGGGTAAACGCCTGGGCGAGCGCGATAGGTGATCTTCACTTTCAAGGATTCGTCGAGGGACGAGTCAGACGCAGGTTGAGGCGGTGATCGTTCGGAGTTCTTGCATTGGGGACTCAGGATTTATGTCAGTCCTGCTTGCCAGTCTTCGAAACACGCGATTGTTGATACGTGGCTCGCGTGATTAAATACCCGGTCCACCTCCACGCCTCCAACCCTTCATGTCTTTTTTCAAGTCCGTCACGCTGAATACCCCGCGTCTCATTCTGCGGCCGCCTCGTCATGAGGATGTGCAGGCGTTGTTCGCGATCTGGTCGGACCCGGATGCGATGCGCTATTTCTCGTTTCCGGCAATGACCGGCTTAGATCAGGCCACTGAGCGTGTCACGCGTTTATTGAAGACGTCAACGGAAGGCGAGGCCCTCGTCTGTGTAGTCGAGTTGCGGGCAACTGGCGCCGTTCTCGGACATTGCGATCTCTTCAACGTGAACGAACAATGCCGTCGAGCGGAGATAGGCTTTAGTCTGCAACGCAATCATTGGGGAAGTGGGTATATGACCGAGGCGGCTTCCGCACTGATTGAGCACGCGTTCGACACGTTGAGTCTGCGGCGGATCGAGGCGGATATCGACCCACGCAATGCCGCATCGGCGCGGCTTCTCGAACGGCTCGGATTTGCGCGCGAAGGGTTGCTGCGCGAGCGCTGGATAGTTGGCGACGAGGTATCGGACAGCGCGTTGTATGGGCTGCTCGAAAGGGATCGTCGTGCGAACGCGATGCGCAGCGCATAGAAAGCGCCTAAGACGCGTTGCGTTGGCAGCAGATCGCCCCACCAATGTGTCGCCAACGTGCATCGCAGTCCGTTTTTTATCGCACACTGTCGCTCAGGCGCCCGTTGCACGGTATGCTTGGCTCTGCACACGGTATGGTGCCGAGTCCGAGTCGGTGGATTCACGCGTCAATCGCTCGGCGATGCGAATAACCACAGTCATATTGTCGGAGAGGGGCACATGAGCACGACCATCTCAATCGAAGAACCGCCTCGCATCATCGGGATCGTTACCAAGGTCTACTCAAGTTTGTTGATCATTGGTTTTGCGCTCATTCCCGCCTACCTGATTGCCTATCTGGCTTTCTTTCAAGACCCAAGCCTGAAGTTCGAAAACCACGCGTTCCACGAAATCGCAATCGCAGCGGCGACGCTCGAGGGGCTGTTTGTCACCTATGTGACATGGCGCTGCTATCTGTCGTCGGGCGAACCGCTGTTGCGCTGGCTGACTTTGGGCTTTCTGGGCTTTGTACTGGTCTATGCGCTGCACGGCGCGTTCACCGGCATGGCTCACCATAATATCTGGCTATTCCTGCTCTACGGCCCGGCATCGCGTCTGGTGATGTCGGTGCTGCTGTTTGTCGGACTCCTCTCGTATCACCGCGCGCCGGACGCGATCGAGCGGCGCTCGAAGGCGGGCCCGTGGCTGATGTGGGTCGTCGTGTTCGTCCTGATCGACCTGGTCGTCGGACTCATTGCGAACTCGCCCATTGCGGGCGACCTCGCGGTGCGACTCTCCATGGAAGGCGGGGCGCTCATCTTCTCGACGCTGAACGTCATGGCGCTGATGCTGCGTCGCATTCGCTCGCCGCTGATGGTGATCTACGGCATCTCGATCACTGCCTTCGCGTTTTCGTCTCTCGCGTTCATTCTCGGCAAGCCCTGGAATCACATGTGGTGGCTGGCGCACGCGATCTTCGCCGCCGGCTTTTTCCTGCTGAGTTATGGCGTCGTCCAGGCGTTTCGCACAACGCGCTCCTTTTCGACGATCTACAGCCAGGAAGAACTGATGGCACGCCTCGCCGAGGCGATGGCACGCACGGAAAGCGCGCTGCAGGAACTCCAACGCACCAATCACAAGCTCGAGCACCTCGCCGCGACCGATCCGCTGACGGGCGCTGCAAACCGGCGCGAGTTTATCCAACTCGTGGAGACGGAAATCGCACGCGCGAGGCGTGAGGGGGCGCCGTTCTCGCTGCTGGCACTGGATCTCGACAACTTCAAATTAATCAACGACAACTACGGCCATCAGGTGGGTGACGAGGTGTTGCAGCGATTCGTGCAGAAATGCCTTGATGCCATTCGCCCCTATGACGGCGTGGCGCGGGTTGGTGGCGAAGAGTTTATGGTGCTGTTACCTAAAGCCGCGCTGGAAGCCGCACGGTCGATCGCGGAGCGCGTCCGCGGCGCCGTGGCCACCGAGGAGTTCTATACCGGAACCGGGCGGGCCGTCGCCGTTACCGTCAGTGTTGGCATCTCGGAGTTCGGACGGGACGGCGACACGATCGACACCCTCTTACGCGTCGCCGATGAGCGGCTTTACAAGGCCAAACACAATGGCCGCAACCGCGTGGTGGCCGGATAAAAGCGGTTAACTTTGAAACGCATCGGCGCCTACGGGTTTTCCCCGATCCCGACCTATGTCGAATCCGGCATCGCCAAATCGTCGTAGGGGTATGTTCAACTTCTCCAGTGAAAGGCGAGCACACCATGACTACCGGAACAATTCGTCTCCATCGCGTCTTGCGCGCGACTCCCGAACGCATCTATCGCGCCTTCCTCGAACCCGATGCGATAGCGAGGTGGCTGCCTCCCTACGGGTTCACCTGTCAGGTCCACCACATGGATGCCCGCGTGGGTGGCACTCACAAGATGTCTTTCCGTAACTTCGGCACCGGCAATAGCCACTCGTTCGGCGGCGAGTACATCGAACTGGTGCCGTTCGAGAAAATCCGCTACTCGGACCGATTCGATAACCCGAACCTGCCCGGCGAGATGCACGTCACTGTTTCATTACATCAGGTGTCTTGCGGAACGAAACTCTCCATCGTGCAGGAGGGTGTGCCCGAGGTCATTCCTGTAGAGATGTGCTACCTCGGCTGGCAGGAGTCGCTGGTTCAGCTGGCAAAGTTAGTTGAGCCCGAGATTCCTGACTGACGACACCCGCACAGGCGTGCACCTCGTTGCGCGAGGTGCCGCCGTCGACCGGATGGTTTTGCGCGCCGCGGCGCCGTTCACGTCGCCAGTCACGGCGAACCCGTACTGATCGTGAAGGGAGGAAACGTCATGCCGAAAGCATCAGCACCACTTCCGATCGATCCACTTCACGACATCGATCTGCAATACGGCAGGTTCAATAAGACCACGGCCCTCGACCTCAGCAAGGCGTTCGATAATTTCAAAGAAAACGGCACATCGGGACACCTGTGTGTGTTTTTCCACGGCGGATTGGTATCGGAAGCGGCTGGTCTAAGCACTGCCGGCCAGTTGATCGAGGGCTACACCGACAGCGGCGCCTACCCATTCTTCTTCATCTGGAAGGCCGATCTACTGACTACGGTGGAAGCGATTCTCGAGCCCTATCGCGACGATCCGGGTTTCATCAATGCCGCCAACTATGCAGTGAATACAGTGGCCCGCAAGATCTGCGCGGTGCTCGACACTGATCAATCGCTCAAGGGGCAGCGACCATCGGCCAAAGTCGGTAAGGCGGCGCCAATGACCCTCAAGGCGTTGGCGTCTTCCACCAAACTCTACGACAACGCTTGGGCGAAGCGTGCAGGAGCACAGCTCCCCTGTTCGAGCACTGAACTGGATCAGTTTGCGCAATGGTTGGTAACTGCCGGGAAGGCGGTTCCCGAGAAGCGCCGTCTGTTTTCCCCCAAGCATCTCGGCGGGCCGCAAAATCCTCTTGCAAGAATCATTCAGCGACTGAATTCTGGGCACGATCACGGCTTGTATACGACGGTTGTCGAAGAACTCTTCATCGCGGCGGGGCTGGCCGAGCGCCTGGGCTCACCAATCTGGGGGGAAATGAAGCGGTTCATCGACGACTCGTTCTCGAATGACGCCGACGCGGGTGGCACCGCGTTCCTGAACCACTTATGCGACGCGTGGGACAAAAATCCGCAACTCCGGGTCACGCTGATTGGTCACAGTGCGGGCGCGATCTACGTGCAGCGCTTCATCGAAGCACTCGATGCGCGGCTTCCGGCATCCTCAACGCAGCGCGTTGAAGTGATCATGCTGGCAGCGGCCATCACATTCGACCGGATGAATGTCGGATTGCCGATACTGCGCAAGCGTGTCAGTGGGCTCCGGGTCTTCGGGCTCGACAACAAGACCGAGGGTTCCTATTGGGAAGTGCCACTGGTCTACAACAAGTCGCTGCTTTATCTAATTTCATCGCTCTGCGAGGCCGACCCGAATGCGGATAAGCCGCTAGTCGGGATGCAGCGATACTGGAAAGGGACGGCGCCCTATACCGACGCCGGTATCCTGGCCGCTGCCGAATTTATTCAAACGACAAGAGCCGTCTGGTCACCCACCAAACCAGGTGCGAAGCCAGGTTATCAATCCCATGCCAAAAGACATGGCGGCTTTGCGGAGGAAGAGGAAACCAATCGGAGCGTTTGTTTCGTATTGCAGAACGGTTTTTGATTGACCACTTTCGAACGCCTGTGGCACGGCGCGATTACTACGGTCAAAACGGGACCGAGCTTCGAATTCCTGGGCCCGGTCCCATACATATAGCGAATCAGTTGACGCTCACAGGCTACGTACCTTGCACAAGGGCCGTAATCTGATCGGCCGACATTGCGCCGCGATAGATGCGGAACTCATCGATCAATCCGTTGAAGAACAAGTCGGCCGCATATTGCGAGCGTCCGATCCAGTTTTGTGCACTCGGACCGACGCGCCACGGCGTGAAGATCACATCGGTCGCGCTGCCGATCATGCTGCCGTTCAGATACAGCGTGGCTTCCGTGCCCGATAGCGTGACCGCAACGTGCGCCCATTGTCCCGTTGGCAGCGCGACGTTGCCGTTGATGCCCTTCTCGCCGTGCCCGCCATTAGTGTAAGCACCTCGCCTCGCCGTCTACGACGGTCGTCGCGAGGTGCTTACGAATGAACAATGATTGGGTATTCATGACAATGCTCCTTTGAGTCGTTGAAGTTGAAACGTCCTGTTGGGATGCATTGTGGGTAAACGCGACGAGAAACTAAATGACACGAATGACACTTGTGAGGTGACGAATAGTTACTAATGCGTCATAGTGCGATTTTTGACCATTAACCGCCCAGGATGCAGCGCCGATGAGATCGTCCAGCGCAAATCTCTCCAGCGGTATCGGCGTGTTTGCTGCCGTCGTCGATGCGGGGACGTTCGCTGCCGCCTCGGAATTGATGGGTATGTCGCCGCCCGGGGTTAGCCGGGCAATCGCCCGGCTCGAAAAGCGGCTGAAAATACGGCTCTTCAACCGGACGACCCGCGCCGTTTCCCTGACCGAAGAAGGCCGACGTTTCTATAAGCAGGTCATGCCGCACTTAAGGGGCATGGAGGAAGCGGCCACAGCCGCGGCAGGGGGCACCGCGACCGTGCGCGGGAAGCTGCGAATCAATCTTGATCCGGCTTTTTTGCGAACTGTTCTGAGCCCGAAGCTCGACGAATTCATGGATGCGCATCCTGAACTTGAACTCGAGTTCATTGCGAGAGATCAGCTCGGCGACCTCATCATGGACGGCTTCGATCTGGCCTTGCGATTTGGCGAACCTCGCTCATCCAGTCTGATTGCGCGAAAGCTTCTGGACACCGCGGTCGTCACTGTCGCAGCACCCTCTTACATCGCTCGCCGGGGGCGCCCAGTGGAGCCTCAAGACCTGGGTCGCGGGGTGCACAAGTGTCTTGAATTCCGGAACCCGGAAACTGGCAAGCCGTATCCGTGGGAGTTTCATCGCAAGCGCAAAAAGCTGGTTGTCGAAACGAATGGACGCCTGACGGTGAACGATCCGAGCGCGCTCCTCAACGCATGTGTGGCCGGCTCCGGCGTCGCGCAAATGCTGCTGCTCGGCGCCGAGCATCTGATCCAGGAGGGACGGCTTGTCAACCTGTTCCCGGACTGGCCGGATGAGCGCTTTCCGCTCTATGCGTACCATCCATCGCGGCATCACACGCCGGCCAAGACAAGGGTATTTCTCGACTTTATCGTCGCGTTGACGAGTACGGGTTAGCCAGTGGAAACAGGCCCGATTGTCGAGATTCCGTGCGAAGCCCATTCAAAGCGGAGCCTTGACGATATACGGCGAGTGACGGCTTCCGGTGGCTAGCGTTTAACGACCGCATATGGCGGCGTACTGTCAACCGCACCGCCACGGCGGTGACTCGCGGCAAGTCATCAAGTCACCGAGGAGAGAAGATTTTTGTAAGTTCGCTGTGCGAGAATTGAACTCCACCCTTGTAGGTCAGGAAGGCGACAGTCATGGATCAGCCCCGTACGAGCCTTACGGCACCGTTCCTTTCCGCCGACTCGACAATATGGTTTTCGGCCTACGGATTCGGTTGGGGATACTGCGCCTTTGCTCTCCCTGCTGAAACGATTTGTGAAAAACTCGGCGCTGCCAACGAGAGTCCGAAACAATTGATGCTTGCCTTCGAGCTTGGCAAGGTCCGGCTTTTGCAGGTTGTCGAGCAGAAAACATTGCCAGCCACGGGCGAACGGATAACGCTCTCGTCTGCTGATCTCTAACAACAAACTGACGCGCCGCCGTGTGAAACCCGGCCTACAAAAAACCAGGCGCGTCATGCCGCCTCAAGGTCCGATAAAGCATCCACGTCGCAGCCGAACCCATGCCGGCCGTCATCGACCACGCGATGCCCGTCACACCCCAGTAGTGTGTAGCAGGCGGCACGATCGCGAACAGAAGGACCATCTGTATCAGCGACGCCTGCGTCGTCGCCTTCGCATCGCCGACCGCGCGCAAGTACGCGACGAGCACAGCGATCAATGCGCCGATCGCCATGTTGATGACGAAAATCTTGAAGAGCGGGACCGCCGACATCCACGCGGCACCGAGAATCAACGCGAAAAGCGGCTCGGCAATGATCCGCAGCAGCACGACAAGCATCGCCAGGCCGCCGGCCACGACAGCCAGATACAGCCTGACCAGCCGCGCCGCCACGCGCGCGTCGTGCCGGTGTTGCGCGGAAAACGTCGGAAAGAGATATTGCCCCATCGCAAATGCCGTGTCCGTCAGCAACATTTGCGCGAGCTTTGACGACATCTGATACGCGCCAAGTTGCGCCGGCCCGAGCAGCTTCCCGACAACCACCTTGTCAAACTGGTTGAGCAGCAGATTCACGACGCTCCCGGCCCAGATCCAGCGGCTGAAGCCAATGTAATGTCCGATCCCCGACCATTTGGGTCGAATCGACGGACGCGGCGTCATCGTTGCCCACGTGAGGGTGGTTTTCAGCGTATCGCCAACGATCATGCCGATTAGCAATGCGTAGGCCCCCGCGCCGCCAAACGCGAACGCGAGGCCAATGCAGCAATCGACAAACGCCGCGACCATTTCGATCCCCGCAATGTGCTGGAAGCCGCGATTACGCTGGGCCACGAAGTAAGCGGGCGATGCGACGCCGCGAATCAGCGGCAGCGCCGCCGCAAGCTGTAGCAATGCGAGTGCATTGCCGAGGTGAAACTGGCTGTTCATCAACGGCGCGAGCGCAATCAGCAGCAGCGCGACCAGCACGCCGCGTGTGGCGAGCGTTGTCCAGATGGCGGTGAGATCCGAACGCGTCGGCGCATCGCTCCCCTGGACGACCGCCTGCGGAAGACCGGTATCGGAAAGCGATTCCGCGATCGCCACCGCGAGTAGCGCAATGCTGACGCTCCCGATCGCCGACGGCCCCAGAATGCGTCCGAGCGCGAGAAACTTAACAGCGACGAGACCGCGCACGACAATCTGCTGCAACAGCACCCAGGTGGGCGCACTTGGCCCGAGGCCCGCCCGCATCGAGAATGCCGCCCCCCTGATCGATCTCACTCCGCCCCCTCCCTGGTCGCTTACTTCCCTGGATGGCTCGTTTTTCTGGCGATCAGGGCAGATGCGGCGTCGATCGAATGTGAATCCTCTTCGCGGGAAAAACTGTGCGGCACTGAACGTCGCGCCGCAGATAGTTTCCCGCAGCGCCGCGCGGATCCCCCCATGTCAGCCTTTCGAAAGCAAGCGCGCCGGGCGTAGTCAGATTTCCACGCGCGCGCCCAATTCGATCACTCGATTGGCGGGCAGCTTGAGATACGCCGCGACGTTACCGACGTTATGCAACATGACCGAGAACAGACGTTCGCGCCACATCGCCATACCGCTATCACGCGTGGGCACCAAGGTCGCGCGGCTGAGGAAATAGGAAGTCTCCGCCGGCTCGAAGCTAAGGCCATACGTCTTGCAGATTTCAAGTGCGCGCGGCAGATTGACCTCGTCCATGAAGCCATACGTGATCATGATCTGGTAGCAGTCCGAATCCAGAGCGTGAACGCTCACGCGCTTGCTCTCTGGAACCCACGGTATCTCCTCATTGTTCACCGTCAGGAAAATGACACGTTTGTGCAGCACGCGGTTGTGCATCAGGTTGTTGATCAACGAATGCGGCACGCCATCAGGATCAGGCGACAGAAAGATTGCCGTACCGCCAACCCTGATCGGCGAGCGGGCCAGCAGCGTCGCCAGATAGGACTTGAGCGGCATGGTCCCGGCCCTCGCGCGCGCTTCAGCACGCATCATCTCCCAGCCTTGCCCCCAGGTGGCCATGATCGTGTAGATAATCAGCCCGATCAGAAGCGGGAACCAGCCGCCCTGCACAATTTTCAGCAAGTTAGCGGAGAAGAACGCCGCATCGATCACGAAGAAGAATACCGTCGCAAACACGCATAGCAGCCAGTTGTAATGCCACGCGTAGCGAATCACGAAGAACGTCAGGATCGTCGTGATCAGCATCGTGCCGGTGACGGCGATGCCATACGCGGAGCCGAGCGCCGTCGATGAACCGAAGCCGATCACAGCAGCCACAACGGCGGCCAGTAACGTCCAGTTGATTCCTGGCACGTAGATTTGCCCCATTTCCCTTTCCGACGTGTAGACAACGTTCATGCGCGGCAGGAAGCCGAGTTGCATCGCCTGCTTGGTCATCGAATACGTACCCGAAATAACGGCCTGGGACGCAATGACGGTCGCGACCGTCGACAGCGCGATCATCGGATACAGCGACCATTGCGGAAACAGCTTGTAGAACGGATTCTGCAGCGCCCCCGGATCGGCGAGCAACAACGCGCCCTGCCCCAGATAGTTCAAGGCGAGGGCGGGAAACACCAGGGCGAACCACGTCAGCCGGATCGGCTTCGCGCCAAAATGCCCCATGTCGGCATACAGCGCTTCCGCGCCCGTCAACGACAAAACAACTGCACCCAGCGCAACGAATGCGAGCCCGCGGTGATGGAGGCAAAATGCCAGCCCCGAGAATGGATTGAGCGCAACCAGAATCGCGGGCACCCGCATCACGTTGATGGCCCCCACCACGGCAAGCACCAGGAACCAGAGCACCATGACAGGTCCGAACACGATGCCGATACCGGACGTGCCGCGCTTTTGCATCAGGAACAAGGTGACCAGCGCGGCCAGCGTCACCGGAATCACGCAGGTCTTGAGAAACGGCGCCGCGACCTCCAGCCCCTCGACCGCGCTCAGCACCGAGATTGCCGGCGTAATCACGCTGTCGCCGTAGAACAGCGCGGCACCCATGATGCCGACGCCCAGCAGCGTACGGCGCAAGCGCGGCCGCGTAACGACCGACGACGCGGCCAGCGCCAGCAGCGCCATGATGCCGCCCTCGCCGTGATTGTTCGCGCGCAGAATCAACGTGACGTACTTGAGCGACACGACGACTATCAGCGACCAGACGATCAGCGACACGATGCCGACCACGTTCAGCGCGTTGAGCGACAAACCATTCGCGGGATCGAACACGGTCTGCAGCGTATACAGCGGGCTGGTGCCGATGTCGCCATACACAACGCCCAGCGCTGCAAGCGCCAGTGCGGGCATCGCCGGCCGGTGATGTCCGCGCCCGCCGGAATGGCCTGCGTCGGGCACGGTGGAATCTGACGGGCCCATGTCTCGCTCCTGGTTAGCGCTCTCGCAGTCAGTGCTGAACGCGACGCCGAATTCTTCTGATGTTTTGCAAACCAGATCTTCCGCGGAGGTGGCTTGCCTTCTTGCCCGAAGGCCGGGACGCCACCCATTCAACATATACCATCGGCCACTGCGTATTGAAGGAATTGAGCATCATCGCCGTGTGCTGCTACCGGTGCCAAGCGCCAACGCCTCCACGCGTACCGCCTCAGCCACGCCAGGCCGGGCCCTCTGGAAATTCATACTGATCGAGCGATGCCGCATGCATTTCGATGCTGTAACCCGCACGTTGCGGCGGCATATAACGGCCGTTCCGGATCACAACCGGATCGACAAAATGCTCGTGCAAATGATCCACGTACTCGAGCACCCGGTTTTCGAGCGACGCCGACACGCAAATATAGTCAAACAGCGAAATGTGCTGGACGGACTCGCACAATCCGACGCCGCCCGCATGCGGACACACGGGCACGCCAAATTTCGCCGCCATCAGCAGCACGACGATTACCTCATTCAGACCGCCCAGGCGGCAGCTATCGACCTGACAGAAGTCGATGGCCTGCGCCTGCAGCAACTGCTTGAACATCACGCGGTTATGGCAGTGTTCGCCCGTCGCCACGCCAATGGGACGAATCCGCTGACGGATGGCCGCGTGGCCGAGAATGTCGTCGGGACTCGTCGGTTCCTCGATCCACCACGGATCGAATTCCGCCAGGCGCCGCATGTTCGCGACCGCTTCATCGACATCCCACACCTGGTTCGCATCCATCATCAGCTTCAGGTTTTCGCCGATTTCTTCGCGCAGGATGCGGGCCCGGCGCATGTCCTCTTCAATATTGCCGCCCACCTTCTGCTTGAAATGCGTCCAGCCCTGCGCGACGCCTTCACGCGCGAGCCGGCGAATCTTGTCGTCGCCGTAGCCGAGCCAGCCGGCCGACGTCGTGTAAGCCGGATAGCCGTGCGCCAGCATTTCTTTCTCGCGCTCGCCCCGCGTCCTTGCATGGCGATGCAGCATGGCGATGGCTTCCTGCGGCGTGATCGCATCGGTCACATAGCGGAAGTCGAGACAACGCACGAGTTCCTCTGGGCTCATGTCAACGAGCAGCTTCCACACCGGCTTGCCTTCCGCTTTGGCCCACAGGTCCCAGGCCGCATTCACGACAGCCGCCGTCGCCAGATGAATGGCGCCCTTGTCCGGGCCGATCCAGCGCAGCTGGCTGTCCGACGTCAGCGCGCGCCAGAAGGCGCCCATGTTCGCGGCGATATCCTCGAGCGTTTTACCGACGACGAGCGGAGCAAGCGCCTGTACCGCGGTCGCGCATATCTCGTTGCCGCGCCCAATGGTGAAGGTGAGGCCATGACCCGTGAGCCCCTTCGGCGAATCGGTTTCGAGCGTCACGTAGGTCGCCGAGTAATCCGGCGCGGCGTTCATCGCATCGGAGCCGTCGAGTGAACGCGAGGTCGGGAAGCGAATGTCCCGGACGGACAGCTTTGTGATCGTGGGCATCTGAACACCCTCCTCTGCGGCAGCTATCGACTTCTGCTTATAAGCAAAGAGGGCCGCGTGTGCTCGCCTGCCCTCTTTGCGGCCACCTTCCCGCCCCGCCCCCGCGATGCGGAGCGGCAACGAAGAGGGAGCGTCGCGCCCCCTCCTCTGCCTTCGCGCCTGGCGGCGACGGTCAATCGTAGAGTACGGCGGCGATCTTGGGATCGGTCATATTGCTCTTGTCGTACCAGTAGAAGCCCGTGTCGACCTTCTTGGGCAGCTTCTCGCCCTTCAGCGCCTTCACCGCGGAGTCGACCACACATTTGCCGATGCCGACCGGGTTCTGCGTGATCGCGCCAGCCATCAAGCCCGAATTGATGTCGTCCTTCTGCTCCTTGCCAGAGTCGTAGCCGATCAGCACGAGTTTCTTGCCCGACTCCTTGACGCCGATCGCGGCGCCTTCAGCCGAGCCTTCGTTCGCGCCGAAAATGCCCTTGAGGTTGGGGTTGGCCTGGATCATCGTCTTGGCGATTTCCGCCGACTTCAAGTGGTCGCCGCCGCCATACTGAACCGAGACGATCTTGATGTTCGGGTGCTTCGCTTTCATCTCGTTCAGGAAGCCGTCGCGACGATCGATGCCGGTGCGGCTCGTCTGGTCGTGCACCACCAGACCGACCTCCCCGGCATTGCCGATCGCCTCCGCCATCTTGTCGGCGGCGAGCGCGGCCGCGGCAAGATTGTCGGTCGCACAGGTGGTCAGCGGAATGTCGCTGTCGACGCCGGAGTCGAAGGCGATAACGGGTATTTTGGCGGCCTGTGCCCGCTTCAACAGCGGAATGGCAGCCTTGCTATCGAGCGCGGCGATGCCCAGCGCCTGGGGCTTCTTGGCAAGCGCGGCCGAGAGCATGTCGATCTGCTTGTCGACCATGGCCTCGGTTTCCGGACCCTCGAAGGTGATCCTGACGTTATGCTCCTTGGCCGACTGTTCCGCGCCGGATTTGACCGCCTGCCAGAACTGGTGCTGGAAGCCTTTCGAGATCAGCGGGATGTAGGTGTCTTGCGCGTGCGTCACACTCGCCCCGCCAATGAGCGCGCCAACGCCGACCACGACACCGATTAGTCTTCCTTTCAACATGGGGTTTCTTCTCCTAAGTGGGCCATCGACCTTCAGCCATCGGGGGAGCCTTTGGCGCTCCCTTTTCTTGATCTTGTTTCGCGCAACCTCAGCTTTTCTTGCGCCGCAAAATATCGGCATACACCGCGAGAATGATGATGAGGCCGGTCACCACGATCTGCCATTCCTGAGCGACGGACATGATGCGCAGGCCGTTGGTCAGCACGCTCATAATGAACGCGCCGATGATCGTTCCCAGAATCGTGCCCGCGCCGCCGCTGAGCGAAGTTCCGCCTATCACCACGGCGGCGATCGCTTCAAGTTCATAGCCTTGCCCGAGCGCCGGCTGAGCCGAATTCAGGCGCGAGGCGATCAGCAACCCGGCGACGCCGCAAATTGCGCCAGCGAGACCATAAATAGCGATCTTCCACCGGTCGACATTCACGCCGGAAAGGCGAACGGCTTCTTCGTTGCTGCCGAGTGCAAATGTGTAGCGACCGAGCGCCGTGCGATTAAGCGTGATCGAACTCGTGACCGCCAGGAAAAACAGAATCAGAACCGCATTCGGCACCGGCAGGCTCGGCAGCACATAGCCGATCAGCGAATCCTGCGAGATTCTGTAGAAGTTTTCGGTGTCGCTGAAATAGATCGGCTTGTCGGCCGAGACGACGAGCGAAAGACCTTTCAGCAGCAGCATCATGCCCAAGGTGGCAATGAACGGCGGTATTTTCATTTTCGCCGTGAGCGTGCCCGAAATGGTCCCGCAGATCGCGCCCGTTCCAATCGCGGCAAGCACGCCGGTCCACATCGGCAAATGCCAATAGGTCAGAAATACGCCGCAAATCACCGCCGTGAATGTCATCAACGTGCCGACGGACAAATCGATGCCGCCGGTGATGATGACGAACGTGCAGGCGATCGCCAGAACGCCATTGACCGCCGTCGCCTGCAGAATCCCGAGCATGTTGTCCATCTGCATGAACGCGGGAGACGCGAAGCTGAAAAAGACCAGCAGGAGGATCAGGCTCCCGAAGGCCAGCAGTTTTTGCAGAGCGGCCGGCTTGAAAACGCGGGCTCTCAGGCCCGAGGATCGTTCCTTGTTACCCAGCGCCGACGTATCCGATGGCAGTGTCATGAAATAGACCTCTTGAGGCTCACGCCGCTTTTAAGGTTTCGCGCTGCGTCGCCAGTTGCATGATGCGCTCCTGTGTCGCCTCGGTTGCTGAAAGTTCGCCGGTAATACGACCCTCGCACATCACGACGATGCGGTCGCTCATGCGCAATATTTCCGGCAGTTCCGACGAGATCATCACGATCGCCTTACCCTGCTCGGCGAGCGAGCGCAGGAGCTTGTAGATCTCGCTCTTCGCGCCGACGTCGATGCCGCGCGTCGGCTCGTCGAAGAAGAGCACGTCGCAGTCGCGTTCGAGCCATTTCGCCACGACAATTTTCTGCTGATTGCCGCCCGAGAGAAGCCGCACTTCCTGGGTCGAGGAAGGTGTACGAATGGCAAGCAGACTGATGAAATGGGAGGCTGTCCGGCGTATTTCGGCGCGCCGCAAGAAAAAGTTGAGCGACAGGAATTTGCGCAAGTTGGACATCACGATGTTCGATTCGACGTTCATGCCGGTCGCAAGGCCGAAGCGCTTCCTATCTTCCGAGAGATAGCCGATGCCGCGCGCCACCGCATCGCTCGGCTTCCTGATCGTTGCCTTCACGCCGCGCACGACAATGTCGCCCGATTCGATCGGATCGGCGCCGAACACCGCGCGCGCGACCTCGGTGCGACCGGCCCCCATCAAGCCGGCAAAGCCCAATATTTCGCCTTTGCGCAGCGTGAAGCTCACGCCCCTGACAAGCGGGCCGGCGTTCAGATGCTTGACTTCGAGCGCGATCTCGCCTTGGCCTGCCGTGTTGTGAGACGGCGTGACGTCGGTCAGCGTTCGCCCGACCATCATGCCGATGATCGCTTCGACGCTGGTATCCCTCGCGGTGACGGTGGCCACATATTCGCCGTCGCGCAACACGGTGACGCAGTCGGCAATCTGCGTCAACTCGTCCATCTTGTGGGAGATATAGATGATGCCCACGCCCCGGTTCTTCAGCTCGCGGATGATGCGAAAGAGTTCGGCGATCTCGGCGTCGTTGAGCGCCGAGGTGGGCTCGTCCATGATCAGGACGCGCGAGTCGAAAGACAAAGCCTTGGCGATCTCGACCATCTGCTGCCTGGCCACGGTGAGGGTGCTGACAACCGCGCGCGGATCGAGATTGACATGCATGCGGGCAAGAATGTCGTGCGCCTGTGCGTTGAGCTTGTCTTCGTCGAGGAACAGGCCGAAGCGTCCGCGCGGCTCGCGGCCGATAAACATATTCTGGGCGACGGTCAGATGATTCATCAACTGGAGTTCCTGATGAATGATGCCGACACCCATGGCCTGCGCCTCGCGCGGGCTCAGGAACTCGACCGGCTGGCCGTCATAGAGGATTTCGCCCGTATCCCGGGTGTAGACGCCGGCGAGGATTTTCATCAGCGTCGACTTGCCGGCGCCGTTCTCGCCCATCAGCGCATGGACTTCGCCCGCCATGAGCTCGAACTGGACTTCGTGAAGCGCCCGCACGCCGGGAAAGCTCTTGTTGAGCCTTTTGACGGAAATGAGTGGGGTCATGACGTGGATGGAGCGGCAATGGCGGCAATGCCGCGCCCGCCGCTACCGTCATGGCGAGGAGCGGGTCGGAAAAGCCGTAGGTGCCACGGCGCCGGGCGTCGCCGGGTGTTGTGGCTGACAGCGCGGCGGAAATCGCGGCTCAAATCGCAACGAGAAGCCAGACGCATTGCCTGGTGCCCCCAAACCGATGTGCCACGATTTTACGCCGCTGGACAGTCGCGGCTCAATTAGGCATTCCCTAATATCGTACGTGAACGTCGTACGCAAACGCCACGCGCCGATTTCCCACTATTTGACGTTCATTTCAGGCCGGTTCGCCGGCCTCCAACCCACGCGGAATCCGGCTGACGGCGCGTGCCGGGCGACACATCGAGCGCCGGAAATCCACCCTACGCTTCGGCCAGAATCTGCCCGATGACCTGCTCGAACGTTTCCACGGGCTGTCCGCCGCTCACCAGATAGCGGCCGTTGAAGATGATCGCCGGCACGGATTGAATGCCCTTCGCCTGGTATTCCCGTTCTTCCGCACGAACCTCGTCGGCATAGACGCCGCTTCGCAGTACCTCATTAGCTTGCGCGGCATCGAGCCCAACGGATTGGGCCGCTTCGACCAGAACTTCGTGATTGCTCGGGTCTTTGCCCTCGGAATGATAGGCGCGCAGCAGGGCCAGTTTGAGCGGCAACTGCTTGCCTTGGATACCGGCCCAATGCATCAGGCGGTGCGCATCGAAGGTGTTGTAGACATGCGTACGCGCGCCGAAGGTAAAGCCGACGCTTGCGCCGCGTTCGCGGATCATGGCTTGCGTTTCGGCGATCTGCGCCGGCGTGCGTCCGTATTTTTTGCCGAGATAATCGACAATGGCCTCGCCTTCCGGCCCCATCTCCGGATTCAACTCGAAGGGATGCACGACGACTTGAGCCTCGACCGCGTCGCCTAAGCGCGAGAGTGCAAGCTCGAGCGACGACAGGCCGATTGCACACCACGGGCATGCGATATCGGAGACAAAATCGATTCTTAGCGGTTGTTTCATTGCTTTCCTGACTGGAATAACCTGGGGCATGGGTGGCTCGTTGCAAGTTCGTTGCAACTCAAAAAATGGCCCAGCGGCTAGCCTAGCCTGAATCGCCGATATTTGCAGGGCTGCGCTCCGGCCGTAAGCCTCAGTCCGGCATCCCGTTATGGTCTCCGAGCGGTCGCGCGGGCCAGTCCACCCAGCGGTCCGCGCGGGTCCGTTCATGCGCTTCGTTGAGCGGGTAACGAATGCGGTTGTCGTCGCGCGGACGCTCGCCGATCACCATCAGCCTGACTTCGCCTTTCGTATTGTTGATGAAGGTGTGGCAGATGCCAGTGCCTGCCGGAAACGCGACGGAATCGCCTTCCGCTATGGGATGAAGTACGCCGTCGATCCAGACTTCGGGCTTGCCTTCGAGCACGTACACAAACTCCTGCTCGGTACTTTCGGCGTGCGGATAGGAGGTCCGCCGGCCAGGCAGAAGCCTCACGTGATGAATGCCGATACGCGTAACACCGAGCGCGGCGGAAAGCGGCGTGTCTAGCGCCATTTTTTCGGTATCGCCGCGATAGGAATGCGCATCCGGTTCTTCCAGTTCGGTCCAATGCTTGATGAAATCAGGGCGGCTCATCGGTTGCTCTCCTTAAGGACTACGGTCGATGAGTGCGGTTTGCGCACTCATTGTTCTTCGTTGGCCAGCGACGTGAGAATCCGGTATGCAACGTTTACCCGCTCCTCGATAGGGAAGTTCTTATTGGCGAGGATGACGATCCCCAGCCGCTTCTGCGGAATGAACGCGACGTACGCGCCGAAGCCGTTGGTCGAACCGGTCTTATTGATCCAGACATCTTCACGGGGCGCCTGCGGCGGCGTTATTTCAGTCACTGGCGTTGCGTTGAAGATCATCTCCGGTGAATTTCCGTCCAGAAGCGTCTGCAGATTGACAGGATACGGATACTGTTCCCATATCAGATCCTGGGTCATCGCCCCGGCTTTAAAGTATCCCGTGTGGGTATCCGTGATCGCGCGCTGGAGCTTCGGGTCCAACTGGACCAGATTCATGTTGGCTTCTACGAAGCGGATCATGTCGGCAGTCGTGGTTTTGACGCCGTAGGCCTCATCGGACAGCACCCCGGGTGCCATTCTGATCGGCGTACCTTGTTTCGTATAGCCCTGAGCGTAGTCGTTCAGTTTCCCCGCGGGAACGTTGATGTAGCTTCGCTTCATATCAAGCGCAGGAAACAGATGATTTTCCATCAGCCTGCTGAAATCCTGACCCATGCTCTTTGCCGTTATCAGGCCGAGCGCGCCGATGCCGGGATTGGCGTAAGTGCGATAGGTTCCCGGTGCGTAGGCCGGTTGCCACTGCCTGAAATACTGCATCAACTGATCGTTGTTGCGGATAGTGTCCGGCACCTGCAAGGGGAGCCCTCCGGGCGTGTGGGTGCCCAGATTGAGAAGGCTGACTTTGCCGAACTCGCTATTTCGCAGAGACGGGAGGTACTTGCCCGACTGATCCGACAAAGATAGATCGCCACGCACCTGCGCATAGGACGCAAGCGTCGCCGTCAAGGTCTTGCTGACCGAACCCAGTTCGAACAAGGTGTCACCGGTGACGGGTTTTCTCGTTTCCGTCGACGCCAGTCCATAGTTGAATACGTAGTGTTTGTCACCGTCGACGATCCCAACTGCCATGCCGGGGATCCCGTCTTTCGCCATGACCGGTTGTATGGCGCGGGTGACTGTCTGACCGATTCTGTTTTGCTGATCGTCGGCCGCGTGGCTAACGACTTCAGTGGCACACGCAAAGCAGGTGATTGCTATAAGGCTGATGGCTCTGAAATTCATTTCCTTAGTCTGTCAATTTTGCGCGGGGGGTGACGTGAGCCGGCCGGTCACTCGCCTCCCCCGCGCCGGCGATCAGTAAGAACCCATATAGTCGCGCTTGCCGATTTCCACGCCGTTGTGGCGCAAAATCGCGTAGGCCGTCGTCACGTGGAAGAAGAACTGCGGCAGGCCGTAGTTTTGCAGATAGGCGCTGCCGACCAGCTTCTTCTCTTTCGGCGTGCCCGGACGCAGGACGATTTCCTTGTTCTCGCTACCGTCGAATTGAGCGGCCTCGAGCGCGCCGATGTGCGTCAACGCCTTGGCGATCAGCGCTTGCAGGTCGGCAAACGTGACTTCGGTGTCGGGCCACGACGGCACCTCCACGCCGGCCAGGCGCGAACTGACGCCCTTGGCGAAATCGGCAGCGATCTGCACCTGACGCACGAGGGGAAACATATCCGGGAACAGGCGCGCCTGCAGCAGTGCGTTCGGCTCGATGTTCTTGTCGGTGACGTGTGCTTCGGCTTTCTTCAGCACGTCGGACAAGGCGGTCAGCATTTGCTTGAAAACCGGGACGGATGCGCTGTAGATGGAACTTGTCATGATTGCTCTTTCGGTCGGTGTTGGATGCCTGCGCGGAAAATGCCGCGCAGGCCGGTTTAATGTCGGGGTGGTGATCGGACTTGTTGACTGAAGCGGCGCAAGATTACCATTGTCCTCGCGGGAATACTTCTGAGGAAGCGCGGCGCCTCTGCAATTGGAGCCAGTAAGCGCAGGTCCGCTTCAGGCGAAGACGAAGGAACGAACAGGAAAGAAACCCATGAACGACAAGCAAGATGCAGCACCGGACAGCACGGCAGCGCGTGTCGCCTTGTGGCGCGCGCTGCATGTCGAGGCCGACGCCCTGCCCCATGTGCTGGAAGACACAACCGGCCTTAAGCTGCTGGCCCCGGACGAAGGCTGGCGCAGCCGCGGGGACATGGACCCTCAGTTCACGCGCCCCTTTCGCGCATCCATCGTGGCGCGTGCTCGCTTCATTGAGGACCTGGTCGTGGAACAGGCCGGCCGCGGGGTGAGTCAGTACGTCATTCTAGGCGCAGGCCTTGACACCTTTGCACAGCGACGACCGGAGATCGCATCGGGCCTCAAGGTGTTTGAGATCGACCAGCCGATTCCTCAGGAATGGAAGCGTCAGCGCCTGATCGAACTCGGCTTCGGCGTGCCGGATTGGCTGCGCTTCGTGCCGGTCGATTTCGAGGCGGGCGGGTCCTGGCGGGACGGCCTCGTGAGCGCCGGCTTCGATGACAGCAAACCGGCAATCGTGGTCTCCACCGGCGTGAGCATGTATCTCACCCGGGAGGCGAACGCGGCCACGCTGCGTGATGTCGCGGCGCTCGCGCCCGGATCGACACTCGCCATGACGTTCCTGCTTCCGTTGGAACCGGCCGATCCCGAAGTACGTCCTGGGCTTGAAATGGCGGAGAAAGGCGCGCGAGCAAGCGGTACACCGTTCCTCAGCTTCTTCACTCCGCCGGATATTCTGACGCAGGCCTACGAAGCAGGCTTTAAGGAAGCACGGCACGTCTCGGCGGCCGATCTTACGCAGCGCTACTTCGTGGGCAGGACGGACGGTTTGCGCCCGCCGAACGATGCCGAGGAACTGCTGGTAGCCAATACCTAGGTCAAGGCTAGATCGACAGGCCGCCCGAGACTCCAATACGCTGGGCATTAACCCAACGATTATCTTCGGACAGCAGCGACGCGATCATCGGGCCGATGTCGTCGGGCAAGCCCGCGCGGCCGAGCGCCGTCATGACGACGTGAGCACCTTCTTCATCGACGGCGCAGGATGCAACACGAAATTCTGCCGTTCATAGAAGGGAACGGCATCTGGCCGTGCGTCGAGAAACACCGCAGTCATATCGCGAGCGAGCGCATCGGTCTCCGCATATTCCATCAAAGCGCGTCCCGCACCGCTGCCCCGTGTTTCCGCATCGACCACAAGGTCGTCAATGTGTAAGTGCGACCCACGCGCCAACGTATGGACGGGCCTCATTCCCATCACGCCGATCAGCTTGCCTTCCTGAAAGGCGCCGACTAGCTCGTAGCCGGAATGCGATTGCCGCCTCGCTCGCTTGAGAAATTCGACTTCATCAAGTGAGCGCAATTGAGCGATCACAGGAAAGGCTTGCGCCCACTCCGCCGGAGAAAGTCTTCGAACGTCCAGGTGATTGTTGTAATGGTCAGCCATGACTGCATTCCGTCCTCGTTGAGAGAATCTGGATTCTTGCACAAAGCGCAAGCGTCAAGAATTCCCAAATAACCGGGCGCACCACGGCGCCGGACCAACGGCAAACAACCGGTGGCACGCGCTTCCATTGCCTACACTCAGATTGCGCGCAAAACGCTTTCAAGAACCGCGTTCGCGGTCCGGCTTGCGCGTCTGAGTCCCTTCTTGTACCAATCGTAAGGGGAATCGTCATGGCGACTTATGTGGTTCTTGCACAATTCACCGATCAGGGTATTCGCAACATCAAAAACAGCCCTCAGCGGGCCGGTCAAGCGGCAGAGTTAGCCAAGTCATTTGGCTGTGAAATGAAAGAGATCTACTGGACGGTGGGCAAATATGACATTGTCACAATCGTCGACGCACCCGATGAGCAAAGCTTCGCGGCATTCGGCTACGCGCTGGGCTCCGCGGGCAATGTCCGTACGCAAACGCTCCGTGCATTCACGAAGGACGAATGCAGCGCGATTATCGGCAAACTCCCATAAAACAGGTAGCAATCCGGAACGCGAGCCGTTTTTTTCCGCGACTCTTTCTCAGGAGGTCACAATGAACACAAAGGCAAACGACAGCGAAGACGTGCGCGCATTCGTTCAAACGGCCGAGCAGGCCGGCGAGTATGTCTGGGTCATTACGCTGGTCGACTTTGGGGCACAAAAGGTTAAACGTTCACTGGTTTCGGACGACACGTTTGCCATGCGCGCCGCGGCGCAAGATGCCGGCGAAGCCTATCTGAAGGGGCTGGCCGCAGACCGGTAGCGAGGCGCGGGGCCGTCTCGCGGAGTTGCCTTGCGCGGGTTGCCTTGCGCGGTCGCCTTGTTTTGCCATGTGGACAGGCTAAAGTTGGACTAAAGGCAAAGGGCCGGTAAGGGAGGTCGCCAATGTCCACGACGCAACACGCTTCTGGATCGCCGTTCGCGGTATCGGTCGACGCGGGTCGCTTCGACGTCACTCGGCCTGGAAGCGCGAGCGATGTGATCGATCTGCTGGAGAACACCAATATCCAGATCGTCGACCTGAAATTCACCGACCTCCCCGGCCTCTGGCAGCACTTCTCGATCACGCTTCCCGAAGTTCATCCGAGCCTGTTCGAGGCCGGGATCGGCTTCGACGGCTCGTCGATCCGCGGCTTCCAGGAAATACACGAATCCGACATGCTGCTCAGGCCCGATCCGGCCACCGCCTTCGTCGATCCGGTTTGCGAAACGCCCACGCTGTCGATCATCTGCGACGTGGTCGATCCTGTGTTGCAGCAGCGCTATTCGCGCGATCCGCGCTATGTGGCGCACAAAGCGGAGGCCTATCTGCGCCAGAGCGGCATTGCAACAACCTGCTATTTCGGGCCCGAACTGGAGTTCTTCATCTTCGACTCCATCCGCTTCGGCCAGGATCAGCACTGCGGTTTCTACTATGTCGAATCGGCCGAAGGCGACTGGAACACAGGTTGCGACGAGGGCGCGTACGGCGGCGGCAATCTCGGCTACAAACAGCGCTACAAGGAAGGTTATTTCCCGGTGCCGCCGCACGACACGCTGCAGGATATCCGCTCGGAGATCGCGTTGACGCTCCAGCAAGCCGGCGTCCAGATTGAAGTGCATCACCATGAGGTCGCGACGGCCGGTCAGAACGAGATCGACATGCGGTTTGCAACGCTCACGCGCATGGCCGACAACGTGATGATCTACAAGTACGTGTGCAAGAACGTGGCGCGCCGATATGGGAAAGTGGCCACCTTCATGCCCAAGCCGCTGTTTGCCGACAACGCGAGCGGCATGCACTGCCATCAGAGCCTCTGGAAAGACGGACAGAATCTTTTCTACGATGCAAACGGCTGGGCGCTGACCTCCGACCTGTGCCGCTGGTACATCGGCGGTTTGCTGCAGCACGCGCCCGCGCTGATGGCGTTTTGCGCGCCGACCACCAATTCATACAAGCGTCTGGTTCCGGGGTATGAAGCGCCCGTCAATCTGGCCATGTCGCAGCGCAACCGTTCCGCCGCGGCACGCATTCCGATGTATTCGGATTCGCCGAACGCACGGCGCGTCGAGTTCCGCTGTCCGGACCCGTCGGCCAACGCGTACCTCGCTTTTGCGGCGATGCTGATGGCCGGACTCGACGGTATTGAAAACCGGACCGATCCGGGCGATCCGCTCGACCGGAACATCTACGACCTTCCCCCCGAAGAAGCCGCCAACATTCGGCAGGTGCCCGGCTCGCTCGACGCGGCCCTCGCCGCGCTGGAAGCCGATAACGCATTTCTGCGCAAGGGCGATGTTTTCACTGAAGACGTGATCCGGACCTGGATCGATTACAAGCGCAAACGCGAGATCGATACGATCAAATTGCGTCCGCATCCGTGGGAGTTTTATCTGTATTTCGATGTCTGAGATAAATAACGTGCGAAGCGGTCGTCATCGTGGCGGCAGGCTTCGTCTCGTCGCCGGAACCAACCGGCGATTATTCCCGATAGGAGGCCTGACATGCGGCGCATTTATTTTCTATTGCCCGATGTGAAGAGCGGGAAATCAATCATCGACGAGCTGTTGCTAAAGCGGGTCGAGTGGCGGCATATCCACGTACTCGCGCGTCCGGACGTGCACCTCGAGCACTTGCCTGAGGCAACGCTGACGCAGCGCAGCGATCTGCTTCCCGCGCTGGCGCGAGGCACCGCTGCGGGCGGCGTGACGGGCATGCTCGCGGGCCTTGTCGCGATGGCTTTTCCACCAGCCGGGCTGACGATCGCGGGCGGCGTGGTCGTGCTGATGACGCTGGCGAGTGCGGGATTTGGCGCGTGGACCGCGACCATGATCGGTGTCGGCATTCCGAGCACGCGCCTGAGGCGCTTTGAAAGCGCGATCGAAAAGGGCGAATTGCTGATGATGGTCGACGTCGGGAAAGATCGCGTCGACGAAATCGAAGCACTGGTCAAGAGCCATCATCCGGAAGCGGACATCGAGGGCACCGATCCGACGATTCCGGCGTTTCCCTGAGCGCGGCCGCTCGGGCGGTGCCCGCCCTCAACCCTCAGGCGAGCGTTCTGATCGAGTTGCTGATACCGCGTGCGCAATCGATCACCGCGGGCGCCAACCGTGCCTCCGCTTCCGCCGGCGTCCAGCGGCTCGTCGGCGCGACGACGTGAACCGCACCGACCGGCCCATAAAAATGCCTGATGAATGACGGCTTCATTTCAATTGCCGCACTCGAAGCTTGCAACAATATTTTCCTGAATTTCGCTGAACAAGCAGATCTGCCAGCCAGGTCCTTATGCCACGATGGTTCAGGCATCCTTACATTTTTCCTTACAGCACATCCTCACAAAAAAACCAGCAAATCCCTACCCAAGTCCCGCTATATAGATCGAACGCCATTGCCGTATACCCATGTACCGGTCAAGGTTATCCGCCCTCGGCGTCAACCTCGTCGGGACGGAAGCTTGCCCCTAACTATTTCAGGGAGACACCATGGGTAGCTATATACAAACGATCAGATTCAAGATCATTCTCGCATTTAGCACGTGCGTAATACTCATGGTTGCGATTGGGCTGTTCGGAGTCTTCGGGCTTTCCAGACTCAATTCGAACATTGCCGACGGCTACACCGGCAACACCCTGCCGATCGCCGACCTGTCCGATCTTCGCGAAGCCACCCTCGATATTCGCCTTCAATTGCGGCGAATTCAGGTCTATCATGACCCGGCAAAAACGAACGACTCGATTGCGGTCATCCATAGCGACCAGGAACATATCAACAAAGCGTGGAATCATTACTATCCGAACGGCATCTCCAGCGACAAGGAGCGTGAGATCGCCGACAGGATCAAGAACGCCTTGTCCCAGTTCAAAACACTAACTGACGAGGCGGTCACCGCATTCGGCGCCAACAACTACGACGGAGCGACAGCATCTGTCGATAAGGGAGCCGCAGTCGGCAATGCGCTCAGAGATGCGCTGAATGAGGATTCCGCGCTCAACCTGTTGCAGGCCAGGAAGTTTGTCGACGATAGCGAATCGACGTTCAGGACAATTCTCTGGATCGCCATTGTTCTTCTCGGCGCGGGCGTTGTGGTTGCCATCGGTGCATCTGCCTACCTGCTTCGAGCAATCTCCCAACCCCTCAACAAGGCTCTTAACGTCGCGAACCATATCGCGGACGGCAAACTCGACAATCAGCTCGTCGTCGATTCAGGTGGCGAGTTCGGCCAGCTTCTCGAAGCACTGAAGAAAATGGACCAGCAACTCAGCAATACGGTCCGCGAGATCAAGGTGTCCACCGAGTCGGTCAGCGTGGCGTCGCGCGAAATTGCAAGCGGCAATACCGACCTCTCCGCGCGCACCGAGGAACAGGCCGCCTCTCTCGAACAGACAGCGGCCAGCATGACGCAGTTGACCGAAACAGTGAAGCAGAATGCCGACAATGCCCGCAAGGCGAACGCCCTCGCCACCAACGCGACGGACATGGCCGATACGGGTAACGACTCGGTGCAGGCCATGGTCGGGACCATCGGTCAAATCAGCAGCAGTTCAAGCAAGATTTCCGAAATCACCGGTGTCATTGAAGGCATTGCTTTCCAGACGAACATTCTCGCGCTGAACGCGGCTGTTGAAGCCGCTCGTGCGGGTGAGCAAGGACGCGGCTTTGCCGTGGTGGCCAGTGAGGTCCGCAGCCTCGCTCAGCGTTCCGCGGCAGCGGCCAAGGAGATCAAGGAGCTGATCAGTTCTTCGGTGGACGTGATTCAGGACGGCGCGAGGCAGGCGACCGAAGTCAGCGCCACCATGGGACAGGTCAAGCAGGCAATCAAGCACGTTTCCGATATTGTCGGCGAGATCGCCGCGGCGTCCGAAGAGCAAAGCCGTGGCATTGAACAGGTGAATCAAGCCGTCGGCCAGATGGACGAAGTGACGCAACAGAACGCAGCGCTCGTTGAAGAGGCCGCAGCGGCCGCGCAGTCGCTTGAAGAGCAGGCAACCAGGCTGAAGGAAACAGTTGCCGTGTTCAGGGTCGCCGATACGGGGCAAGCGGCGTCACGCGTGGTGACTCCGCACAGCAAGCCTCGCCCGCCTACTCCCCGGCTTCCGGCCACGCGTCGTGTGGAGCCCGCAAAGCCGAGGGCTGCTCTGACCACCACCACTCACAAGCCCGCGCCATCGGCAGCCGGCACGGCGAACGCGGCCTGGGAAACGTTCTGAACCTGAATTGCAACATGCTCGGGCGCTTCAAAATGACACGCGGTGCGCCAATCGCGGGCCGTCTTCTGCCACATTCAGCGATCGATCGGCACGAGTAAGAATGACGCGGTCCAGACTTACCGCGCGGTCCATCTCCCGTCGATCACGAGATTCGCGCCGGCCATGAAGGCCGAATCGTCGCTCGCCAGAAAGGCGGCCGCGCTGGCAACCTCGTCAGGCGAACCGATTCGCCTGAATGGGCGCTTACAAATCTTCAGTTCAACGTCACGGCTTGTGTTGGGCCCTGGATGCGCACCGCCTTCAAGCACGCCGCCCAGCACCTCCCAATTCGATTGATTGAGAGCCATATACGAGGCAAAATCATCCTGCTAAAGCGGTGACTTTATCCGGGTATACGTCTTAACAGGTTACGCATGGCCCACGTGAACAACGACGCGAGCGACAATCGGCTCGGCAACTATCTGAAGAACCGGCGGACAAAGCTCGACCCCGCATCCTTCGGCATTTCCGGTGGCCGGCGGCGGACGGCTGGACTGCGCCGGGAAGAAGTGGCGCAGCGCGCCAATATCAGCGCGGCCTGGTACACCTGGCTGGAGCAGGGGCGCGGTGGCAACCCGTCGGCAGACGTGCTGGACCGCATCGCGAAGGCCCTGATGCTAACCGAGGTCGAGCGCGAACATGTGTTCCTGCTCGGCCTCGGCCATCCGCCCGACGTGCGCTATCGCGACAGCGACGCGATCACGCCGCGGCTGCAGCGCCCGCTCGATGCGCTTCCCTACAGTCCGGCAATCGTCAGGACTGCGACATGGAATATCGTTGCCTGGAACCACGCCGCCGCGGCCGTGCTCACCGACTACGGCTCCCTGCCCCCTGAAAAACGCAACATCCTGCGCATGATCTTCTGCGATCCCCACATCCGTGCCGCGCAGTTCGACTGGGCAAACGTGGCGCGCCACGTGGTGAGCGCTTTCCGGATCGATGCCGCGCGGGCGGGCGCCGACGCCGAAGTGGCGCCGCTCGTCGACGAACTGTGCCGCTCAAGCCCCGAGTTCGCCGCCATGTGGCGGGACAATGAGGTGCAAACCCACGGCGACGGGGTCAAGCATCTGCACCACCCCGTACTGGGGCAGATCTCGATGGAATACTCATCTTTCGCCGTCAACGGGCGGCCGGATCTTCAAATGGTTGTCTACAACCCGGCGACACCGACCGATCAGGCGCGGATCCGGTCTTTGATCGAGGGAACGCCGGTCGTTGCTGCGAAGTGAGAACGGGACATTCTCAGTCCTTCATGACTATGTTCTGGAGCAGCAAAACATGTTCCCGACCGCCCCGTTGTGGAGCGTCCTGAGATTCGTCTTGAGACTCGCCTTGAGATTCGTCTTTGGATTCAATCGCCATATCAATCGTCATGCTAACTATCGTGACGCACATTGTCGGGTGAACCCTGCACCACCGGAACCTCTCGTCGCGAAAATGGTCTATTCAGGATCTCGCCCTTTTTTGTGGGAGATCTCAAATGGCTGCCACGCTATCAGGGGCGACGCCCCTCTCCGATGAGGAGGCCCGGCGGCAGTTGCGCCGCGCCGTCATCGCCAGCACGATTGGTACCACGATCGAGTGGTACGACTTCTTCCTCTACAGTACGGTCACCGGCCTGGTTTTCGCCAAGCTGTATTTTCCCGGGTCGGACCCACTTGTCGGCACACTACAGGCCTTTCTGATCTACGCCGTTGGCTTTATCGCGAGGCCGGTTGGCGCGGCCATTTTCGGCCATTACGGCGATCGCATCGGACGTAAGGCCACGCTGATCGTCACGCTGTTACTGATGGGACTCGCCACGTTTGCCGTGGCCTTTGTTCCAACCTATGCGACGATCGGCATCTGGGGCGCCGTCGCGCTCACGGTGCTGCGCTTTATCCAGGGCGTGGGCGTGGGCGGCGAATGGGGCGGCTCGGTCCTGATGTCGATGGAATGGGCACGCACCAACGCGCATCGCGGCTTCGTCGCTTCCTGGCCGCAGTTCGGCGTGCCGGCGGGGCTGTTCCTCGCCAACCTCGCCGTGCTGGCCATGAGTCAGATTTCCGGCAGCGGTTTCCTCACGTGGGGCTGGCGCGTACCTTTCTTTCTCAGCATCGTGCTGGTCGCGATTGGCCTCTACATCCGCCTGAATATTCTCGAGACGCCGATCTTCGCAAAGCTCCTGGCTGAACGCAAGATCGAGAAAACGCCGATGCTCGAGGTGTTGCGCCGGCAGCCGAAAGACATCCTGCTCTCGGCGTTTGCGCGCATGGCCGAGCAGGCACCGTTCTATATTTTCACGGCCTTTGTCTTTACCTATGGCGTCACGACATTAGGTGTGACACGCGACCTGTTGCTGACGGCGGTGCTGGCCGCTTCCGTGCTGGAATTCGCCACCATCCCGCTCTTTGGCCATGTGTCCGACCTGATCGGGCGGCGGCGGATGTACATGATCGGCGCCGCCGCCGTGGGCGTATTCGGTTTCCTCTATTTTGCAATGGTCGACACTAGGAATCCGATGTGGATTTTCGCGGCCATTGTGCTCTCGCTGGTGCCGCATTCGATGATGTATGGTCCCCAGGCCGCTTTGATCGCCGAATCCTTCACGGGGCGGCTGCGTTACAGCGGGGCATCCATGGGATACCAGTTGGCCTCGGTGATTGCCGGCGGTCCTGCCCCGCTGATTGCGACCGCGCTCTTCGCTTACTACCATTCGGGCTATGCGATCGCGGGCTATGTGCTGGTGTGTGCGCTGCTCAGCCTGTTCGCGGCCTCGCGGCTGGGTGACTACACGAATAAGGACATCTCGCGCGAATACGACGAAGCGCGCACGATGAGCGATAGCGGACACGCCCATCCGGCAGGATGATTAGTCATGCTTGACGAGGAAGCTCGACATTCCGCCAGACAATGTCGAGCTTCCTCGCACAGCCTTGCTGGCGCCGAAGCGACGCCCTTCACGTTCTGGACATCGCGACTCGACTGCCGTGATTCAGGCCGCCGCGTGTGACGATTGCACTTCAACGGTGACATGCGACAGCCCGCTGAAGTGTTCGAGCACTGTGTGATAGAACCGCGAATCACGCTGGGATTCACCCGTTGCTACGGCCACCACGGCACTCATGTGACCCGGGCCCACTCGCCATACATGCAGGTCGACAACCTTGTCGCCATGTTCTTCGATCGCATTGCGCACGTTCTCCGCCATGCGCCGGTCGGAACTCATATCGAGCAAAATTGCACCGGTGTCGCGCATCAGCCCATAGGACCAGTTTGCAATCACCAGCGCGCCAATGATGCCGGCGAGCGGGTCCATCCAGAGCCAGTCAAATGCGCGCGCCAGGATGAGACCGATGATAGCCAGCACGGAGACCGCTGCATCCGCCATCACGTGGACGTAGGCAGACCGGATGTTATGGTCGCGAGTCGCTGCTTCGTGCGCGTCGTCGTGGTGCGCATGTTCCTCGACTTCGTGCTCGTGTCCGTGTTGATGGCTATGGCTATGGCCATGTCCATGTCCATGTCCGTGGCTATGGCCGTGGTCGCTGCCGCTCAGCAGCCATACGCTTGCCACGTTGACCAGCAGGCCGACCACCGCGATAGGAATCGCCTGGCCGAAGTGAACGGGTACCGGCGATAGAAAACGCGACACCGCCTCGTAGCCGATCAGCACTGCAATCATCGCGAGCACGATGGCACTCGTGAACCCCGCGAGGTCGCCAAGTTTGCCGGTACCGAACACGAAACGGGAGTCGGTGGCGTGCCTGCGCGCATAGGTGTACGCCAGGGCCGCAATCAGCATGGCCCCGGCATGCGTCGACATGTGCAGGCCGTCGGCAACAAGCGCAAGCGAGCCGAACATGCTGCCGCCGACAATTTCAATCAGCATCATCGCGCTGCATAGCGCAATGACCGCCCATGTCCTGCGCTCGTTCTGCTCATGGGCTGCGCCCAGAAAAATGTGGTCGTGTCCCGCGCCGAATGCGGCGTTTTTGAAATCGCTCATGTCCTGCCCTACTTGAAATAGCTGTGAACGACCTCGATAAGCTGGTCAGTCGCGCTGCCGGTCGATTCTTCATGGGATTCCGCATCGACGAGATGGGTGCGGATATGGTCCTCGAGCACCACCGCCAGCAGGCCGTTCATTGCGCCGCGGCAACTGGTTATCTGCTGCAGGACGTCAATGCACCCCTGCTCTTCCTCGAGTGCGCGCTCAATGGCTTCAACCTGCCCCTTGATGCGCCGGACGCGGTTGAGCAGCTTCTTTTTTTCGCGAATGGTGTGACTCATTGATGATCTCCGATATACCGAGGGGGAGTATATTTCATATAGGGGGGAGGGGTATACCAAATATTGGCAGACGAAAGTTTTTCGAAAGCATGTGCCTGGACGACTTCGCCACGCATTCACATGCGTCAGGTTTTGCACAAAAGATGGAATAGACGCCGCGCCGGATCGTTTAGAGGTGGTACGAACCAACGGCAGACTTCGATGAGCACTCGACAACAGCACGTCATTCGTTCTGTCAGCGCAGGGCTGCTAACTGCATCCGCTGCGTTGTTCGCCGGCTGCGGCGGCGGAGGCGGTGGTGGCACAAGCAGCACGTCGATGATTTCGATCGCCGGGACGGCGGCAACCGGCAAGGCACTCGCGAACGCGACGGTTAGCATCGACTGCGCGCGGGGCTCGATGTCGGTCGCAGCGGATGCGAACGGAAACTACCACGCGACTTTCGGCGCAGCGACGCCATGCATGATCGCCGCGACTTCGGACGGGACGACGCTGCACTCCACAGCGTTCGCGGGCGGCACGTACAACGTCACGCCGGAGACAGATCTGTTGCTGTCGTATCTGGCGGCGCAACTCGGTACGAATGAAAACGGGCTCATCGCCGGCTTCGCGGCGAACACGCACTTCCAGCAGACGCTGCAGAATCAGACCGACGTTCTGACTGCGCAGGCCGCTGTTGTCCAGAATCTGCAGCAAACGTACGGTGTGACGCTTTTCGCCCAAAACTTTCTGACCACCGCATTCACTGTCGGCCAGCCAGGCGAGGACAGTGATCTCGAAGCGCTCCTCGCGCGCGGCGCAATCGACGCCAACGGCGAACCGGACGCGGCGGCCATCACACTGATGACCACGGCGGGGGCCGCGCATCCGATCGCGACATCGCCGGGTGCTACCAGCACGGGCGGGAGCGGCGGATCCGGCGTGGGCAGCACCGGAGGCTTTGGCGGCATGATGTGAGTCGATGCAAGGACGACGAAGCACATGATGCGCATGGGTCGTTGCCCGAAGACTCTTTCCCACCCTACTATCCCCCCGTTTGCCGCCCGTTAGGAAAGCCTGAACTAGCGCCTTCGCATCCCACCACCGGATCCGTGCATGCCGCCGAAGTCACCCGTATGGCCACCTGGGAACGGCGCGCGATGAAAGCCCGTTCCCATTGGCGCGAAATGATCGTGACCCATCGGATGAAAATGGTCGAAGTGGTGGAAGTGATGGAAATGATCGACAAAGATCAAGCTCACGCCCGCGCCGATGAAAATCGGCGGCCCCCACCACCACGGGTCGGGATAGGGATAGGCCGTGACGGGGTACCACAGCGCGCTACCGTCCGCACTTTGCACAATCTGCCAGGTCCCGTCGCTATCCAGGCACGCACGTCCAACGATCTGCTGCATCGTGCCGTCAATTTCTGCCTGCCCGACAGCTGCACGGCAATTCGCGCTGTCCGCCGACAAGGGTGACTCGTCATAAGTTTGCGCGAATGCAGGCGCAGCAAAGCCGAGACAGACGAGCAAGGTCCCGGCACGAAACAGGTTGTTCATGATGGATGGCCGCGTAAATCCCGACGTTTTCGACGCCCTGTTACCGGCGTCACCTAGCACGTCGGTGTGCTTGCGCAAATTCACGCCGCGGGTGTACCGGCTGTAGAGGCCGTGGAGGCTTGTCGCCCAGAGCGTGATTGCCTGATGAGTAAACGCTGGAGCACAGCGGCCTATTCCATTGCCGATTCGCCGGACCCAGGGAAATCCCTCGCCATGCGCGGAGCGGCCTGAACGACCATTGAGCGCCCTGACTACGTGATCTCGTGCGCCACGCGCGGCAATCGACCATGCTAGGCTACGCGTAGATATCTTGCCGCATGGTATAAATTCCCGCGTCAGGAAAAGAAGCATCGAAAGTTCACGTTGCCTGAATATCTGCGTCCGCTCCCTCGTTTAGTCTAAACGCAGGCGATTTAAGGTGGATCGATGATCGACGTTAGCCCGTGTCTTGTCCGGCGGCGGCGCCTGTGCGTCGCACTCTGCGGTTGCGCCGCAGTGGCCGGCTGCATGGTCGGTCCCGATTACCGCACGCCCCCCGCACCCGCTACCGACACCTATACCGCCTCGCCGATGCCCGAGCAGACGGCCTCCTCTCCTGGGGCCGCCGGCTTGCCGCAACGCTTTGTGCCGGGACAGGACATTCCCGCCGCCTGGTGGGCGCTCTTTCATTGCGAGCCGCTCGACGCGCTGATCCGCCAGGCCCTCGTGAACAGCCCAAACATCGCCGCGGCGCAAGCCGCATTGCGGCAAGCGCGCGAGAACTTCGTTGCGCAAGCCGGCGGCACCCTTCTGCCCGGCGTCGACGCGCAGCTCGGCGCCACGCGCGAAAAATTGAACGGCATCGCGTTCGGCCAGCCCGGCGTAGTCGATGAATTCAATCTCTACAACGCATCGGTGAACGTGTCGTACAAACTCGACGTGTTCGGCGGTACGCGGCGCGAGCTCGAAGCGTTGCACGCGCAGGTTGATTACCAGCGCTTCCAGTTGCAGGCCGCCTATCTCGCCATGTCCGCCAACATCGTGACCGCGGCCGTCAAGGAAGCGTCACTGCGTGCCCAGATCGAGGCCACCGAGCAGATCGCCGCGGAAGAAGACGATGAACTGGGCGTACTCGGCAAGCAATTCGAACTGGGGGGCGTGGGCCGCACGACGGTACTCGCGCAACAGACCCTGGTGGCGCAGACCCGCGCAACGCTCCCGCCGCTGCACCAGCAACTCGACCAGGCGCGTCACCAGCTCGCCGTGCTGGCCGGCAAACTGCCGAGCGACATCGCACTGCCCGAATTCAGGCTCGACATGTTTTCGTTGCCCGAGACGCTGCCGGTCAGTCTTCCGTCGGCACTTGTTCAGCAACGGCCCGACATTCTCGCCGCCGACGCCGTGCTGCATCAGGCCAGCGCGCAAGTCGGCGTGGCGACCGCGGCGATGTATCCGCAGATCACGTTGTCCGCCAGCTACGGCGCCGAGGCCCTCACGCCGGCCCAGGTGTTCAGAGCCGGCAGCACGATCTGGAGTCTCGGCGCAGGCCTGCTGCAACCGGTTTTCCACGGCGGGCAACTGAGTGCGCAGAAGCGCGCGGCCGAGGCGGCGTACGAGCAGGCCGATGCGCAATATCGTGAAACGGTGCTGCTGGCGTTCCAGAACGTCGCGGACTCGCTGCGCGCGCTCGATCACGACGCGACCGGTCTGAAAGCGCAGACCGACGCCTGGCGCTCCGCCGGCGATTCGCTGGATCTGACGCGCGGGCAGTACCGCATCGGCGGAGTGAGCTACCTGGCGCTACTCGACGCCCAACGCCAGTACCACCAAACGGTGGTGAGTCGCGCGCAGGCCCAGGCATCCCGATACGCCGACACCGCGGCCCTCTTCCAGGCGCTCGGTGGCGGCTGGTGGAATGCCGCTGCGCCGGCCACCGCCGCAACAACGCATTGATGGTGCCCGGCGGGACACGCGCTCAACCGCTCTTTGCAACATGCACCATCAGAAAGGAAGGACCGTCCGGCGCTTCGCCCAATGCCCTGCAAGGACATCACGATGACCGAGAGAAAACCGATGGCCAAGCGGATGGTGATCATGCTGATCTGTGTCGGCCTGCTGCTGGCCGCGCTCGTCGGCTTCAACCAGTTCCGCACCTACATGTTCGGCAAGTTCATGGCGAGCAACGCGGCGCCGCCCGCCACCGTCTCGGCGGTCGTCGCCGGCTATCAGTCGTGGCAGCCGCAGCTTGCGGCGGTTGGCAGCCTGCGCGCCGTGCGCGGCGTCGATGTCACTACCGAGGTCGCGGGCCTCGTGCGCGAAGTGGCGTTCAACTCGGGGCAGGAAGCGAAAGCCGGGCAAATCCTTGTCAGACTCAATGCCGACAGCGACGTGGCGCTGCTCCAGTCGCTACAGGCCGCGGCAGAACTCGCACAGACGGTCTACACGCGCGACAAGGCGCAGTACGGCATCAAGGCAATCGCCAAGGCGCAGCTCGACGCGGACGCCGCCGACCTGAAGGGCAAGAAGGCGCAAGTCGCGCAACAGGCCGCGCTCGTCGACAAGAAGACGATTCGCGCGCCGTTTGCGGGGCGCCTCGGCATCACCACGATCAATCCGGGGCAGTACATCAATCCGGGCGATGCGATCGTCACGCTGCAAGCGATCGATCCGATCTACGCCGATTTCACCCTGCCGCAGCAGCAGTTGGGGCAGCTCGCGATCGGCCAGACCATCGTGGTCGACACCAACGCGTACAGCGGGCAAACGTTCGTGGGCAAGATCCAGTCGGTCAGTCCGAAAGTCGACAGCACCACGCGTAACGTGCAGATCGAAGCCAGCGTGGACAATCACGAGCGCAAGCTGCTGCCGGGCATGTACGCGAACGTGAAGATCGACGCGGGCGCCGGGCAGCGCTACCTGACGCTGCCGCAAACGGCCATCACCTACAACCCCTACGGCGCGACCGTGTTCATTGTCAAGCCGGGCACCCAACCCAACGCGCAGGGCAAGACGCTGCCCATCGCGCAGCAGGTGTTCGTCACGCCGGGCCCGACGCGCGGCGACCAGGTCGCGATCCTGAAAGGTGTCGAAGCCGGCGCCCAGGTCGTGACGAGCGGGCAGCTCAAGCTCAAGAACGGCACAGCGCTCATCATCAACAACAGCGTGCAGCCGGCGGACAGTCCGAACCCGGCGCCTCAGGAACAATAGAGAGACCGCGCGATGACTTTCACCGATCTCTTTATCCGGCGGCCCGTACTGGCATCGGTCGTCAGCCTGCTGATCCTCGTGCTCGGACTGCGCTCGCTGGCCGCCCTGAAAGTCAGCCAGTATCCGCAGACCGAAAACGCCGTCGTGACGATCAGCACCGCTTACTATGGCGCGAACGCCGATACCATCGCCGGTTTCATCACGCAACCGCTCGAAGCGGCGATCGCCCAGGCGCAAGGCATCGACTACCTGTCCTCCACGAGCAGCACCGGCGTGTCGACCATTACCGCCACGCTGCGCCTGAACTACGACGCGAACCGCGCGCTGACCGAGATCAACACGCAGATCCAGTCGGTGCGCAACCAGTTGCCGCCGCAGGCGCAGCAGCCGGTGTTGACGGTGCAGGTCGGGCAAACCACCGACGCCATGTACATGGGCTTTTATAGCAGCGTGCTGCCGAGCAACAACGTCACGGACTACCTGCTGCGTGTCGTCAAGCCCAAGCTCGATTCGATCGAAGGCGTGCAGACGGCTGAAGTGCTTGGCGGCCGGCAGTTCGCGCTGCGCGCGTGGCTCGATTCGACGCGGCTCGCCGCTCACGGTGTGACGGCGAGCGACGTCTTCACGGCGCTCGGCAACAACAACTATCTCGCGACACTCGGCACGACGAAGGGGCAAATGGTCAGCGTCGATCTGAACGCGGGTACGGACCTGCACACCGTCGACGACTTCAAGCAACTCGTCATCAAGCAGAAGAACGGTGCCATCGTGCGGCTCGAAGACGTCGCGAACGTCGTGCTCGGCGCCGATAGCTACGACTTCAACGTCGCGTTCAGCGGCAAGCGTTCCGTGTTCATCGGTATCAAGGTCGCGCCGGACGCCAACATCCTCGACGTGGCCAAGCGCGTGAAGGCCGTCTTTCCCGGGCTGCAGAAGCAGTTCCCGACCGGCATGACGGGAGACATCGTTTATGACGCGACCGATTTCGTCAACACGGCAATCACGGAGGTCATCAAGACCCTGATTGAGGCGCTGCTGATCGTCACCGCGGTGATTTTTCTGTTCCTCGGCAGCTTTCGCGCGGTGATCGTGCCGCTGATCGCGATGCCGTTGTCGCTCATCGGCACGTTCTTCGTGATGCAGTTGCTCGGCTATTCGATCAATCTGCTGACGCTGCTCGCGCTCGTGCTTGCGATCGGGCTCGTTGTGGACGACGCGATCATCGTCGTCGAAAACGTCGATCGTCACATGAAGGAGGAAGGCAAGGCGCCTTTCGACGCCGCGCTGATCGCCGCGCGCGAACTCGGCGGACCGATTCTGGCGATGACCGTCGTGCTGATTGCCGTGTATGTGCCGATCGGTTTTCAGGGCGGCCTGACGGGCGCCCTCTTCACCGAGTTCGCCTTCTCGCTCGCCGGCGCGGTGACGGTGTCCGGCGTGATCGCGCTGACGTTGTCGCCGATGATGTGCTCGCGCTTCTTTCGCGCGGAGCAGGAGTCGGGGCGCTTCACGCGCTTTGTCGACCGGCAGTTCGAACGCGTTCATCGCGGCTACGGCCGTCTGCTGCACGGCACGCTCGATACCTGGCCCGTGTTCACCATCATGGGCGCGCTGCTGCTCGGCGGCACGGTCTATCTTTTCATGACGTCGAAATCGGAACTCGCGCCGCAAGAAGATCAGGGGATCGTGCTGTCGCAAATCCAGGGGCCGCCGAACGCGACCATCCAGCAGATGCAGATGTACGCGGACCAGGTGTTCGACATCTCCAAAGCGTTGCCTGAATACGCGCAGATGTTCCAGCTCACCGGCGCGCCGACGCTCAATCAGGGGATCGGCGGCGTGCTGTTCAAGACATGGGACCAGCGCAGCAAGGGCGCGACTGCGTTGCAGCAGGAATTGCAGCAGAAATGGAATCAGATTGCCGGGGCGCGCGTCGCGGCATTCCAGTTTCCGCCGCTGCCGGGCTCGCAGGGCTTGCCGGTGCAGTTCGTCATCAGCACGACCGAGCCTTTTGAAAACCTCAATGAAGTATCGCAGGCAGTCCTGCAAAAAGCCCGGGCGAGCGGGATGTTTTTCTTCGTCGACAGCGATCTCAAGCTCGACAAGCCGGAGGCCACGCTGGTTGTGGACCGCGACAAGGTCGCCTCGCTCGGGCTCTCGCAGAGCGACGTGGGGCAAGCGCTCGGTTCGGCGCTCGGCGGCGGCTATGTCAACTACTTCTCGATTGCCGGGCGCTCGTACAAGGTGATTCCGCAGGTATTGCAGACCGATCGCCTGAATCCTTCCCAGGTGCTCGACTACTACCTGCGCACGCCGGACGGCAGTGTCATGCCGGCTTCGACGATTGCCCATATCGAACACAACGTCGTGCCGGAATCGATCAACCACTTCCAGCAACTCAACTCGGCCACGATCTCAGGCGTGATCGTGCCGGGCGTGTCGCAAGGCGAGGTGCTCGATTTTCTGCGCAAGGCGACCGCAGAGGCCGCGCCGGCGGGGTACTCGGCAGATTACTCGGGGCTATCGCGGCAGTTCGTTCAGGAGTCCGGCGGTTTCGTCATCACGCTGATATTCGCGACGATCATCGTGTTTCTCGCGCTCGCGGCGCAATTCGAAAGTTTCCGTGACCCGATCGTGATCTTGGTTTCGGTGCCGATGGCGCTTTTCGGCGCGCTGATCTTCATCAACATCGGCTTGACGACGCTGAACATCTACACGCAAGTCGGGCTCGTCACGCTGATGGGGCTCGTCAGCAAGCACGGCATCCTGATCGTCCAGTTCGCCAACGAGCTGCAACACGCCGGCCGATCGAAGCGCGAAGCGCTGGAAGAAGCAGCGGGCGTGCGGCTGCGCCCGATTCTGATGACGACGGCGGCGATGGTGCTCGGCGTGGTGCCGCTCGTGATTGCCTCGGGCGCAGGCGCCGCGGGCCGCAATGCGATGGGGCTCGTGATTTTCACGGGGCTGTCGATCGGTACGCTCTTTACGTTGTTCGTGGTGCCGGCGATGTATATGTTTCTGGCCGCCGATCACCAAAAGGATAGGCGTTAGGGCGTCACGCGCGCGGGCACCGAAATGCTCGTGTGGAACCGCACGCTGAAACGTTGCGACGCGTTGCGCGATACGGCCGGCTATCGCTGTTCAGCATGAAGATATCGGTATATCGTTCAGGCGCATTTCTTGAGGCGTTATCTCGTAGGCGCGCCGAAACGCACGCGTAAAGTCGGATGCGCTTTTGAAGCCGACTGAATAGCCAACGTCCTTGATCGGCACGCCCGGACATCGAACGAGCTCGTCTGCGGCGACGCGCAAGCGAAGATGACGAATATACGCACCAAGCCCACCCTCATGTTCGAACAGCCGATAAATCGTGCTGTGTGGTAGCCCTAACGATTCAATGACGCTATCGGGCGATAGCTCGGCTTCCTGCAGGTTTTCGCGGACATATCGCCGCGTATAGTCGAACATGAGCGCGCGGCCGACGGCTCGCTTGCTGCCACTCAAACCAGCCGCTTCTCCGAATGCGGCTGCGATCAGTTCAACGAGGCCGGCGAGTTTGCGGCGACCAGCCTCGAGCGGCATGTACCGGAAGTTCTCGACTAGCGTCGTAGCTTGCCTGACGATAAGCCGCGTGGCAGGCTCGCTCGGATCGAGCACGCGTCCGTGTATGGCTTCCGGGTCGGAGAACACGTGTCGCAGCAGGTCGGAGGACACAACGAGCGTGATGTACCGGCACGCCTGCAGCCGCACGCGTATGGGTTGTTCAAAGTGGGTGGCCAGTACGCTGCCCCCACACAAACGGTACTCACGGCTCCCGGCAAGCGTCGTTGCCAAATGCGCTTCACCGTCGAGGAAGAGGGTAAAACCGATGCCGCGCGCGTTATCGCGTGAAATGCGGGTGGCGGTGCGTTCGATCACGACATGATCGGTATAGGTGTCGCTGATACGGAATTCGCCGATGTCGTAGCGGTCGTTGATGCAGACAAAGGGCTGTCGAACCTGTTCTCGTGACGGCACAACCTCGACAATTTGGCCAAGCTGCTCCCAATAAGCCAGCAATTGCTTTTCCGGTGGCAGCCCGGAAACATCGAATCGGCTGTGAACGATGCCATTCGCGAGCATATTGTGACCCCGTAGCAAAGTAGGACAATGAGGATGCGATAGTGTAAACGTCGGGTAAGCGACGGGCTGAACACGGGCGGCTCACGCTTGCCGGTCAGAATCTCAAACGCTTCCTGAATGCGCTTGAACACCGGCTCGACTGCCGATTCGCGCCCCTTGTTGCGATTCGGGTGGTACTTTGCTCTTAGCCGTCGGTACGCGCGCTTGACGTCTGCCGGCGACGCAGTGCCCGGCAGACTCAGCCGCCTGTAGTATTCGTCGAGGCTCACGCATTTCCCCCGTTTTTTACATAGGCACAAGTCTATCAAGACACGGTGAAAAGGACTGTCAGTTGCCGATAAAGAGAGGTCGCCGGCGCGAGTCCGCTACTGATGTCGGATGCGGCGGGGAGCGCGACAAATTGCGAATGCAGATGCGAATATTGCCAACACCGGCGTGGCACGTAGAATGTGCGTTGCCGTGTCTGTCGCGTAACCGCGATCTTCGCACGACGCGCAACCGCGCGCCCCGGCGGCAATTGAGTGAATCGTCTTATGAATCGTAGGCAAGCGTTGCTCACCTGCGCATATGCGGGCCTGGCCGGCGTGTCCGGACGGGTCTTTGCCGCGAGGCGCGCGCCGCGCGTGGTGTTCCTCAACCCAGGCGAGGCGGTGCAACGCGGTACGGGCCAGCGTTGGCAACTGGTCTCCCGATTCATGGCGATGGCGGCGCAAACCTTCGATATGCAACTGGAGGTTCTGTACGCGGAACGTGACCATCTGCTGATGCAGCGCCAGGCCGAGGAGGTTGCGCGACGCACCGATGCGCCGGACTACGTCGTCATCGTCAACGAAAAAATGGCCGCGCAGCAGATGCTCCGGACGCTGGCGCGCTCGCCGGCGAAGGTCCTGCTCATCCACAACGACCTGACGCCCGAACAGCGTCGCGCGCTCGGCAATGAACGGCAACTGATCCTGAACTGGATCGGCACGTTGACGGCAAACGCCGAGCGCGCCGGGTACCGCCTGATGCAATTTCTGTATCGACAACTGGGTCAGAACGGCGCGCAGGTGATCGGCATTACGGGAGACCCCAGCACGCCGGTCTCGCTCGAACGTGCTGCCGGTGTTGATGACTTCCTGTTTCACGCTTCGAATGCGCGCGTCCGTCAATTGGTCTTCAGCGACTGGAGCTTTGCCGACAGCGATCAAAAGGCACGCGTGCTGCTCGCCCGGTATCCGGATGCCAATGTGATCTGGGCCGCCAACGACGCGATGGCGCTCGGGGCACTGGACGCCGTCGAGGCGCGCAATGCGCGCGTTCTGGTGGGGGGCATGGGCGCGTTGCAGGAGGCACTGGCCAGGGTGGCCGACGGCGGTCTGGCGGCCATGATGGCAGGCGACTACTTCATCGGCGCCTGGGCGATGGTTCTGTTGCACGATCACAATCAGGGCAAGGACTTTGCCGCGAACGGAGGTCTGCGCCAAAAGCTCGACTTTCTGAGCGTGATCCACCGCGAGAACGCCGCCCGTTACGCTGACGTCGTTCTCCGGAGCGGGGCGATACTCGACTTTGGCCTGTACTCGAAAACCCGATCTCCACGCCCTGGCCCCTACGACTTCAATCTCCAATATCTTCTGAACACGGCGTCCAGGGTCTCATGATGCGTATGTCCCCACGGCTTACGCTACGCTCGCCCAGTTTGCACACCAAGTTGATGCTCGCGCTCGTCGTCCTCGTCGCGATCGTGGCCGGCACCTCGGCGTATGTGCTGGTCGCACACGAACGGCAGCGCCGGCTCACCGAACTGGAGGAGCGCGCCACCCGGATCGCCGATCTGTTCAGCCGGTCGCTCGCTCAACCTTTGTGGAACATCGATGTAGGCGCGATCAACGGCCAGCTTGCCGCGCTCGCACCGAATCCCGAAGTGGCCCAATTCACGGTCACGGCCGTGGGCTACGGCACGGTGTCCACGGTGGGGAGCACGGTCCAGCCGAGCCCCGGCGACAGCGTGGTGCGCGTCAGGGCAATTGAATACACCCCACCCGGCGATGCGCCAAAGGAAAAGATCGGCGAGGTTCGCGTCGTCCTCACGAGGGCGGTGGCAGAGCAGGGCGATCAGCGACGCCCGCCGGGCGATTCTCGCCATGATCACGGCCGTCGTTGCGGTGCTCTACGCCGCGACTTTCCTGTTGCTCAAGCGAATGGTGCGCAGCCCGATCAACCGTCTCGAGGAGATGGTCGACCGGATCGCGAGCGGCGACCTTCGCGCGCGCTGTGCCGTTGAATCCGGCGATGAGTTGGGGCGGCTCGCCTTGCGCGTCAATGTCATGGCCGACCGCCTCCAGGAATCGACGCTGTGTCTGCGCGCCAGTGAACGGAAATACCGCAGCATCGTTGAGAACGCCCTCGAAGGGATCTTCCTGCTCGATCAGAACGGGCAACTGGATAAGGCCAATCCGGCCATGGCACAACTGCTCGGATATCGTGACGTGCCTGACCTTATCGAGGCCGCGGCGAGTGCCCCGCACAAACAACCGTTCTCGCCCGATCAGATTGCCACCCTGCAGGAAATTCTGCGCAAAGAGGGTGAGATCGTGGGACTCGAGTTGCAGCTAAAGCGTCTCGACGGCACATCGATCTGGGTTCAGCTGAATGCACGCGGCGTGGCAGGAGACGACGGCAGCCTGAGGGGGCTTGAAGGCCTGCTAACCGACATGACGGCTCGCAAGCATGCGGTGGAAAGCCTGCGACGCCATCGCGACCGGCTCGAACTGGAAGTCGGGGTGCGCAAACGGACCGAGCAGGAACTGCTGGCGTCGCGCGAACAGCTGCAGCAGTTGTCCGCGCATCTGGAAGCCATTCGCGAGGAGGAAAGGAAGCACATCGCGATGGAAGTTCACGACGAACTCGGCCAGTTGCTGACTGCATTAAAAATGGATGTGTCGTTGCTGAGGATGCAACTGGTGCCCGGTTCCGCCGCCATGCAAAAAGCCGAGGAGATGCGCGATCTGGTTGAGCAGACCATCCAGATCGTGCGCAATGTGGCCAGCCACCTCCGGCCGGTCGCACTGAATTTCGGCCTCGCCTCCGCGCTGGAATGGCTCGCCGGGGATTTCACCCGCCATACGCACATTCCTTGTCAATTTCATGTCACGGGCTCCGAACCGAGCTTCTCGGATTTCCGCGCGACAGCGCTATTTCGCATCGTGCAGGAGTCGCTGACCAACGTGGCCCGCCATGCCGGCGCATCGCGTGTCGATGTGACGCTGGCCAACACCGAAGCGGGTGTCGAGTTGACCGTCAGCGATAACGGTCGAGGCTTCGATATGGTTGCCGCACGGGCCGGATTCTCGTACGGCCTGCAGGGCATGGCCGAACGCGCCAGGCTGATCGACGCGAAGCTGCTCATCGAGAGCACGCCCAATTCCGGTTCCACCGTGCGGCTTTTCGTTCGGGACGATGCCGTCATTGTTACGTAGTCCGGATAGGCAAGCCTGGCGAGTGGCGCGCACCTTCAGTGCGGCACGTTCACCACCCCGTGACTCACCCCGATCGCATTGCTACCAGGATTCGCCACGATGGCCGGCAGGTCCGCCACGCTCAACGCCGGCGCAGCGCCCGGGCTGCCGCCGCGCGGCACCGTGCGGATCACTTGCGACGGCGGCAGCGGCGTGCCGTTCTTCAGGTGACTCCACATCAGGTTGAGCGCCTGAATGTTGTAGTAGTGGACCGGCACGAAGCGTGTGTCGAAGCCCGGCACACCGAGGAACGCGTCGAAATGCTGTCCGTTCGTCACCTCGTAGAACGACAACTGGCTGCGCGAGCCTTCCCTCACGCTGTTCGCGGCAAGATAAGCGCGTGAAGCATGATTGATCGGCACGAGCGCGTCGCTACGGCCCTGAACAATAATCGCGGGCTTTCCATGCAGGTTCGCATTCACGCGGATTGCCTCGACACTCGCCCGCATGCGCGGGTCTCTGTTCGTCCACAACGCGCGCATGCATACCGCACCCGCGAAGCTTGCGTCCGGTGTCGCGAGCCGATGATCGGCGCCCCCTTGCGGCGCGACGTTATAGACGAGACTGATGCCGTTGGTCGGCGGCACCCCGTTGCCCAGCCCGAACACCGTCCCCATCGGCGAGACGGCTGGTGTGAAACCGGCCGCGCCCGTTGCCGGGTTTGTCGTGCCGAAACTGAAGCCGCACAGGTTGTCGATCACGCTCGACTTCGTGTACGCGTTGGCGTACGTCACCGCGACGGCCGGCACGGCCTGCGAGTCCCACATCGGTGCCTGCAAGAGGTCGGAATCGGCTTCATAGCCAGCCTCGTGCAGTTGCGCGAGCGCGTCGTTCGCCTGCGTTTGCGTGTCGCTGCCGTGCACGTAGCCGGCCGCGGCGAGCGACGTGCAGCGGGCCTGGCGGATCGCCGTCGTCGTCGCGACGGGCAGCGCCGTCAGATACGGCGCGCCGGCCGCCGCCTCCGCGAGTGCGGCGCACGGCTGGAGCAGGTTGGCAAGCGTCGTGTAATCCGCCAGCGGCTTGCCGGCCGCCGCGATGCGCTGGCCGCCTTCGTTCACTTGCGCATTGCCGGGCATACGGACGTTGACCTGGGGTTCGCCGACCACCACCGCCGTGATCCATCCCCTCGAATCCTGCTCGGCGGCCGCGAGCGACGCGCCACCACCGTTGCTCACCGACGCCGCAATCGTCGTGATGCTACCCGGGCTGAAGCGCTCGCCGTGTTCGGGTGAGCCGCCGGGCAGTGCAAACTGCCGGTTCAAGGCCCAATAGGCGAACTGCACCGCCTCGAGCGTGTCCCTGCCCCAGTCTTCTTCTGGGTTCTGCTGGGAATGCGCGTGTTTGAACGCATAGCGGTTGGGGAACGCCTGGTTGTAGGCGGACAGCGTGCCCGCAGGCACATTGGCGGTAAAGAGGCTGTTGCGCCCGGTCGTCGCGGCGTCGGCGAGGCGGCCGTCGATCAGCGTGACAAGAGCGGTCATCAGCTCGTGCGCCCCGTTGCCGGTGCCCTTGTCGGTATAGGCGACCGCGCAACCGCGCTTGAGCCCCCACTCGCCAGCCGCCGAAATTGCGCCGTAGACCCCGCGCGAGCCTGATGACGTGGCCGTGACGATGCACGGGTTTGCCGGATCGAAGCCCACCGGCACCTGAACGAGGAGGCTGACGTTCTGCCGGCCTCTGCCGTCGTCGGCATACGCGAGGTATTCGGTGCCGGGAATTTTTCCTTCGCCAAGGGTGTCGTTGCCGGACAGATCGACATTCGGCCCCCAGAAGCGACCGTAGCCGCCGTTCGCCGTCATGTCGACGAGCGCACGATAATTTGCCCAGATCGCGAGCCGCCGCAACTCGGCTGCCGTCGGGCTCGCCGGGTTCGCAATAGCGGGCGTTGCGCCTGCGAGCCCGGTTTTGCCGAGGCCGGCAGTCAGCAGATCGTCGCTGACGCCGTCATAGCTGGTCGTCCTGAGGCTGTCCGCCACGACGAACCACGGCAGGCCATTCGGGCCCCGGCGGCCGCCGTCGTGATCGTCGGCCCGGGCAACAGGGACGAGTATGGTGCTCACGATCGCGCTCATGATCGCGGCGCTGACCAACACGGCTTGACTCCAGGTTGCGATCCGGATATCTCTCATCGATGTCTCCTTGTGTGTTGTTCGCTTCCTATGCACCGTGCATGGCGATGAGCCTTGTACAGCGTTGAATCACGGCGCCCATAGACATTAGGATGTCAGGGCCGCAGATGCAATGAAGTCTTGCACGTATGTGGAGATTTCGAGTGGCCCGTTTCCGGTGCTCAATCGCATCAAATCTGGATAACTAATGAAAGATCGCTACGCCACGGGACAGACCGTCGTGGTGGACGGCGGTGACGTGCTGGTTTGACAAACCTGGTCCGGACCGTCCGGCCAGGTCTATCAGAGGTACAGATACCTACTTGCGGCAATGCCGCGCCCGCAACCGCTAACTCACTCCCCCGGCACCCTCACCCATCCCTCCATCAACACCCGCGCGCTTCGGCTCATGATCGCCTTGGTGACCGTCCACGCCCCGCCTTCTTCGCGCGCCTCGGCGCCCACCCGCAACGTCCCCGACGGATGCCCAAACCGCACCGCATCCCGCGCGCCGCCGCCGGCGGCAAGATTCACCAGCGTCCCGGAAATCGCCGCCGCCGTACCGACCGCAACAGCCGCCGTGCCCATCATTGCGTGATGCAGCTTACCCATCGACATCGCCCGCACCAGCAGATCGACGTCACTCGCAGCGACACGCTTGCCGCTGGAAGCAACGTAGTCGGCAGGTCTCGCGACAAAAGCAATCTTCGGCGTATGCTGCCGCGTTGCGATCTCATCGATATTTTTTATCAGGCCCATACGCACCGCGCCGTGCGCGCGAATAGTTTCGAACATCGCCAGCGCTTTATCGTCGCTGTTGATGGCGTCCTGTAGTTCGGTTCCCTTATAACCAATCGCTTCCGCGTCCACGAAAATGGTCGGGATACCGGCGTTGATCATCGTCGCCTTGAGCGTGCCGACGCCCGGCACCTCGAGGTCATCGACCAGATTCCCGGTCGGGAACATCGCGCCGCCGGCACCCTCTTCTTCGGCAGCCGGGTCCATAAACTCAAGCTGAACCTCGGCGGCCGGAAACGTCACGCCATCAAGTTCGAAGTCACCCGTTTCCTGCACGGCGCCATCGGTAACAGGCACGTGTCCGATGATCGTCTTGCCGATATTCGCCTGCCAGATGCGCACAACCGCCACACCGTTATGCGGAATCCGGCTTGCATCGACGAGACCCGCGCTTATTGCAAACGGCCCCACCGCCGCAGAAAGATTCCCGCAATTGCCGCTCCAATCGACAAAAGCCTTGTCGATGGAAACCTGCCCGAACAGATAATCCACATCGTGATCCGGCTTGCTGCTCTTCGCGATGATGACCGTCTTGCTCGTGCTGGAAGTCGCGCCGCCCATGCCGTCAATCTGCTTGCCATACGGGTCCGGGCTGCCGATTACACGCATCAGCAATGCATCGCGCGCGGCGCCCGGCACCTGGGCCGCTTCCGGCAAATCCTGCAGCCGGAAGAACACGCCTTTGCTGGTACCGCCGCGCATGTACGTCGCCGGAATCTTGATCTGAGGTTTGTGGGCCATGAAAATAGTGTCCTGATGAGGGCTCAAAGGGCTTAAATAAAGGCCTTAAGCCGCAGCCTTCGTCGATTCGAGAAAGTCCTGCGCGAATCGTTGCAACACGCCGCCGGCTTCGTAGATCGACACCTCTTCCGCGGTGTCGAGGCGGCACGTCACCGGCACCTCTACACGCTCACCGCTCTTGCGATGAATCACAAGCGTGAGGTCAGCGCGCGGTTTGCGCTCGCCGATCACGTCGAAGGTTTCGGTGCCATCGATAGCGAGCGTCAGACGATTCACACCCGGTTTGAATTCCAGCGGCAACACGCCCATGCCCACCAGATTCGTGCGGTGAATCCGCTCGAAGCCCTCAGCTACGATCGCTTCCGCGCCAGCAAGACGCACGCCCTTCGCCGCCCAGTCGCGCGACGAACCCTGACCGTAGTCGGCCCCGGCAATCACGATCAGCGGCTGTTTGCGCTCCATGTAGGTTTCGATCGCTTCCCACATGCGCGTCACCTTGCCCTCGGGCTCGATGCGCGCCAACGAACCCGCCTTCACCTTGCCATCTTCCAGCACCATCTCGTTCTTCAGCGTCGGGTTCGCGAAAGTGGCGCGCTGCGCGGTCAGGTGATCGCCACGGTGGGTTGCGTACGAATTGAAGTCCTCTTCCGGCAAGCCCATTTTGGAAAGGTACTCACCCGAGGCGCTGTCCGCCAGAATCGCATTCGAAGGCGACAGGTGGTCGGTGGTGATGTTATCGCCCAGCACGGCCAGCGGACGCATGCCCTTAAGCGTGCGCTCACCGGCAAGCGCGCCTTCCCAATACGGCGGACGGCGAATGTACGTGCTCATCGGACGCCAGTCATACAGCGGATCAGCCTTCTCACCGGTATCCACAGACACGGCGAACATCGGTTCGTACACCTTGCGGAACTGCTCCGGCTTCACGCTCGAAGCAACGATCGCGTCGATCTCTTCATCCGACGGCCAGATGTCCTTCAGCTTGATGTCATTGCCGTCAGCGTCGATGCCCAGCACATCCTTCTCAATATCGAAGCGGATCGTGCCGGCAATCGCATAGGCCACCACCAGCGGCGGCGACGCGAGGAAGGCCTGCTTCGCATACGGATGAATGCGGCCGTCGAAGTTACGGTTACCGGACAGCACAGCCGTCGCATACAGATCGCGATCGACGATCTCCTTCTGGATCACCGGATCCAGCGCACCCGACATACCGTTGCACGACGTGCACGCATACGCGACCACGCCGAAGCCCAGTTGCTCCAGTTCCGGCAACAAGCCCGCGGCTTCCAGATACAGCGTGACCGCCTTCGAGCCCGGTGCGAGCGACGTCTTCGCCCACGGCTTGCGGATCAACCCGTGCCGATTCGCGTTACGCGCCAGCAAACCGGCGGCGATCATGTTGCGCGGGTTGTTGGTGTTCGTGCAGCTCGTGATCGCCGCAATGATCACCGCGCCGTCCGGCATCAGACCCGGCTCGTTCTCCACCTTGCCGCTGATACCGCGCGCGGCCAGTTCGGAAACCGGCAAACGACGATGCGGGTTCGACGGACCCGCCAGCGTACGCACCACGGTAGACAGATCGAACTTCAGCACGCGCTCGTACTCGGCGTGCTTCAGCGTGTCGCCCCACAGGCCGGTTTCTTTCGCATAGGTCTCGACCAGCTTGACGAGTTCATCGTCGCGGCCGGTGAGCTTGAGGTACTTGATGGTCTGCTCGTCGATGTAGAACATCGCCGCTGTCGCACCGAATTCGGGCGCCATGTTGGCGATGGTCGCGCGATCGCCGAGCGTCAGGTTGGCCGTACCTTCGCCGTAGAACTCGAGGTATGCGCCGACCACTTTCTCTTTGCGCAGGAATTCGGTGAGCGAGAGCACGACGTCGGTCGCGGTAATGCCCTCAGCCGGTTTGCCCGTGAGCTCGACACCGACGATATCCGGCAGCCGCATATACGAGGCACGGCCCAGCATCACGCTCTCGGCTTCGAGTCCGCCCACGCCAATCGCGATCACACCAAGCGCATCCACCATCGGCGTATGCGAGTCGGTGCCAACCAGCGTATCGGGGAACGCCACGCCGTCTTTGACCTGCACCACCGGACTCATGCGCTCGAGGTTGATCTGATGCAGGATGCCGTTGCCCGGCGGAATCACGTCGACGTTCTTGAACGCGCGCTTGGTCCAGTTGATGAAGTCGAAACGGTCCTCATTGCGGCGATCTTCAATCGCGCGGTTCTTCGCGAACGCATCCGGATCGAAACCGCCACACTCGACGGCGAGCGAGTGATCCACCACCAACTGCGTCGGCACGACCGGGTTCACCATCGCGGGATCGCCGCCTTGCGCCGCGATTGCGTCGCGCAGGCCGGCGAGGTCGACCAAAGCGGTCTGGCCAAGAATGTCATGGCACACCACGCGCGCCGGAAACCACGGAAAATCCAGCTCGCGCTTGCGTTCGATGATCTGCTTGAGCGACGCGGTCAGCGTCACCGGATCGCAGCGGCGCACTAGATTTTCGGCCAGCACGCGCGAGGTGTACGGCAGCGTGTCATAAGCGCCGGGCTGGATCGCATCGACCGCGGCACGCGTGTCGAAGAAATCCAGCTGGGTGCCGGCGAGGCGTTTGCGGTTGGCAGTATTCATAGCGTAGGGGACAAAACAATAATGATCCGGGGACAATGGCGGCAGCCGTGCTTCACAATCCGCTGCCCCTCTTTCAAGCGGCGCAACCCTCGCGTGTCCATCGGACAATCGCACAATCGGACAGTCTGTGTAGTTTAGCTCGCGGTGGCACGACGGCTTGCCGTGTATTTCGTTGATGCGCCGCAAAAAAACAGCCTTGGCTCGGGGTTCCAGCGAGCCAAGGCCTAACTTCATCACGCCGCTCTCACGAGACGCAATGGAGGAGAAACGCTTGCGGCTTTGCGTTTACACGGCTCAGACGGCTCACACGCTTAAACGCGCTTGGCGAGCGGCACGAACGGCAGGTCGTCGGGACCGGTGTAATTCGCGCTCGGACGAATGATCTTGTTGTCGATCCGCTGCTCGATAATGTGCGCGCTCCAGCCAGCCGTGCGGGCGATCACGAACAGCGGCGTGAACATCGCCGTCGGCACGCCCATCATGTGATACGACACCGCGCTGAACCAGTCGAGGTTCGGGAACATCTTTTTCGCGTCCGCCATCACTGCTTCAAGTCGCTCGGCGATGTTGAACAGCTTCAGATTGCCCGCTTCCTTCGAGAGCTGCTTCGCGACGTCCTTGATGACCTTGTTGCGCGGGTCCGAAATCGTGTACACCGGGTGACCGAAACCGATCACCACTTCCTTGTTTTCAACGCGACGGCGGATGTCGGCTTCGGCTTCATCCGGCGTCTGATAGCGCGACTGGATCTCGAACGCGACTTCGTTCGCGCCGCCGTGCTTCGGGCCGCGCAACGCGCCGATCGCGCCGGTGATCGCCGAGTAGATGTCCGAACCCGTGCCCGCGATCACGCGGCCAGTGAACGTCGAAGCATTGAATTCATGCTCGGCATACAGGTTCAGCGACACATGCATCGCGTCGACCCACGCCTTCGACGGTGCGACGCCGTGCAGCAGATGCAGGAAGTGGCCGCCGATCGAATCGTCGTCGGTTTCGACTTCGATGCGCTTGCCGTTGTGCGAATAGTGGTACCAGTACAGCAGCATCGAGCCGAGCGAGGCCATCAGCTTGTCGGCGATGTCGCGTGCGCCCGCCAGGTTGTGGTCGTCCTTCTCCGGCAGCACGGTGCCGAGCACCGACACGCCGGTGCGCATCACATCCATCGGGTGAGCAGCGGCCGGAATCCACTCCAGCGCGGCCTTGACGTTCGCGGGCAGGCCGCGCAGCGCCTTGAGCTTCGTCTTGTAGGCCGTCAGTTCGGCTTGCGTGGGCAGCTTTTCGTGGACCAGCAGATACGCGATCTCTTCGAATTCGCATGCACCGGCGATGTCGAGAATGTCGTAGCCGCGGTAGTGCAGGTCGTTGCCGGTCTTGCCGACCGTGCAGAGCGCAGTGTTGCCCGCCGTCACGCCGGACAGCGCAACGGATTTCTTCGGTTTGAAGGCGCCTGCGTTCGGCGTGCTGTTATCGGCTTCACTCATAATTTCGTCTCCAACTGCGGGGGTTGCGTTCGTGCGGCAATCAGCGCGCCGAGCTTGTCTTACAGGGTTTCAATGCGATGACCGGTGAAAACGGAGGCTAATACAGCAAAGAATGGGCCAGGTGAGGCCATCATCGCTAAGCAGTTGATTTAACAAACAAACCCCTCCCCGGCCACACCACCAGAAGGTTTCATAAGTGAAATCACGAGTTTCAAATTCGAAAACGACGGGTGCATAATAGACGGACTTCCCGTCCTTCCCGCCCCCTTTCTCCCCTTTTCCCCAAACACCGAGCCGCCCGCCGTGAGCACGCCTCCCTTCGACCCCGCGCAGCGCCCACGCATCTGGGCCGTCAGCATCAGCCGCCTGCGCGATCTGTTCTTCGACATTGCCGGTGAGTACGTCGAACGCGCCGATCTGCGCATCGTCTCGCATGGCTTCGAAGACGCCGTGCATGAGATCGACACGGTCGGCGCCGGGCGTCCGGATGTCGTGATTGCCGGCGGCTCAAACGGTGCGTATCTGAAAACACGCGTCAGCGTACCGGTCGTGCTGATCGGCCCGACTGGTTTCGACGTCATGCACGCGCTCGCGCGAGCGCGGCGCGACGGCGCGAAGGTCGCACTCGTCACGCACGGCGACACGCCGGACGAAGTGCGGCGCTTCATCGCCGCGTACGACATCGATGTGACATTTGCGTCGTATCAATCGGCGCAGGATGCGGAGAGTGTCGTTCTCGATCTGCGCGATCGCGGCATCGGCGCCGTGGTCGGCCCGGGGCTCATCGCCGATCTCGCGGCGAACGCCGGCATGGGCGCGGTGTTTCTGTACTCACGCGCATCGGTACGCGCCGCGTTCGACACCGCACTCGAAGTCGCGCAGGCCACTCGCCGCGAGACAGTTCGCCGTCAGCGGCTCGACAATCTGCTGCAGCATCTGCGCGACGGCGTGGTGGCGCTCGACGCGCAAGGGCGCGTCGAAGCGATGAATCAGCGGCTTGCCGACGTGCTGGGCATCGACGCGGCGCGGGCAGTGGGCCGCGCATTGCTCGACCTCGCGCCCGATCTCGCAGGCAGCTTGCCGGACTCGGACGGCGACGCCTTCTGCACGGTGCGGGGCGCGAGCTATGTCGTGCATCGCGGGCCGCTGGCGAGCAGCAGCTCCGCACCAGGCACCGTGCTGACGTTTCAGGAATCGCGTGCGGTCGAACGGCTCGACCGCACGTTACGCTCGCGGCAGCGCGTGCAGCAGTTCAGCGCGCGTTACCGGCTCGGCGATATCGTCGGCGTATCCGCTTCGATCGAACGGGTCCGCACGCTCGTGCAGCGCTACGCCAGATCGGACGCCACCGTGCTGATTCTCGGCGAAAGCGGCACCGGCAAGGAGATGGTCGCGCAGAGCATGCATCAGTTGAGCGCGCGGCGCGACTTCGCTTTCGTCGCCATCAATTGCGGCGCGTTTCCCGAGGCATTGCTTGAGAGCGAGTTGTTCGGTTATGAGGAAGGCGCGTTCACCGGCGCGCGCAAAGGCGGCAAGGCGGGGCTGATCGAAGTGGCGCACCGCGGCACCCTGTTTCTCGACGAAATCGCCGAGATGCCGCTGTCGTTGCAGAGTCGTCTGTTGCGCGTGCTGCAGGAGCGCGAAGTCGTGCGGCTCGGCTCGACGGAGCCGACGCGCGTGGATATCCGGGTCGTTGCGGCCACGCATCGTGCGTTGACCGAAGGGATCGAGGCAGGCAGTTTTCGCGCGGATCTGTACTACCGGCTCAACATTCTGAGCATCGCGTTGCCGCCGCTGCGCGAACGGCCCACCGATCTGCTGCCGCTCGCGGTCGAACTGCTGTTGCAGGCCGCGTCGCGGGAGCCGAGACTGGCGGCCCGGCTACCCGATGCGGATGCCGCGGCACGCATCCTTAGCGGTCTCAGTGAGCCGTTGAAGCGTTACACGTGGCCGGGCAACGTGCGTGAATTGCAGAACGTGATCGAGCGGATTGCGGTTGAGCTTGCCGATGCAGACACCGACACAGGCTCAAACGGCGCAACAGAAACCGTCTTTACTCTTGAGGTACTCCGTACCGTCGCGCCTGAAATCTTCGAGCAGCCTCAAGCACGCTCAAGGAAAGGAGCGCTAACGCTACGCGAGCGCAGCCGTCACGTGGAAGCCGACGAAATCCGCGCCGCGCTCGCCGCATGCGGCGGCGATCGCGATGCGGTTTGCGAGGCGCTCGGCATCAGCAAGACGACGTTATGGCGGAAGCTGAACGCGGCGCAGTAGCCTGAGTCGCGCCGCCATGCTTCACAGCACTCTTCACAGCATGCTTCGCCGCATTCGCTCCGGCGCGCGCGATGAACATGCTGGGCGTCATCCCGCAGCATCGTTTGAAATGCCGGCCGAAGTGGCTTTGATCGAAAAAGCCCACCTCCGTGGCCACCACCGATCCCGGCACGCCTTCGAGCAACAAGGTCTGCGCCCGCTGAATCCGCAGCCCGCACAGATAGCGATAAGGCGATGAACCGTACTGCTGACGAAACACCGTCGCGAAGCGCGACACGCTGAGCGCGGACAGCGCGGCGAGTTGCGCGAGCGTCACCGGCTCGTCGAAATGGGCTTCGATAAACGCCCGGGCGGCATTGAGGCTGATGGACTGTTTCATGACGTCGCAATGGTCGGGCGAGGCGCGGCTTGCTTCGCAAACCGGGAGACGGAAAATACGTTGAGGGGAATCTCCGTGCTTCCCGTGGCAACGAGTTCGGCCAGCGTCTCGCCGACGCCCGGACCGATCTGGAAACCGGAGCCGCAAAAACCGAACGCGTAGTACAGACCGTCCACCTTGCTGCTCGGACCGATCACCGGTTCGTTGTCGGGCAGATAGCTTTCCACGCCGCTCCACACGCGAATCACGTGCAGCGGCGCCATGGCGGGCACGAGCCGCCGCAACTGCGCGACTTGCCGCACGGTGTTGCGAGGCAGGACCGACGCGCGGCACGTCACGGCATCCGCCGGCCCACCGGGACCGCCGCCGACAATGATATTGCCGCGCGGAATCTGGCGGAAATAGATGCTCTCTTCCTTGATCGACGTGAACACGCCCATCGACGACTTGAACACATACGGCACCGGCTCGGTCACGGACATCTGCGGCCCACTCACGACCAGCGGAACGGGTTCGCCGAACTGTTCGGTCAGGCGGCTCGCCCAGGCGCCAGCGCAGATCACGAGTTGCGCAGCCCAATACACCGCGCCGCTGGCGCTCTCCACGCGAAACCGCGCGCCGTCTTTTTCGACCCGCACGATCTCGGTGTTCTCGATCACCTGAGCGCCGAGCCGCGCAGCCGCGCGACCAAATGCGGGCGCAGCGAGACGCGGATTGGCTTGACCGTCGAGTGGAGAAATCGAGGCCGCCAGCACCTCGCGACCGAGAAACGGATAGCGTTCGAACAGGGCCTCACCGTGCAGCACGGTGAGGTCGAGTCCGTACGCGCGGGCGTCGATCGCATATTGATCGAAATTGTCCACGTCCTTCTGGTGGTAGCACACGCGCGTGTGACCCGAGGCCAGAAACTCGACGTCCTCGCCAAGCAGTTCCGCCGAGCGTTGCCATGTGCGCAGCGCGCGGTTGGCCATTGCCAGTTGCGGCAATGCGCGACCCTGCCGGCGAACGCCGCCGAAGTTCACGCCGCTCGCCTGTTGCCCCGTGAGCCCACGTTCGAGCAGAATCACCGAACGCTTACGCTGACGCAAAAAAAAGGTGGTCGTCGTGCCCATGATGCCGCCGCCGATCACGATGACATCGGCTTCGTTCGTGGTCGTCGCGCTCATTCGGCCACCTCCTCGGTCAGCGCGACAGGCAGCGGTTTGACTGGCGCCTGGCCGCGCAGCCGTCCCACCGAAGACAACGGCACCGAAGCCGCTGCCGCGATGATTTCCGCGCCAGCGTGGCCGCAGTAACGCCCTTGGCAGCGTCCCATGCCGACGCGCGAAAAGGCCTTCGCGCGATTGACTTCCTGGGCGCCGGTCGCGTGCACGACACGGCGTAACTCGCCGGCCGTAATCGCCTCACAGCGGCAGACGATCGTTTCATCCGGCAACGCAGCAGCGAATTTCGCCGGCCACGGAAAGGCTTCGCGCAAGCCCGCGGCAAAGCGTGTGAACCGCGCGAGTTCGGCGCGCAAATGCTCCACGCCTTCAACGTGCATGCCGTGATCGCTCAACGCCGCCAGTGCCGCGAGGCGGCCCGAACGTTCGGCTGCATCCGCGCCACGCACTCTTGCGCCATCGCCCGCCAGATAGACGCCCTTGACGCTGCTACGGCCGTCGTCGTCGATTTGAGGAAGCCATTGGTGCGAGTTGTCGTCGAACAGGAAGCGGCACCCCGCGAGGTCCGCAAGCTGCGTCTCGGGACGCAGGTGATAGCCGAGCGCGACGGCATCACACGTCAGTTCCAGGTGCTTGCCATCCGGCAACGCAACCACGACACCGCTCACGCCCTCTTGCGGCGAACCTTTGATTTCCAGAGGCTGCACGCCACGATGAACCGGCACGCGCGCTTTTGCCAACACACGCGTCAACGCAATCCCCTTTTTGAGCGCGGCGGGAATCGCCAGCAAACGCGGCAATGCGGCCACGCGCTGCATGAACGTCGACGTATCGAGCACGGCAGCCACCTGCGCGCCCGCCTTCACGTATTGCGCCGCCACGAGATACAGCAGCGGACCGCTGCCCATCATCACGATGCGCGAGCCGATCGCGCAGCCCTGCGATTTCAGCGCAACCTGCGCGCCGCCGAGGCTATAGGTGCCGGCCTGGTGCCAGCCCTTGACGGGCATCAGCCGGTCTGTCGCGCCGCTGCAGACGATCAGCGAATCGAACGTCAGCGTCTGGTAGCGCGTGCCGCTCGCCAGATGCACGGCGTTCGGCGAGATATTCCAGACCAGCGTCTCCGGCAGATAGTCGATCTTGCCTTTCAGCGCGTCGAAGCTCCGATGCAGCGAAGCGGCGCGCGCGGCCTCAGTGCCGTACAGCGTCTCGTAGCTGCGCGAAAAACCCTCCGGTTGCCGCCGATAAATCTGGCCGCCGTCACGCCGCCCTTCGTCGATAACCGTGGGCCTCAGCCCGGCTTCGACCAGCGCCTTGGCAGCGCGCACGCCCGCCGGGCCGGTGCCGATGATCACTACGCGCGGGGCCATACACCCTCCCCGGCTTCCGCCAGCTTCGTGACGATCGACATGCCAGGCGCCGCAGGCGTACTGCATGCCCGCATGCGTTCGCCTTGCGCCGTCCAGACCCAGCAGTCCTGGCACGCGCCCATCAAACAGAAACCGGCGCGGCGGCCGTCGCAGAATTCGGAATCGCGCAGGGTACTCACGCCGGTCAGCAACGCGACCATGAGCGTGTCGCCCTCGGCGGCCTCGCGCACAACGCCGTCCACGGTAATCGGAAAGGTCTTGCGGCCCGTTTCCGCTACGCGCACAAATCGTCCGTTCATGCCGTGGTCGTCTCCACAGTCTGCAAGCGATTCAATTCGGTGGCCGGATGATGGCAAAGAATCTCCGCGCCCGAAGGCAGCTTCTTCAGCGACGGCGGCGTCATATTGCACGTGCCGTCGATACGCACCGGACAGCGCGCACGGAACGAACACAACTCGGGGATATCGGCGCTCTCGCCCATCGGCGGCAACGCGGCACAACCGACCTCGCGGCGTGCATCGAGCCAGCCGGGTTTCAAAGCGGGCACCGAGTCGACCAGCAATTCCGTGTACGGGTGATACGGCGGCGCGGCGAGCACGTCGCACTGCCCGGCTTCCACGCGATGCCCCGCGTACAGCACGATCACTTCGTCGCAGATCGCGCGCACGGTCGAGATGTCGTGACTGATGAACATGTACGACACCCCAAGTTCGCGGCGCAATTCGGCCAGCAGATCGAGAATCGCCGCGCCGACCACCGTATCGAGCGCGGAGGTCACTTCGTCGCACAGGATCAACGCGGGATTGGCGGCGAGCGCGCGCGCCAGATTCACGCGCTGCTTCTGGCCGCCGGAGAGTCCGGCAGGCGTGCGCGTGGCGATCGATGCCGGCAGCTTCACCAGATCGAGCAGTTCCAACATGCGTTTTTTCGCCGCCGACCCACTCAGATGGTGATAGAACGCGAGCGGGCGGCCCAGAATATCGGCGATCGAATGGCTCGGGTTGAGCGCGGTATCGGCGTTCTGGAACACGATCTGGATCTGCCGGTACTGCTCCGGCGTACGGCGCGACAGTTGCGCGGGCAAGGGCTTGCCGTCGAACAGCACTTCACCGCGCGCGCGGTCGACGAGGCCCGCCACCACCCGCGCAAGCGTGGTCTTGCCGGAGCCGGATTCGCCGATCACGCCGAGCGTGCTGCCGCGTGGGATTGACAGGCTGACGTCGTCCAGCACGCGCACGGCGGGCGCGCCGAAGCGGTCGATCCGTCCGTATCCCGCCGCCAGCCCACGAATTTCGAGCAGCGGCGGAATGTGCTTGCCGAGCTGCTGCGGCGTCGCCAGATCCATTTCCGGACGGCGCGTGGCGGCGAGCAATTGCTGCGTGTAGGCATCCACGGGCGCATCGAGCACTTGCGCGACCGCGCCGTTCTCCTTCACCGCGCCGCCATTCAGCACGACGATGCGGTCCGCCATCTGCGCGACCACCGCCAGATCGTGCGACACGTACACGGCGGTCGTGCCGAGTTCGCGGACCACTTTCTTGAAGGCCGCGAGCACTTCGATCTGCGTGGTGACATCGAGCGCGGTGGTCGGCTCGTCGAACACCACCACCGCCGGATCGGTGATCAACGCCATCGCGGCCATCAACCGCTGCAACTGCCCACCGGACACCTGATGCGGATAGCGATCGCCGATCGTCTCCGGCTCGGGCAGCGCCAGCGCGCGGAACAGGCCGATCGCTTTCACACGTGCCGCATCTTTCGTCATCAGACGATGCAGCAACGCAGGCTCGGTCACCTGATCCATGATCGTGCGCGCCGGATTGAAGCCCGCCGACGCACTCTGCGCGACATACGCCACGGTCCGCGCCCGCAATGCGCGACGGCCCTGGGCATCGAGCGAGAGCACATCCAGTTCGCCGATCCGAATCGAACCGCTGCTGATCGAACAACCCGCGCGTGCATAGCCCAGCAGAGACAGCGCGATGGTCGTCTTGCCCGACCCGGACTCGCCGATCAGCGCCAGCACCTCGCCCTTCTTCACCGAAAAATCGACACCCTTGACGATCTCCGTCACCGGCCCCGGCGCCGCCCCGGCGACGATCCGCAGGCCCTTCACTTCGATCATGTCCCGCTCAGCGCGATCAGCCATCACGCACCTCCATGGCTGCGGCCGCGACGCCGCAGGTTGTCGATCAACAGATTCATACCGATGGTCAGCGTCGCAATCGCAACGGCCGGCATCAAAACAGCGGGCGCCCCCTCGGACAAACCGCCGATGTTCTCGCGCACGAGCGATCCCCAATCCGCATTCGGCGGCTGCACGCCGAGCCCGAGAAAACTCAAGCCGCTCAGCAACAGCACGATGAACACGAAGCGCAAACCGAAATCGGCGAGCATCGGATGAATCATGTTCGGCAGCACTTCGACCCGTGCGATATACAAGATGCCCTCGCCGCGCGCTTTGGCGACCTGTACATATTCGAGGCCCGTCAGGTTCACCGCGAGCGAGCGTGAAATGCGGAATGCGCCGGGGATATAGGCCAAAGCGGCGACAGTCGTCAGCATCGTGATCGACGATCCGAACGCGGCGATCACCACCAGCGCGAGCACCTTGCTCGGGATCGAGATCAGCGCGTCGAACAGACGGCTGAGGATTTCATCGACCCAGCGCCCTGACACCGCGGCGAGCAAACCGAAGAACGTGCCGATCACGCTGGCCAGCACCGCGGCCGCGAGCGCAAGACCCACCGTATAGCGTGCGCCGTAAAGAATCCGGCTCAACATATCGCGGCCGAGATAGTCGGTTCCGAGCGGATACGCCGCGCTATAGCGGCCGAAAATCTCCGTCGACGTCAGCGTGCCGCCTTTATACGGTGCGACGAGCGGCCCGATGAACGCGACGATCAGCCAGAACGCCACCAGCAAGAGGCCGATCAGACCGAGTACCGAAAAACGATGCACAAGACGCTTGAGCACGCCCGTTTTCAGCGCCGCCGCCTCGTACGAAACGGGCTCCGGAAGGGGCTGCTCGGGACTCACGTCGTACAGCTCGGTCGTCGCGTGCGGCACGTGGGGATTGGTAGGTTGGCTCATCATCGACGCAGCCTCGGGTTGGATACGATTTGACACAGGTCGGCGATCAGCACGAGTGCAAGATACGCCGCACAGAACACCATTACGCAGCCCTGTACGAGCGGCATGTCGCGGTTGGTGACGGCATCCACCATCAGGCTCGCGAGGCCGGGATAGTTGAAGATCGATTCGACAATCACCACGCCGCCGAACAGATACGACAGGCTCAACGCCACCGCATTGGCAATCGGCCCGATGGTGTTGGGCAACACGTGCCACAGAACGACGCGTGCGGGCGAGGCGCCCTTGAGCACCGCCATTTCGACGTACGAGGAATTCAACTGATCGAGCACCGCGGCCCGCGTCATGCGCGCCATCTGCGCGACGATCACGCAGCACAGCGTCATCACCGGCATCGCGTAGATGCGCAGCAGCGCGCCGAATGAATGCACTTCCGAGAGATACGACAGCGCCGGCAGCCAGCGCAGCTTGACGGCGAAGATCAGCACGGCAATCGTGGCGATCAGAAACTCCGGCACGGCCACCGTCGAGAGCGTGAGCACGTTGAGCGTGCGGTCGAGCAGTGAACCGCGGAACATTGCCGAGGAAATACCGATCAGCAAGGCCACCGGCACCGAGACCAGTGCCGTCAGACCGGCCAGCACCAGCGAATTCGGCAGACGCGTAGCGATCAATCCGCTGACCGGCAGATTGTTCGACAGCGAGGTGCCGAAGTTGCCGCTGACAATATGAACGAGCCACTCGAAGTAGCGTTGCAGCGCCGGCTGGTCGAGACCGAACTGATGCCGCAATGCCGCGACGGCTTCCGGGGTCGCCGCCTGGCCGAGCGCCTGCTGGGCGGCATCGCCAGGCAGCAGCCCGGTGATGGCGAACACGACTGCCGAGACCAGCAGCAGCGTCAGCAGCGCGAGGCCAAGGCGCGCGGCGATGAGTCGTTGCGCGTGTGCTTTCATCGAAAGTCTCCTGTGTCGACCGAAGTAAGCGCTAAAGCGCTAACTCCGATCCCATGTAAAGCTGTCGACCCTTCGTTACTGCGCGTCAGTTGCTCACGCTTCCAGCCAGACGTTTTCCGCGAACATGAAACCCATCAGGCCGGCCAGCGGAATCGAGCCGAGACCCTTGAGCTTCGCCGTGTAGGCATCGAGCGAGCTCTGGAACAGCGGAATACCGACGCCGCCGGTTTCATGCACCAGCACCTGCATGTCGCCGTAAATCTTCTTGCGCTTCGCATCGTCCGGTTCGCCGCGTGCCGCGACCAGCATCTGGTCGAACTTCGCGCTCTTCCAGTTCGCTTCGTTCCACGGTGCGTCCGACTTGAAGAACTGCGTGAAGATCACGTCGGCGCTCGGACGCGCGTTGATATTGCCGAAACCCAGCGGATGCTTCATCCAGTGGTTCGACCAGTAGCCGTCGGACGGCACGCGCGACACCTGCAGATTCAGACCGGCTTGCGGCGCCACCTGCTGCAGGAACATCGCCATTTCAACCGACCCTTCCGCCGCCGGCGACGCGAAAATCTGGATCGGCGCGCTGCCTACTTTGGCCTTCTGGAAATGGAACTTGGCCTTGTCCGGATCGAAGGTGCGCTGCGGCAAACCGGCCAGGTAGTACTTGTTGGTCGGATCGATAGGCTGGTCGTTGCCGATCGCGCCGTAACCCTGGAAGATCGCCCGGCGCATCTGCTCACGATCCTGCAGGTACATCATGCCTCGCCGAAAATCGTCGTTGGCGGTAATACCGCCTTCGTCGCGAACGATCAGGTCGGTGTATTCGCCCGTCTTCGTCTCCAGCACCGCAAAACCACCGGCGCTCTTGATCTGGGCGGTCGAACGCGGGCTCACCGAGTTGATCAGTTGCACGTCGCCCGAAAGCAGCGCATTCACGCGTGCCGATTCGTCGCCAATACCGATCAGTTCGACTTCGTCGAGATACGGCATGCCCGGCTTCCAGTACTTCTCGTTCTTCACGCCGACCGTGCGCACGCCCGGCGAGAATTCCTTGAGCTTGAACGGGCCGGTGCCGACCGCCGTTTTGAAATCCTTGGTGCCGTCTTTAATGATCTGGAAATGCGAGGTAGCGAGAATCACCGGCAGGTCGGCGTTCGGCCCTTCCAGCGTGATCGTCACTTCGTTCGGGCCCGTCGCCTTCACTTCCTTGATCTGATCGGCCAGCGTCTTCGCTTTCGATGCCGTCGCCGGGTCCTTGTGGCGCATGATCGAGTACACGACGTCCGCCGGGGCGAGCGCCTTGCCGTCGTGGAACTGCACACCGTTGCGCAGTTTCACGACCCACACCGTTGCATCCTTCGTATCCAGCGAGGTGGCGAGCGCCATCTTCGCGCCGAGATGCGAATCGAGTTCGGTCAGGCAGTTGTAGAACATGAAGCCGCGCACATAGTCCGTGCCGAGCGCGCCCTTGGCCGGATCGAGCGTGTCGGCGGCGGAAGCGGACTGCGTTGCCACGCGGATCTTGCCGCCCTGCTTCGGCTTCGCTTGCGCAAATGCCGCGCCGCTCGCGGTCTGAAGGCCCGCGCCCGTCACCGACATCATCCCGGCCGCAGCCATCGCGCGCAGCACGCCGCGTCGCGACGTGCCTTTTGACGTCAATCGCTCCAACTCGGTGCCGAGTTGAAGAGCGTCATGTTGTGAGGTTTCCTTATTCATCGAACTTCTCCGCGAGGGTGACAGGGATAGCAGCGTGGTTTGTAATGGCAAATACAACAGTGAGGAATCAATAGAAAATGTCTTTGATGCGGTAGTACGTCCCCACCAGCGGCAGGAACCAGGGTTTGCCGGTATGCCCCGGAATCGCGGGCCATTCGGACTCGCGCCACGGATTGCGCTCTTCGTGACCGTCCATCACGTCGGCCATCACCTGGCCCATGTGCGTCGACATCTGCGTGCCGTGGCCGCTGTATCCCAGCGAAAAATAGATGCCGTCATGCTGTCCGGCATGCGGCAGGCGGTCGGCGGTCATGTCGACGAGGCCGCCCCAGCAATAGTCGATGCGTGCGCTGGCCAACATCGGGAACAGCTCGGCGAGACCCTGCTGCAGAATCCTTCCGCTCTTCGCGTCCGAGGGCTGCTCGGACGCCGTAAAGCGCGCGCGCCCACCGAACAGCAAACGCGAATCGGGCGTCACGCGGAAGTAGTTGTGCATCAAACGCGTGGTGGTATACGCGCGCTGGTTCGGAAACACCTGCGCCAGCAGGTCCGGCGACAGCGGTTCCGTCACCACGATGAACGAACCGATCGGCGCGAGCCGCCGGCGATACCAACCGAACGGGCCATTCCGCGACGGGCCGGTCGCGATCAACACCTGCTTCGCGCGCACTTCGCCACGCTCAGTGGTGACCTTGAAGCCACTGCCGTCTTTCGCGATCGCGGTGACCGCCGCGTTTTCATAGAGCTTCGCGCCGCGACGAACCGCGGCACTTGCAAGTCCGACCGTGAACTTGCCCATATGCATCTGGCCGCCATGCCGTTGCAGCAGTCCGCCGTAAAAACTGTCCGACTGGACCTCGCCGCGAATTCGCTCCCGTCCAATTAGTTCGATATCCGTATCGACTTCGCGCCGGATCAATTCCGCCGTCTTCTCCAGATGCGCGAAGTGATGCGGTTTCGACGCCAGCTTCAGCTTGCCGGTCGCGATGTAATTGCAGTCGATGCTCTCCTCGCGAATCAGGCGCTCGACCGTATCGACCGCATCCGAAAACGCGCGGTAGCAGGCAGTGGCCCGCTCCACACCGAGTTGCGCGACCAGCGCGACGAAGTCTTGCGCGACGCCGGTATTGACCTGCCCGCCATTGCGCCCGGACGCGCCACCGCCAATGCGCCCCGCGTCGAGCACCGTCACCGAGGCGCCGCGTTTGCCCAACGCCTGCCCCGCCGACAGCCCGGTGAAGCCGCCGCCGATCACGACGACATCGGTCTGACCTTCCACCGGACCTTCACACGCCGAAACGAGCGGCGGTGCGGTGTCGAGCCAATAGGAATCGAGCTTCATCCGGTCTGTCCTTGAGAGGGGCAATGCGCGAGGCAGTGAATGCCGCAACCGGCGCTTACAGGCCGAGTTCCGCAGCCAGGTGCGGAATGTCGTTGACTTCGTAGTACTGGTAGTACGGCGTCGACGGTTCGTGACCGCGCTTGACGAAGGCCTTGTGCTTGATGCCCAGATCGTGTGCGGTCATCAGGTCGTAGCGCAGGCTCGACGACACGTGCAGCACGTCTTCCGGATTGCAGTTGAGCTGGTCGAACATGTATTCGAAGCCTTGCATACGCGGCTTGTACGACTGCGCCTGCTCGGCCGTGAAGACCGCATGGAACGGCGCGCCGAGCTTGTCGACGTTGCTCTGGATCTGGTTGTTCGAGGCGTTCGACAGAATCACCAGCTTATACTTTTTGGCGAGGCGCGAGAGACCTTCCGGCACATCCGGATGCGGGCCCCAGGTCGGCACGGCCAGGTAGATCTTCTCTGCTTCCTGTTCATCGAACGCGACACCCATGCGCTTGCACGCGCGGCGCAATGCGTTGACCACCACGTCGCGGTACGGCTTCCATGCGCCGAGTACTTCGTCGCGACGATAGCCCGCGTAGAACGCAACGAGCTTTTCCAGGTCGTCGCCTTGCAGCACGTTGCCGAACATTTCGCGGGTCATGTCGGCCATGCGGAACTTCGTGAGCGTGCCGTAACAGTCGAAGGTGATGTATTTCGGTTCGAATTCGATCATGGTGCAGTCCTATCGTGGTGGTGAACTCGCTGCGAGCTCATTGGCGAAAACAGGTACAGCTCATCCCTGTAAAAGATTTAATCAGCGCAAAAACATAGATGTTCCTGATTCGAGCGCTGCTGATGACACAAACCATGCGTTTTGAGGCGGTTGCGCAGCACAGTCTGCGGTGGGCGGGCTGGAAGGCCCGTCAGTATTCGTGTTCCGGGTGTCGCGGGTGTTGCGGGTGTTGCGGGTGTTGCGGGTGTTGCGGGTTTCGCTTCAAGGCCGCAGGTCGATCAGCACGCTCTTGAAGCGCAGGTTGGCCTCGTAAGCCTGGCGGCCGAGGTCCTTGCCAATGCCCGAGCGCTTGTAACCGCCTGTAGGGATCATGAAGTCGGAAGTGCGGCCGTAGCGGTTAACCCACACCGTCCCCGCTTCAAGGCCGCGCACAAAGCGCAGCGCCCGGCCAAGGTCCCCTGTGTGCACGCCGGCAGCCAGCCCGTACTCGGGATGCTGGGCCAGCGCGAGCGCTTCGTCTTCAGTGTCGAAGGTCTGCAACGTCAGCACCGGACCGAACACCTCTTCACGCACGGCTTCGGAATGGGACGTGACATCTGTGAGCAGCGTCGGTGTATAGAACGCGCCATTCGACCCGCAAGCAGCCCCGCCATCGGCGCGCACACCGCCATAGCGCAGCGTCGCGCCCGCCTCCAGCGTGCGCCCGACGATCCCTTCGATACGCGCTGCCTGCGGCTCGGAAATGATCGGCGACAACGTCGTGCCGGCGGCCCAGGTCGCGCCGGGCTTCAACTCGGCGAAAATCTTGCCGATGCGCTCGGCAAGCGGCTCCGCCAGACTCCGCTCGACCAGCAGCCGCGAGCCCGCCACGCACACCTGGCCGGCATTGCCGGTAATGGAGCCAGCGATCCGGCGCGCCACGTCGTCGAGACGCGGGGCGTCGGCGAACACAATTTGCGGGCTCTTGCCGCCCAGTTCGAGCGTGACCGGCTTGGTGCCGCTTTGGGCGCAGGCCGCCATGATCGCGGCGCCCGTGCGCGTGGAACCGGTGAAGGTGACCTTGCTGATCTTCGGATGGCGCACCAGCGCGTCGCCGGTAACACGGCCGTCGCCCTGCACCACGTTGAAGATGCCGGCCGGCACGCCCGCCTGCACGGCCAGTTCGGCGAGCCGCAAGACCGAGAACGGCGTCATCTCCGAAGGCTTCAGCACCACCGCGTTGCCCGCCGCGAGAGCGGGCGCGATCTTCCACGACGCCATCACCAGCGGGAAATTCCACGGCGCGATCGCGCCGATCACGCCGTACGGTTCGGCGATCGTCATACCCAGATGATCGTGATCGGTGGCGGCCACGTCGCCGCCCAGCTTGTCGGCGAACTCGGCGTAGAAGCGAATGCCTTCGGCGGTGAACGGCACGTCCCAGCCGGTTGCCTGAGCGATCGGGCGCGTCGAGCCGAGCGCTTCCAGACGGCCTAGATACGGTGCGTCGGCTTCGACCAGATCGGCAAAACGGCGCAGAATCTTCGCGCGCTCACGCGGCGCCATGCGCGCCCAGCCGCTCGTTCTGAACGCCTGCCACGCGTTCTCCACCGCGCGATCCACCGTCTCGGCGTCGGCGAGCGGCAGGGAGGCGTAGACCACGCCGTCCGAGGGGCGCGCCACTTCGAGGCGGTGCTCGCCGCCGCGCCCTTCCCCTTCCGTATACTCACCGCCGATGAAATGTCCGCTGCGAAACGCGACGTCGTCCGGGTTGAAGCTGTCCATGAGAGAAGTGTCCTGTGTGGCTAGCTGGGTGACTGGCTCGGTGATTTGCTATGAGTCCCGGGCGGTGCGTCGTACAACGTCGCCGCCATGACAAAATCGTAGAGCCGCGGGCATGGCATATGTCGCCGACAAAAATCCCCGCGCAGCAGAACACGCCTGTAATGAGCGATCAAACTGGGTGTTTTGCATCGATTTACGATGCGACCCCTTCGGGCGCTCCGGATAAAAAGATCGTCCTAGTCACGCCGCGCACCGGATGACACAGTGACGGCGTAAGCCTTCAGCCATTCAGGGAGTACGGCGTGTCCGATTCGATCACCACTAGACGCTTCACCCATGAGGACATCGCCGCCGCGCACGCGCTGACGGTCGAACTCAAATGGCCGCACCGCGCGGACGACTGGAGATTCGTGGCGCTTCTGGGCGTGGGTTTCGTCGCGGAAGACGCGAGCGGCGTGATCGGCACGGCGTTGTGCTGGAAATACGGCGCCGAGCGCGCCTCGCTGGGCATGGTGATCGTGTCCCCGGAGCGGCAAGGGCGCGGCATCGGCAGAAAGCTGATGGAGCTGGTGCTGGAAGAACTCGGCAACCGGGTCACATTTTTGCACGCCACCGCAGCCGGTCAGCCCCTGTATGAAAAGCTCGGCTTTCGCGCGGTCGGCACGCTCGACCAGCATCAGGGCGCCGCATTCCGGCCGCCGCTCGTTTCCTTGCCGCCAGGCGAGCGGCTGCGCCCGCTCGGGTCGAGCGATACGGCCCGGCTGGTCGAACTGGCCTCGCAGGCAAGCGGCCTCGACCGTGGCGAAGTCTTGCCCGCGCTGTTGAGCGCCGCCGACGGCATCGCCCTCGATCGCGACGGCGAACTGGTCGGCTTCGCCCTGTTTCGCCGCTTCGGCCGGGGCTTTGCGATCGGCCCGGTGGTCGCGCCCGCGTCGGAGGATTCGAGCCGCGCCAAGGCATTGATCAGCCACTGGCTGGCGCTGAACGAAGGCGTGTTCGTGCGCATCGATACGCCGGGCGGGAGCGGGCTCACCGAATGGCTGGAGCAGTTGGGGCTGCCGCGGGTGGATACGGTCGTCAAAATGGTTCGGCATGCCACGCCGGCCGATCTTGCGAGCGCAAGCCACGCCGCTGGCAACAACGCAGACAACACCGCACCCTATCTGCAATACGGCATCATCAATCAGGCGATTCTCTGACCCACCATGGCCTTCCTTTATAAAGCCGACCCGGCGCGCGGCGCGCAATGGGCCACACTCTTCGCGCAGAAAGCACCTGACTTGCCGTTCCATATCTGGCCCGAGTTGGGCGACCCGGCCGCCATCCGCTACCTCGCCGCCTGGCAACCGCCTGAAGATCCCACTCGCCTCTTTCCGAACCTCGAAGTCGTGTTCTCCGTCGGTGCGGGCATCGACCAGTTCGATCTGTCGGGCGTGCCGGCGCATGTGCCGGTGGTGCGGATGATCGAACCGGGCATCGTGGAAGGGATGCTGGAGTACGTCACGCAAGCCGTGCTGACGATTCATCGCGATCTGTTCGATTACGGTCTTCAGCAACAGCAGCAGGTTTGGCGCGAACTGCCGCTCAAGCCGGCCAGCGCAAGGCGCATTGGCGTGCTCGGGCTTGGCGTATTAGGCATGGCCGTGCTGGAAAAGCTGCGCTTATTCGGCTTCGCCTGTGCGGGCTGGAGCCGGTCGCCGCGTGAGATCGAGGGCGTCGATTGCTATGCGGGCGAAAGCGCGCTCAACGAATTTCTCGCCCGCACCGATATTCTGGTCTGCCTGCTGCCGCTCACGCCCGCCACACGCGGTTTGCTCAATGCCGGGTTGTTCGCGAAGCTGCCGCGCGGCGCGTCGCTGATTCAAACGGGCCGCGGAGCGCATCTGAATCAGTTGGACCTGTTGGCGGCGCTGGACAGCGGCCAGTTGCACAACGCCATTCTCGACGTCACCGATCCCGAGCCGCTGCCCGCCGGTCATCCGTTGTGGACGCATCCACGTGTGCGTATCACGCCTCATATCGCCAGCGCGACGCGACCCGAAAGCGCCGTTGACGTGGTGCTCGACAATCTGCGCCGCCATCGCGAAGGCCTGCCGATGCTCGGTCAGATTGACCGGACCCAGGGTTATTGAGCGCGGCGCTCAATGAATGCCCGAATAAACACCAACCCCGCGCGCGGCTTTTCAGCGTCCGCAGCAGAAAATGCTATGACCACGCATCAAAACGCGTCGCGCGCGCTTTTCGGACAATTGTTTAGGTGAGCAGGCGATCGTCGTGGGTCAGTAGTATGGAGCCGTCAACAGCCCTTCCCCGCGACGAGAAACCATCATGCCGATTCATTCGCTCATTGAAGCCGACCGCAAGCATCTGATTCACCCCGTCATCAATTACCGCGCGCACGAAGCCCGCGGCGTCACCGTGCTCGAGTCCGCCAGCGGCGCGTTTCTGCGCGACGCGGCCGGCAACGAACTGCTCGACGCCTTCTCTGGCCTGTGGTGCGTCAATGTGGGCTACGGCCAGCAAAGCATTGTCGACGCCGCCACCGAACAGATGAAGAAACTGCCCTACGCGACCGGCTATTTTCATTTCGGCTCGGCCCCGGCGATCGAATTGGCGCAAAAGCTGGTGGCGGTGTCGCCCGCTTCGCTGCAACACGTGTATTTCACGCTAGGTGGCTCCGACGCCGTCGATTCGGCCATCCGTTTCATCACACACTATTTCAACGCAACCGGCCGGCCGTCGAAGAAGCACATCATCGCGCTGCAACGCGGCTACCACGGCTCGTCGACGGTGGGCGCGGGGCTGACCGCATTGCCCGCGTTCCACCGCCATTTCGATCTGCCGCTGCCGAACCAGCATCATCTGCCGTCGCCGTACGCGTATCGAAGCGATTTCGCCGACGACGCCGCGTTGATCGCCGCCTCAGTGGCCGCGCTCGAAGCGAAGGTGGCCGACCTCGGCGCGGACAACGTGGCGGCCTTCTTCTGCGAACCGATTCAGGGCTCGGGTGGTGTGATCGTGCCGCCGGTCGGCTGGTTGAAAGCGATGCGCGAAAGTTGCCGCAAGCTCGGCATCCTGTTCGTCGCGGATGAAGTCATCACCGGTTTCGGCCGCACGGGTCCGTTATTCGCCTGCCAGGGTGAAAACGTCGAACCGGATCTGATGACGGTGGCGAAGGGTTTGACCGCGGGCTATGCGCCGATGGGCGCCGTGCTGATGTCTGACGAAATCTATCAAGGCATTGCCGATGGCGACGCCGAAGCGATCGTCGGCCACGGCCATACCTATTCGGCCCATCCGGTCAGCGCGGCGATCGGTCTCGAAGTGCTGCGCCTGTATCAGGAAGGCGGCCTGCTCGCGAACGGCGTGGCGCGTGGCCCGCGGCTCGCCCGCGGCCTCGACGCGCTGCTCGCGCATCCGCTGGTAGGCGACTCGCGCCATCGCGGCCTGCTCGGCGCACTCGAACTGGTATCGGACAAAGACAGCAAGGCCGGTTTCGATCCCGCGCTGAAACTGTCCGAACGGATCGCCGCCGCCGCGTATGAGAATCGCCTGATTTTCCGGGCGTTCGGCGACAATATTCTCGGCTTTGCGCCGGCGCTCTCGTACACGGAAGGCGAGTTCGATCTGATGTTCGAGCGCCTCGAAAAAACCCTCGACGACGTTCTCGGGCAAGCCGATGTCCGGGCCGCGCTGAAGGTCAAAATTCATGCCACTGCGTGCTAGAGTAGAGGGCCCTTCGAGACCCTTTCACCCATCGCCGGAGCGATAACGTTACGATGAGCAGCGACAGCAAGCTGGACCGGATTGATCTGCGCATACTTTCCCAGTTGCAGAAGAAAGGCCGCATAACCAACGTCGAGCTTGCCGACGCGGTCGGCCTTTCGCCCAGTCCTTGCCTGATCCGGGTCAAACGGTTGGAAAAGGCCGGCTACATCATCGGCTACGGTGCGCAGATCCAGCTCGAAAAGCTCGGCGACGTGCAGATCGTGTTCACGGAAGTCACGCTCGCCGATCATCGGCGGGAAGACTTCATCAAGTTCGTGAACGCGATCAAAGACGTCGACGAGATCGTCGAGTGCCATCTGGCGAGCGGCGGCTACGACTATTTGCTGAAGTTCGTCACGCGCAGCGTGAGTCACTATCAGAGCATTGTCGAGGGCCTGCTCGAGCGCGATATCGGTATCGAGAAATACTTCAGCTACGTGATCATCAAGTCGCCGTTCGTGAAGAGTCACTACCCGCTCGAAACACTGTTCTCGCAGAACCACAACTAGTACAACAGCCCCTTTTACGGATAGTCGCTAAACCGGGATGTCGGTTCAGTTTCCGTGGTCGCCGGCGTATAACCCGGCACGTTCGCGCGAAACTGATTGAGCAAACCGTTATCCACCTGCGAAAAGCCTTTGAGCTGAAGCTGCATCAACACCCGCGTGCCAGTGCTGGGCGACGTGGTCGAGGTGGCATTGGTGTATTTCTCGAACGCGACGCCGAGCGACCAGCAATCCGCATCGTATTGAAGGCCCAGCAAGCCTGCGATCAGCCGGTGGGTACTCATGTCGTAATTGACCCTCGCGACACTGACAACGTTGTGCAATAGCGGCCATTGCTCGGAAACGATGAACTGATTGACCGGTTGATAGTCGAGCGTGCTGTTCGCCCGCGTGTAGCGATACGCGACATTCAACACCTGTCGTGAAGCGGGCGACCAACCGAAACCGGCTTCCGCATTCGTGAGGTAGCCATTGGCCTGGCTGTACTCCACGGCCTGTTCCGCTGAAAATCCTGCACCCAGCTTGTACGACGCGCCGCCAATCACACTCGTGCGCGCAACGGTGCTAATAGCATCGTCTGTGTTGAGGGTCACGCGTGGCGTGCGAAAGTCGTACTGCTCCGCAAGGACGAAGCGAGACCGTTCGTCGCCGCTCGCGGGATCGATGAAACGGGTCGTGAGAGCCGCCGTGAGGCGGTTGGCATCGGAGACCCGGTCATTGCCGACAAAGCTGTTGGGCATGAACAGTTCCGCCAATCCGAAATCGGCCGTCGCCGTATCGAACAACGGCGCGAACGACTGATTCCGGTAAGGCGTATACACATAGAACAGCCGCGGTTCGAGCGTCTGGATATACGATTGCCCGAAGAACCGCACGTTTCGTTCGAAGCGCATGCCCGAATCGAGGCTGAAGGTCGGCACATTGATGTCGAACGTCTTCGGCTGCCCGGCAGGCGCGCTCGATCCGATCGACGTCAGGTCATACGCGGCGAAATGCCATGCGAGCTTCGGCGTGATGAACCAGCCGGGGCGCTCGATCGGATAGCTGATGTAAGGGTTGAAAACGAAGCGGCTGCCTTGCGTCGCATCCGCAGAGGAGATCGTGAAGCGCGTCGCATCCGCTTCCGCGCCAAAGTCGAAGCCGCCCACGTTATAGCGCGCGTAATGGACATTGACCTGCGGTTCGCGGTTATAGGTCGAGTCGCTTGTAAAAGCCTGCCAACGCTGTTCGCGCGCCAGCACACTCCACGGTCCGTATGTGTAAGTCAGACCCGCTTCCTGCTGATATAGCGTGGTGGAACCGGTCGGAAACGCGACACCCGACGCGAGGTCGGTCACCACCGTCGAATCCGACACCCGGTTGTAATTGATGTAGGCGCCAAAGCCCGAGCCGAGATTCCAGTTCTGGTTCAGCGCAATCGAGTAACGGTCGGTTTTGGTAATTGCATCGTGCGGTAGCCACGCAACCGAGATCGACCCCGAAGCATTCGGCTGGAGATAGCGGTAATCCGCCGTCAACATCTCGCCTCGTTTCGACATGATGCGAGGCGTCAGCGTGAGATCGTAGTTCGGTGCGAGGTTGAAGTAGTACGGCAACGAGACGTCGATGCCGTTGGTCGAACTGATCGAGAACGTGGGTGGCAACAAACCACTGCGCCGCGCGCCGGACAAAGGAAACGATAGCCACGGACTCGCCAGCAGCGGCACGCCCTGGAAGAACAGCACGCCGTTGTGCGCGATCCCTTCGTCGTTGCCGCTATCCATGTCGAATTCGGAGGCCTTCAGGTACCACGCAGGGTCCGACTCGCATTGGCAGGTGCTATACGTCCCGTGATGAACAATGGTGCGCTCGTTATCGATCAGATCCGCGCGTTGAGCGCTACCCCACCCGCCCGTCAGGTGAAAGCGATACTTGGGCACACTGATAGTGCCCTCGTTCGCGTCGACGTAGAAATGCGCGTCCGGACCGTCGAACACATTGCCATCGTTTACAAGTCGCACCTGCCCGTAAGCGTCGGCCTTGTCGGTATCGATATCGTAGTGCAGCGCATCGCCCTTGACGATCGACGCATCGCGCCGCAGTTGCGCGTGCCCCTTCAGCGAAATGTCAGTGCCGGTCGTTGCGGTTATCGAATCGGCAATAGCCGACGTAGTGGGCTTGTCGCCCGGCCGCAAAGGTTGCTCGGTCAGTTGCGGATCCAGCCGCAAGCTCCAGACACCGTCGAGCGGTTCCGGCACCGCAGACGCGCCGACTAATTGCGCATATCCGGCCAATGGCACGCATCCGGCCGTACCCAGCATGAAAGAAACGAGAGGCCTTAAGCGTAGGCGTCGAAATACACCGCGTAGTATCAAAACAGATAAGGATCGGAAAGGAAGACAGACGCATCGAGGCGAACAGAAGCCCTGACCTGCGTCAGGATGAACTGAGGCGAGTGCGCGCGATGCTATTGGAGCGTGACGTCGTTAGAACGTGGATTCGGCGCGTCAGCGGTGCTCACTGCGCCACCGAGCGCCTGCAGCAGATACGGGATTTGCTCCGCGGGCAAAGAGAACGAAAACCCCGCGCTGCCGGACAAACGGAAGCGGATCACCACCATTTCCATGCCGTTCAGCCTGCCGACCTCCCAGCCCTGGCAGTGCAGCGCGAATCCCATCTCCTGATTGTTGTGAATCACACGGTCGGCGTGCTCGATTGCGTTCGGAAGCGCCACCAGCAGGTCATTGAGCACCGAGCGGTGGAGCGCCGCCGTGGGTTGATTGCCGTGTATCAGCAGATACTGACCATCCGCCGTCAACTGCATATCGGTGATCGAATTCAACATGAAGGTCGACGGATCAGACACGGCGCGCGCCCTCCCGCGTGCCTGCGGCATGATCCACGGCCCTGCCCTGCGCCGCACTCACCGTGCTGCCGGACACGTCGCGCAGCGTTCGCTTCGACGCCTTTGCCAGACATGCCGAAAAGATCGGCGATGAACTGACGCGTAAGACAGCCGCAAGAATCGCCGGTGAAAGAAATTCGATCATGATCAATTCTCCAAATGGTGCTACCCAGGTAGCGAAAGCCGACCATTTGACGATACCAGCGCAATTACGGCTTCAGGTTACGCGCGCCCTACGCTTCCTTCGGATCTGTAACGCATTATTTCCACTCCCACGCCGCAATCCGCACCCGCCTGAGCAACCGGCGCGATGCACCCATTAGCAACCCTAATGGGAGGAACGTTTTCGGTAACAGATAGCGGGGAAACACGATCCTATACTTCGCGCTTTCCAGAGCCATGGAACGTCGTTTCGAATGCATCGCTCGCTGTCGAGCGTTCTTGTTTGCGCTTCGCGCGCTGCATCAGGACAGAACCCCAAGATGAATCTTCAAGCTTTAACGAGCCGTATTGCGGGCGCGCTCTCGCTCGCCGGCATCACGCTGACAACCGGCTCGGCTCAAGCGGCACAGCCGTTCGTCGTGCAAGACGTCCGGATCGAGGGATTCAGTCGCATCGAACCCGGTACCCTCTTCGCTTATCTGCCTATCAAGCAAGGCGGCATGTTTAGCGACGATAAGGCTTCGGAAGCCATTCGCGCGCTGTACGCCACAGGATTTTTCAATGACGTCAAGATCTCGACTGAAGGCAATGTCGTTATCGTTCACGTTCAGGAACGCCCGGCGGTGGGCACGATCGACTTCGCCGGCATTCATGAGTTCGACAAGGAAAATCTGACCAAGGCACTCAGTTCGGTCGGGCTGTCGCAAGGGCGCTACTACGACAAGGCACTCGTCGTCAAAGCCCAGCAGGAATTGAAGCGCCAGTACCCGACGCGCGGATATTACGCGGCCGAAGTCACCACCACGATCACGCCGATCGACCGCAACCGGGTAGCGGTGTTGTTCTCGGTCGCGGAAGGTCCGAGCGCGAAGATCCGGCAGATCAACTTTATCGGCAACACGGTATTCAGCACGGACACGCTGCGCGACGAAATGCAGATGTCCACACCGAACTGGTTCTCGTGGTACACGAAGAACGACCTGTACGCGAAAGACAAGCTGACCGGCGACCTGGAGCACATTCGTTCGTACTACCTGAATCGCAGCTATCTGGAGTTCAGCTTCGAGTCGACCCAGGTATCGCTTACGCCGGACAAGAAGGAGATGTACCTGACGGTCACGCTGCATGAGGGCGAACCGTACACGATTTCGTCGATCAAGCTGGCGGGCAACCTGCTCGATCGCGACGCGGAGCTGACCAGGCTCATCGCGATCAAACCGGGCGAGCGCTTCTCGGCTGAAAAGCTGCAGGCCACCACCAAGACGATCGTCGACAAACTCGGCGAATACGGCTATGCGTTCGCCACCGTCAACGCGCAACCGCAGATCGATCAGGAACACCACAAGGTCGACATCACGCTGCAAGTGGACCCGAGCCGCCGTGTGTACGTGCGTCATATCAACGTAGTCGGCAACACACGCACACGCGATGAAGTGGTGCGCCGCGAAATGCGCCAGCTCGAAAGCTCGTGGTTCGATTCGAACCATCTCGCGCTGTCGAAAGACCGCGTCAACCGTCTCGGCTACTTTACCGATGTCGACGTAACCACCGTGCCGGTAGAAGGTTCGACCGATCAGGTCGACGTGGACGTGAAGGTGAGCGAAAAGCCGACCGGCGCGATTACGCTGGGCGCGGGCTATTCGTCGACGGACAAGGTGGTATTGTCAGCCGGTGTGTCGCAGGACAACGTGTTCGGCTCAGGCACCAGCCTCGCTTTGAACATGAACACCGCGAAGACCTACCGCACGCTGACGGTGACGCAAACCGATCCGTATTTCACGGTGGACGGCATCAAGCGGATCATCGACGTCTACTATCGCACCACCTATCCCCTTTACAACTACACCGACACGAGTTTCCGGATCATCACGGTCGGCGCGGACCTGAAATTCGGTATTCCGTTCTCCGAAGCCGACACCGCTTACTTCGGCGTCGGGCTCGAACAGAACCGGCTGACTATCGATTCGTCGACGCCTCAAAGTTACAAGGACTACGTAGCTGAATTCGGCGACGTCGTGAACAACGTACCGGTCACGGTAGGCTGGGCCCGGGACGATCGTGACAGCGCACTAATCCCGAGCCGCGGTTATTTCCTGCAAGGCAATGGAGAAGTAGGCACACCGGCTGGTGGCACCGAGTACTACAAGGCGGACGTTCAAGCGCAGTATTACTATTCATTCGCGCGCGGCTATATTCTCGGCCTGAATCTTCAAGGCGGCTACGGCAACGGTTTTGCCGGAAAGGCGTATCCCATCTTCAAGAACTACTACGCGGGCGGCATCGGCTCCGTACGCGGCTACGAGGCGGGTTCGCTCGGCCCGACCGACAAGACGACGGGCGACCCGATCGGCGGTTCGCGCATGGTCGTGGCCAATGTCGAAATGACGTTCCCGCTGCCGGGCACCGGCTGGGACCGGACGCTGCGCGTCTTCACCTTTGTGGACGCGGGCAACGTCTGGGGCGACGAAGGTAACAGCACGGGTGCCAACGGATTGCGGTACAGCTACGGCGCGGGTCTTGAATGGATTTCGCCGATCGGCCCGCTCAAGCTGTCTGTTGGCTTCCCCCTGGTCAGACACTCCACCGACAAGTACCAGGTGTTCCAGTTTCAGATCGGCACATCGTTCTGACCGGGAATACCGCTCGCGGTCTTTGCATAAGGACCGCGGGCATTACACGCATCATTCAGCCGCGTTTTCAACTCCTCCTGACGTCTTACCCCGCCTGAACCGGCTCCCGGTCCGTTCACAGCGCCGCGCATTCTCCCTCCTGCTCCGACTTCACAAAGTCTCCTCAATTTCGCCATAGTTGCTCCGACATTGGTCTCTATCATTCGCTCATCATCAGTGCGACCGCGTACGCTCTGCTTTCGGAGCCCGCTTTCTTAGCCCGCTATGTTGCTCCAAAAAAATAGCGAATTGCTGAACGTGAACATCGCACAGACGGCAATCTTCGATTCCGGTTGGGAGGTAACGCAGATTTATGACTATCAGCCTGCTTGTAGTCGAACCGGATCAATCAGTCCGGGATCAGTTGCGCTCTCACTGTCAAAAGAACCAGATCGCGCTCTCGGTACTGTATAGCGCGGTTCAGCTTGCCAGCCGGGCGGAACTGGAGTGTCCGTCAGCGATTCTCTTGCGCGCCGAGTCGCCGATGATCGAAGCGCGAGAGGCGCTGCGGCAACTTCGGTTAGCGGGCTACGACATGCCCATCTTCGTACAGAGCACCTCCGATGAGATCGTCGACAAAATCGTCGCTTTCGAATTGGGCGCGGACGACTATATCGTCGACCCGGTCGATCCGCACGAATTGACCGCCAGGATCAAGCGCGCCGTGCAACGCTGCAACCGCTCGCTTTGCGACGCGCCGGAAATTCGCGAGAAGGTTTCGTTCGGCAGTTACCAGATAGACTTCGCGACGCGACGCCTGGTGAAAGACGGTTGTGAAATCCCGCTGCGATCCGGCGAGTTTGCCTTACTCAAGCTATTCGCCAGCAACCCGATGCGAATCCTGACGCGCGCGATGGTCAACAGCCAGCTAGGCAGAGCGGAGAGCCAGAAGGCCAGTCTGGATGTTGCGGTCTGCCGCTTGCGCGGCGTGATAGAAGCCGATCCATCCGCCCCCAGGTTCATTCAAACCTTGCGCGGACGAGGCTATATGTTCGTACCATCGCCAGAGTCGTCACCCTCGCATGAAGCGCGCGAAAGTGCGCTGACGTTGCACGATTGAGGGGACTGAGAGAATTCCGCGAGCGGGATCGTAAAGCGGCTTACGTGCATGCAGGAGCGCATGCGCTATTTCCGGCCTTCCGCCACTGCCAGCTGCGTGATAGGCAACGTCAACGCGGCGTCGATCACGTCAACAATGTCCATATCGCCGAAATAATCGGCATACAGGTCGCCGGTCGCTGCCAGCAGGCCGCCGATTCCGTAGTTGAAGTCCGCCGGAACAATTGGCCTGAATCCCGAGGCATAGTGGGCGCGCGACGTGCACGCACCCAGATCATCCGCAGCGCCTGCGGGCGCGCTGCCGTTGCGGTTGCCGTCGCTGCGGGAGAAAGCATTGATGCTCTCCAGGCGCAAACCATGGCGGATCGCTGGGCAACAGATCGCTGCCGCGGCCATGACGAGTATGAGAACGCGCATAACGGAAATACTCAAAGTTGATCTTGTGAATCAGACAGCCATAGGACACCGAAGTTTTTTTGGCTAAATTACACTCTCTTTCTGCTGGACCGGGCGACCTGCTTTCGGTAACGATGTTGAGCAGCGCTCAGCCGCGCCGCAGACGCGCGCGGGCCGCAGGCGTAGCGGGGTCGTCCGTCAGGGCGTGACGCTGACCGTTACGATGCAGACGCACGCGTTCCCTGATCTCGGCCACGGTCGCGGCGCCGCGCACGGCAATGCAAGAGTACTCGCCGTTGCGATTGATCCACTCGACGATCCGGCAGCACTCGCCCCACGGTTGCATGAGTGGTGCGGAAACGCGGCAGCCGCGTATCTTCACGACGTCGGAAACCCGTGGTGCGCTAACACCGTTTTGAGCCTCGCGGCGGGCGCCGGCAGCGGCGGCTGTTTTTCGGCCGGGCTGGAAACCGCGCGATTCAGCACGGCTCACAGGTGAAGAAACTTGCATGAGATTGCTCCACTGACTGAACTCACCACTGGACACGGCCTCTTTGTCAGGCCACCGCAAAAGTGCCATACCATCATATCCAGACAACGCGCAGATACAACGAAGAAAGGATGGAGAAGTTGTGGAGATTCGCCGGCAACTGTGGATTGACACAGCATTCATCCAGAATTCAGCCATGCAAAGTGAAACGATCCGAATTCGTCCAAGCCGCCCTTTCTGGACCCTCCTCTCGCGCGTGCGGCTGCAGCACCGAATGACGATGCGCTTTGGCATTACCTGGAAAATGTTCCTCGCGGTGTTAATCGCATGCCTCGCGATTTCCCTAACTATGGGATACGCCTTGCGCGTGAGCTTCGAAAACGGTTTCCTGCACTATGTTCGGGAACGCAACGCCGGGCGCATCAAAGCCGTCATGGCGAAGGTTACGAGCGAATACGCCGCTCACGGCAACTGGAATTTCCCGCGGGAGCATCCCGACGCATGGCTCGCGCTGCTGGACGGCGCCGCCCACGACGCCCTGCGCGAAGAACTCGCCACCGCGCAGTTAGGCAAGTTGCCAGGCTGGCGAACCTTCCCGGGGAGCGGCAGCGTTCAACAACTGCTCGGCCCGCTCTCGGGCGCGTCGGAAGGACCGCACTGGGGCATGCGCCTTCCGCCCGCACCGCCACCCAACCAGGACATGGCGATGGATCGTGACCGTGTGTCGGCGAGCGGTGTCGCGAGCAGCGACAGTCGCTATGACCGGCCGCCTCCACCTGCCTCTTTGGCGTCTTCTCCCGCTTCGCCGTCGCGTGACAGCATGGTTCGCGACACGCCGCCCGAGGGGCCGCCCGTCACGCTCTACGACGCCAGTCACGAACTCGTGGCGAACACCGGTCAGCCTCCGCCGCCCGGCAGCACGATGCGACCGGTTGTCTACAGCGGCAAGGTCGTGGGCTGGCTTTCCGTGAACGGGCCCGACACTCTTTCGGACGCTGCGGACATCGCATTCCAGGCGCAGCAGAAGCGCTCGACCCGGGAAATCGCGGGCGTGGCCGTCGTGCTCGCGGCGCTAGTCGCGCTGATCCTCGCGCGTATCGTTCTCGCGCCGATCAAGCGCTTGATGAACGCAACGCATCGCCTCGCCGGCGGCGACTACACGACACGGGTGCCGGCCGGAAGACGCGACGAGCTTGGCCGGCTGGCGGGCGACTTCAACGTATTGGCCGATCCGCTGCAAAAGGCTGAACGCTCCCGGCGCGATTTCATTGCGGATATCTCCCACGAGCTGTGCACGCCGCTCGCCGTACTCCGTGGCGAACTGGAAGCCATCGAAGACGGCGTGCATGTGTTCAACCGCGATTCGCTCACCTCGCTGCAAACCGGAGTGAACATGCTCAACAAGCTCATCGAAGATCTCTACGAGCTTTCGCTGAGCGATGTCGGCGCACTCAGCTATCGCAAGACGCCGACTCACGTCGGGCAACTGGCGCGGGCTTCGATCGAGGCCATGCGGGAGTCGTTCAAGGCGAAGCGAATCGAGCTCGACCTGACCTGCACGCCGGAAATTGCCGAGACAACTTTCGCGGTCGACCCCGCTCGTTTCGTACAACTTCTGAAAAACCTGCTGCAAAATTCGTTGCGCTATACCGATCCGGACGGCCGCGTACATGTGTCGCTTTCGCAGAGCGGCAACGGTTGGCAACTTGACGTGCAGGACTCGTTGCCCGGCGTGCCCGGGGCCGCGCTCGACCATCTGTTCGACCGCTTCTATCGGGTGGACGAATCGCGCAGCCGTCAGAACGGTGGCGCGGGCCTCGGCCTCTCGCTGTGCCATGCGATTGTGACGGCGCATGGCGGTACGATCGACGCCAAGGCCTCGCCGCTTGGCGGCGTCTGGATCACTGCCTGTTTTCCGCCGGAAGGAGACTGACTTCATGACCGAAGGGCGCCCTTCGCACATCCTGATCGTCGAGGATGAACCCAAGCTCGCCGCCGTGCTCGAAGCGTATTTGCAGCTCGAGGGTTTCGCCACCACGATCCTCGACGACGGCCATCAGGTCATGCCATTCGTTCGCTCGACGCCACCGGCGCTGCTGCTCGACCTCATGCTGCCCGGGCGCAGCGGCATGGATATCTGCCGCGAGCTACGGCAGTTTTCGGCCTTGCCCGTCATTATTCTGACCGCGCGCATCGACGAAATCGACCGTCTGCTGGGTCTCGAGATCGGTGCCGACGATTACGTCTGCAAACCGTTCAGCCCGCGCGAAGTCGTGGCGCGCGTGAAGGCGATCCTGCGTCGCGCAACGCCTGCCGCCGCGGCTGCAACTGCGGCTGCGGACGGTTCGCCACCAGCGCCACAGGGTCTCGAAGTCGACGAGCAGTTTCATCTGGCTTTACTCGACGGCAAGGAACTCAAACTCACGCCGCTTGAGTTGCGCCTTCTCGCACTGCTGATGAAATCGCCGGGACGCATTTTTTCCCGCGACTACCTGCTGAGTCATCTCTACGCGGATCATCGCGTGGTCACCGACCGCACCATCGACAGCCATATCAAGAACCTGCGCCGCAAGTTGCAAGGCGCACGGCCGGACAGCGAGCCGATCGCTTCCGTGTACGGGGTGGGCTACCGTCTGGAGATCTGATCGATACGGCGGGTCGCGCCCTGAGGTCTTCAACCGACGCTAGCCACGTTCGAACTCAGCTCACCTCACCCGCCGCCGTCTCCGACGGCGGGCTCCATTGCGCGAATTCCTCGCTCAGAAAGTCGACGCACACCCGCACCTTCGCCGATTGCGCAAGCCGCGCCGGGTATACCGCCCACAGGTTCGCGGGTTGCGTGACCTCGGGAAGAATTTGCTGCAACTGACCACTGTCGAGCAACGGCCGCACGTCCCACATTGAGCGCAGCACGATCCCGCGTCCGGCCAACGCCCATTGCACGGCCACTTCGCCGTGATTGGTGGAAAGCGGCCCGGTGACCTTGATCGACACCGTTTCGCCACGCACATTCAAGCGCCACAAACCGAACGGATGGTCGCGCTCCTTGATCGCGAGACATGCATGCGCGGACAGATCGGCAAGTTGCCGCGGCGTGCCATGCCGCGCGAGATAACCGGGCGACGCGCACAACACGCGATGATTCGACGCGAGCCGCTTCGCGATCAGGTGCGGGGCGATCTCGTCGCCGATCCGGATATCGAGGTCGAAGCCTTCACCGCCCACGTCCACGAGACGGTCGAACAGATCGAGCCTCACGCTCAATTGCGGATACCGATCGGAGAAGCGGGCCAGCGCGGGCGCCAGGAAACGGCGGCCGAAACCGAAGCTGCTGGAGATACGCAGTTTGCCGCCGGGAATGCGGCGCGTGGTGGAGACGTCTTCCACCAGCTGGTCGACGTCGTCGAGAATCTTTTCGGCCCATGTGTAGACGCGCTCGCCGGCCTCCGTAATCGCGACGCGCCGTGTGGAACGATGCAATAACCGCGTGCCAAGCGTAGTCTCGAGCACATTGATGCGTTTGCTGACGTAAGCCGCGGACACCGACAGCGCCTCCGCCGCCGCGCTGAAACTCGATTTGCGCGCCACTTCACAAAACACGCGCAAATCGCCGAGATCGGGTGACGGGACGGCATTCATAGGTTTTCCGTTTATACACGAATCGTGCACAGTGGCTTAACTGAAGCGACTATTTTAAGCTCAAACAGCAGGAATAAAATAACCGCAATCGAAACGTTGAAACGTTGAACGCCCTAATGGAGGAGCAGGAACATGTCGAAGACCTATCGGATTGCGGTCATACCCGGCGACGGCATCGGTGTCGAAGTGATGCCGGAAGCCATTCGCGTGCTGGACACGGTGAAAAAGCGCTTCGGCATCGAACTGGAATATCAGCACATTGAATGGGCGAGCTGCGATTACTACGCCCAGCACGGCAAGATGATGCCGGACGACTGGAAAGCCCAACTGCAATCGGCCGACGCGATTCTGTTCGGCGCGGTCGGCTGGCCCGACACCGTGCCCGACCATATCTCGCTGTGGGGCTCGCTGCTGAAATTCCGGCGCGAATTCGATCAGTACATCAACTTGCGCCCTGCGCGCCTCTTCGCCGGTGTGCCTTCGCCGCTCGCGGGCCGCAAGGCGGGCGACATCGATTTCTGGATCGTGCGCGAGAACACCGAGGGGGAATATTCGTCGGTAGGCGGCGTGATGTTCGAAGGCACCGAGCGCGAGTTCGTGCTACAGGAATCCGTATTCACGCGGCACGGTAGCGAGCGCGTGCTGAAGTTCGCGTTCGATCTCGCGCAACGGCGCGAACGCAAGAAGATCACCGTGGCCACGAAGAGTAACGGCATTGCGATCAGCATGCCGTGGTGGGACAAATGCGCGGCCGGTATCGCGGCGCAGTATCCGGATGTGACGTGGGACAAGCAGCACATCGACATTCTCTGCGCGCGCTTCGTGCTGAATCCGGACCGCTTCGACGTGGTGGTCGCCACCAATCTGTTCGGCGACATCCTCTCCGATCTCGGTCCTGCTTGCACGGGCACGATCGGCCTCGCGCCGTCGGGCAATCTGAATCCGGATCGCAAGTTTCCGTCGCTGTTCGAGCCGGTGCACGGTTCGGCGCCGGATATCGCCGGCAAGAACATCGCCAATCCGATCGCGATGATCTGGTCGGCCGCGATGATGCTCGACTTCCTCGGCAATCACGAAGGCAAGGAACGCGAGGCGCATGACGCGATTCTCGCGGCGATCGAAGCGACGCTGATCGAAGGCCCGCATACCGGCGACCTCGGCGGCAAGGCGAACACCACCGAAGTCGGTCAGGCGATCGCGGCAAAACTCGCCTGAGCCTGTTGATCCCAACCTACTCGCGAGGACACTTTCGAATGAGCATGGAAGCCTATCCCATTGAAGTCGAATTTCCCGATATTTCGGTGCACGAACAATCGTCGTCCGGAATTGCCTACGTTCATACGTTCGACTCGGGCGTGCCGGGACCGCATGTGATGATCAACGCGCTCACGCACGGCAACGAAGTGTGCGGGGCGATCGTCGTCGACGAACTGCTGCGCCGTGGCTTTAGACCGCGTCGCGGATGCCTCACGCTCGGCTTTGCGAACGTCGCGGCCTATCGGCGCTTCGATCCTGCGAAGCCCGATGCGGCCCGCTTCGTCGATCAGGACTTCAATCGCGTGTGGACCGCCGCAATGCTCGACGATACGTCGCGCACGTCGAGCGAATTGGCCCGCGCACGCGAAATACGCCCGGTGATCGACACGGTGGACATGCTGCTCGATCTGCATTCGATGCATGAGAAGAGCAAGCCGCTGATCGTGGCCGGACCGCTGCAGAAAGGCATCGACCTTGCGGTGTGTCTCGGCACGCCCGCCACGGTGATCTGCGACGCAGGTCATCCCGAGGGCCGCCGCATGCGCGATTACGAAGGCTTCGGCTCGGCGGACAGCGCGAAAAACGCGCTGCTGATTGAATGCGGACAACACTGGGAACAGAGCGCGGTCGCCGTGGCGCGCGACACGACCGCGCGCTTTCTGCTGCTCGCCAGCGTGATCGACGAAACCGATCTGCCGGACGGCTGGCTGGCGCCGCTGCCGCCCGCTCAACACATTGTTCGCGTGACGCAACCGGTGGTCGCGACCAGCATGGATTTTCGTTTCGCGGCGCCGTACACCGGCCTGGAGATCTTTCCGGATGCCGGCGCGGTGATCGGCTGGTCGAACGGCGAAGCGGTGGTCACGCCGTACGACAACTGCATGCTCGTGATGCCGTCGCTGCGGCAGTTGCGCCCGGGCGTCACCGTCGTGCGGCTGGGCAAGATCGAACAAACCGTCACGAACGCAAACACGAGTTTCAATGCGGCCGGCCGATGAATCGGCTCCCACACATTCAAAAGGTAACGTGACCATGAAGGTTCAAAGCATCAAGCAAAGCGTGAGTCTGCAGAATCTGGAGGACTGGGGCACTGCGGGGCTGCCCGGCACAACGCCGCTTCAGGTGTCGGGCGTGCAGCGCGTGATCAAGGGCAGCGAATCCATCGACACCGGCATTTTCGAATGCACGGCGGGCACGTATCGCCGCTCGGTCAAGCAGGCCGAGGTGATGCATTTCCTCGCGGGGCGCGGCCGCTTCACGCCCGACAACGAAGAAACCGTCCATTTTGAAAGCGGCGACACGCTCTTTTTCGAAGCCAATACAGAAGGACTTTGGGAAGTCGAGGAAACCATGCGAAAGGTTTATGTGATCTTTTGAGCGTTGCCCTCCGCACTACTCCGAGCGTCGCTTCCCGGCGCTCGCCCCCACATCTCGCCCTGCCCCAAGCCGTATTCCCGGCGCACCCCGCGTCGCGGCATCTCGTACCGCCCCCCGCCGTTCCTTTGCTCCGTCCAACTTGATAGGCAACCGCAACATAGTCGGGTAATCCCGCGTTGCCCCTCGTTGTCAAACTACTTACGATCCTAGATCGTTCGCATAAAGAATCGTAGTTCTATATACGAACAAAACGGATAGGCGCTGCAAGTGTTTCAGCGCACCCGCAACAACACGCTCGGCATGGCGGGTTCGGGCCGCCTCATCACAGCCACGGCGACTTTCGGTGACGGCTTGCAGAGTATGCCGTCGTCATTGCGCAGCCAGTTCGCGGCCGGCGTAGGCATCGTGCACCGCTTCTAACCAGCGTACGATCGTAAAAGAAAGGAAGGCTCGTTACGACGAACCTTCCCATGTTCTGCATGCAGTCAGGAGACCACCATGAACCGCAGCACCGCTGTGAACGTTCAAACGTTTATCAACGACCATCCCTTCTCGCCGTTCCAGTGGCTCATTTTTTGCATGTGTTTCACCATCGTCCTGCTGGACGGTTTTGACACGGCCGCGATCGGCTTCATTGCCCCTTCGCTGATCGCCGAATGGGGCATTACCCGGCCAGCGCTCGCGCCGGTGCTCAGCGCGGCGCTGTTTGGCCTCGCGTGCGGCGCGCTCGGTTCGGGGCCGCTATCCGACCGGCTCGGCCGGCGCTCGATGCTGCTCGGCTCGGTGCTGCTGTTCAGCGTGGCCTGCTTCGCCTCGGCGTTCTCGGACAGCATCGAACACCTGACGATATTGCGCTTCATCACCGGCGTCGGCCTCGGCGCGGCCATGCCGAACGCCGTGACCATGATGGGCGAATACTGCCCGGATCGCCGCCGTGCGACCGTGATCAATCTGATGTTCTGCGGCTTTCCTTTGGGCGCGGCCTTCGGCGGTTTTCTCGCTGCGTGGATGATTCCGCACTTCGGCTGGCGCAGCGTGCTGCTGCTCGGCGGTATTACGCCGCTGGTGCTGCTGGTCGTGCTGGTGCTGAAGATGCCGGAATCGGTCCGCTATATGGTGGCTAACAACAAACCGGTCGAACGGATCCGTGCGGCACTCGCGCGCATTTCGAGCGAAGCGGCGCAGGCCGGCAGCTTCGTCATGACGGAAACCGCGCCGCAAACTGGCGGCAAGGGCGCGAGCGTGGTGCTCTCGCGTTCGTACATCGTCGGTTCGGTCATGCTGTGGATTGCTTACTTCATGGGCCTCGTGATCTTCTACGCGTCGATCAACTGGATGCCGATTCTGCTGAAGGACGCCGGACTCACGCCGCAACGCGCGACGCTGATTTCCGCGCTGTTCCCGCTCGGAGGCGTGGGCGCCGTGCTGTGCGGCGTGCTGATGGACCGCTTCAACGCCAACCGTATCATTGCGGCCTGCTACGCGCTGACCGCGGTGAGCGTGTACTTTATCGGCCAGGCCGTCGGCAATGTCGGCGCGCTGGTGTTCATCGTGTTCGTGGCGGGCGTGCTGATGAATACCGCGCAATCGTCGCTGCCGGCGCTTGCCGCCGCGTTTTACCCGACTCAAGGCCGCGGCACGGGCGTGGCGTGGATGCTGGGGATCGGCCGCTTCGGAGGGATCGCGGGCTCGTTCCTCGTGGCCGAGCTGACGCGCCGCCACTTCACGTTCGGCGGCATCTTCGCGACGGTCGCGGCGGCGGGTTTGATCTCGTGCGTAGCCTTGCTGATCAAGCAGGCGGCACGGCCGCATGTGGCGCCACAGGCTGGCGCGAAAGCGGAGTCGTTTGGACATTGAACCGGCTATCCGCCACGAGCGGGTTAGCGAGCACGGGCAGAAAACGTCTGGCCTCGCTTCCCGCTAAACTACCCGGCTATTTGATTCGTTCGGTTGCCGCGATGGAGTACCGCCGCGGCTGCACCGTTAACCCTTCAACGCCGGGATTCTAGTCATGAAACGCGTAGTTGTATCGGCAGTGCTCGCGGTGTGCCTCGCGCAGCCGGCCATTGAAGCCGTTGCACAAACTGTCAGCGATCAATGTTTTGCGATCGGCGATATCGCCGGCCAGGTGGCTTCGTGGCGTGCTCATCAGAAAACCAAAGAGCAGGCGCTAGCTCAGGCGGCCAGGTACTACAAGGGCGAATCCGACCGGCAGGCGGTCGGCGCCATCATCGAAAAGATCTACAGCCCGAACGCCCCTCACATGACGCCCGATCAGGCCAGCATGGCGTTCACCTCGGACTGCGCGAAGCAGCAGAAACCGCAGGCACCCGCGCAGTAGTGCCTGTTGTCCGCACGGCTAGTTCGCCGCATTCCTCCACGCGCAGACATCGCCGGCTTTCAACAGTGACTGCCCCAGCACAAACGTCGCATTGACCGGTGCGGGCGCCTGTACCTGCTCCGGGCCGAAGTTGAACGCGAAGGTCAGATCGCCGCGGCGGCGAATGCGCAGACCCTCAGCCAGCAATTGCGTCTCGATGCCCGCCTGCTTCGCCGCCTGCTGCAAAACCGTGCAATGCAACGCGTGCGACAGCCACCCCGCCACATAGCGAACCCTTCCGTGCGCGAGGATCGCCGGCCACGTGTCGTCGAATTGCGCCTCGACGGTCGTCTCGCCATTGGCCCGAACATGCTCGCGCCAATGCATCGCGACACCTTGCGTGTCGCCAATCGAAAGCGCCGGCTTAAGCGTTGGGCGCAGCGTTTCGACTTCGAGCACCTGCATCGGCAGCACGTGTTGCAACGCCCCGGGCGGCAAGCTCGACGGAATGGCAAAGGTCGCCGTCTTCGAACCGCTCCTTGGGCCGAACACCCATTGCGCGGAACTCCGCTCGATCTGGTCGACGAGCGTGCCATCGATCACGGCAATGCTCGGCACCACGACCAACCGGTACTGCGACAGATCGGCCTTGCTCGACACGATATCGACGTCGAGACCGAGTTCACGCAGCGCCTCGTAGTAGTCGAATGCCAGCGTCTGATAGTCGAAGGTTTTGCCGTGACGCTGAATCTCGAACATCCATTGCGTCTCGTAGTCGAACACGAGCGCGGTGGTCGCACGCGCCGGCGCACCGAGTCCCGACAGTGCCGCGGACGAGGCAATTTCGCGCGCCGCCTGCTGCACTTCGAGGCCACCCGGCGACAGTTCGTTGTTCGGCAGATTGAGCCCGGAATGCATCTGTTCCTGCGCATACGGACACTGACGCCAGCGGAAATACGACACCAGTTCCGCGCCATGCGCGAACGCTTCGTAAGCCCACAGCCGGACCATGCCCTTCGCGGGTACCGGATTCCACGACGCCCAGTTCACCGGACCTGCCTGTTGCTCCATCACCCAGAAGCGGCCGGCGCCGATCGCGCGATAGCGGTCATGATCGAAAGCGGAAACGTCAGGATGCGCGGTGCGCGCGTAACGCGCCTTCTGCTCGTCAGGCAGTGCGATCGATTCGGTGCGAGCGATTGGATAGCTGTCCCATGCCGCCACGTCGAGCGCGTTGTCTTCGGCGAAACGGTAGTGGTCGAAGGTCGTGAAGAAACCCATGAAGTTATGCAGCAGATCCGCCTCGGGGGCGTACCGGCGCAGCACATCGATCTGCTCGCGATGAAAGCTCGCCACCTCGTCCGACATGAAGCGGCGGAAGTCGAGCAGATGGATCGGATTGGCATCGGTGGGTGTGAGGTTAGGCAGGCCGATTGCCTCGAACGAGGGATACTCCATGCTCCAGAACACGTTGCCCCATGCTTCGTTCAACGCATCGACGCTTTCATGGCGATGCCGCAGCCACGCCTGAAAGCGCGCCTGCGCAGCGCTCGAATAGCTCGGCACAGTGTCGTGGCAGCCGAGCTCGTTATCGGTCTGCCACGCAACAATAGAGGGATGCCGCCCATAGCGCTCCGCCATCGCGGTGACAATGCGTACGCACTCACGTCGATAGGATTCGCTGGAAATATCGTAGTGGCGACGCGAGCCGAAATTCCAACGCACGCCGTCCGCGCGCACCGGCAACACGTCAGGATACGCCTCGATCAACCACTTCGGCGGCGACGCAGTCGGCGTGCCCAGAACCAGCTTCAGTCCCGCGGCGGCCAGCGTCTCGACGGCTTCATCGAGCCAGCCCCAGGCGAACTCGCCGGCGCGCGGCTCCATCCGGCTCCACGCGAATTCCGCGATCCGCACATGGGTGATGCCGAGTTCGACCATACGTTTTGCGTCGTCGGCCCACATCGAGCGCGGCCATTGTTCGGGGTAGTAGCAAACACCAAGTTGCATGAGAAAGTCTCTTTGTTAGATGACGGAATCCGGGCGATCAGCCCTTGCTTGCACCGAAAGTCAGGCCGGCGACGAAATGTTTCTGCATCAGGAAGAACATCAGCACGGAGGGCAAGGCGGCGAGCACCGAGCCTGCGGCGACGAGATTCCACGCCGTCGTCCATTGGCCCTTGAGCGCGGCGACACCCACCGTGATCGGTGCGGCTTCGTCGCCCTGCGTGAGACACAGCGCCCAGAAGTAGTCGTTCCAGACAAACGTGAATACGAGGATGCCGAGCGCGGCAAGCGCGGGTCGGATCAGCGGCAACACGATGCGCAGGTAGATCGTCCATTCGCTCGCCCCTTCCACGCGCGCCGCCTCGATCATCTCGAACGGCAACTGCTTGATGAAGTTGCGCAGAAACAGCGTGCAAAACCCGGTCTGAAACGACACATGAAAAATCACCAGCGCCCACACGCTATTGAAGAGACCTACTTTCAGCGCCATGTCGCGTACCGGGATCATCAGAATCTGGATCGGCACGAAGTTGCCCGCGACAAATGCGAACAGCACAGCGGTATTGCCCGGGAACCGGTAGGTCGCCAAGGCAAAGCCCGCCATCGACGCCAGCACGATCGCGCCAATCACGGACGGCACCGTGATCAACACACTGTTGCCGAAGTAATGGAGCATCGGCGTTTGCGTGAGCGCCGTGCCGTAGTTTTCGATTAACGCGAAATGCCTGGGCCAGCCCCAGTAGTCGCCTTGCGACAACTCGTCCGAAGAGCGGATCGATGTGACCAGCACGGCCAGCATCGGCAGCAGCCATACCAGCAGCGCGAGCGGCAAAGACGCTTTGTACAGCGCGCGATTGAGCGGTTTCCAGCGTTCGACGGGAAGTGGATACATGGCACGTAACTCCTGGAAATCAGTGTTCTTCGCGCAGCATGCGGCGCAGATGGAACACGATGTAGACGAGCATGATGGCGAACAGCACGACGGCAATCGCGGCGGAATAACCTTCGCGGTAGTACTTGATCGCCTGGTCGTACATGAAATAGGCAAGCACGGTTGAGCTATCGAAGGGACCGCCGCCGCTCATCACCGCGATCAGGTCGAAGCTGCGCAGCGCGCCGATCACGGTCAGCACCACGGCCATGAACGTAGCAGGCCGTAGTTGCGGAAGAATCACGTGCCATAGCAGACGCACGCCTTTAGCGCCCTCCATGCGCGCCGCCTCGACCACTTCCGGATTGATACCGGTCAGCCCGGTGAGATAGAGCACCATGCAGAACGGCGTTTGCGGCCACAGCGCGGCGAAGATGATGCCGAAGGTCACCGTGTGCGGATCGCCGAGCACAGGAATGCCATGACCGACGATCAGTTTCAGCAAGCCGAAGCCGGGATCGTAAAACCAGCTGAACACGAGGCCGACCACCACGCCCGATAGCACGAATGGCGCGAAAAACAGCGACTTCACGACCCGCATGCCACGGATATGCTGGTTCAGATATAACGCGAACAGCAGCCCGAGCGGCGGCGCCAGCAGGAACAGCGCGAGCCAGATCAGGTTGTTCTTGAGCGCCGTATAGAACGTGTCGGCATGAAACAGTTCGATGTAGTTGTCGAAGCCCGCGAACGTCTTCGGCGTCATGCCGTCCCAGTTATAAAAGCTGAGCGAAATGCTGCTGATGACCGGGTAGATCACGCACAGGCAAAACAACGCACAACCCGGCAACAGAAAGAAAAGCGCGGCGCGGTGCTGATGACGGCGCGTTGTCGAGACGTGCCGGTGCTGAGCCGCCGGCAAGCGGCGCGCTACGGATTGAGACATGATCGGGCCTCGTCGGAGATCGAAGGCGAGCGCCAGCGGTTGTTACCTGTCTGGCGCTCCGGAGACTTACTTCTTGTAGATGCGCTTGCGCGTCGCTTCGAGGTGCACGAGCACGGCGTCGAGTTGCGATGGATCGCTGTAGAACTGCTGCATCGCCTTCATGCCTTCGTCGGCCATTTCCTTCTGCATGTCGCGATCGTAAAACTGCGCGATGCCGCCCTTCGTGTTGGCCAGAGTCTGGAAGCCGACCTTCGAAATCGGATCGTCAGGTTCGGCCGCCAGACTGTTCGACGGCAGCGTTCCCCAGCCCTTTGCGAGATCGGCGTTGATCTGCGGCTGTTCCATGAAGGCAAGCAGTCTGCGGGCATCGGCCTTGTTTTTCGCTTTCGCCGGAATCAGCAGCACGTTGACCGGACCGTCCTCGGCCATCGGCACGTTCGCGTCGACTACCGGGAAGCGGAAGAAGCCAGTTTGCGGTTTGACCGATGCCGGAATGCTCGCCGAGAAGAACGTGCCCATCAGCATCATCGATGCCTTGCCGCTCACGAGAAACGGCGCAATCGAATCGAGGTCGTAGGAGAGCACGTTGTCGATGAAGTAGTGATCGTCGATCAACGTCTTCCACGCGGTGTAGACCTTTTTAACGCGCGCATCGGTGTATGGAATTTCGCCGGCCATCAATTGCTGGTGGAAGGCGTTGCCGTTGATGCGCAGGTCGAGATAGTCGAACCACGCGGCAAGCGTCCAGCTATCGCGCGCGGCGACCGCGATCGGTGCAACACCGCTTGCCTTGAGCTTCTTGCAGGCGTCGAGAAATTCATCCCACGTTTTCGGTTCGCCGTTGATACCGGCCTTCTCGAACAGATCCTTGCGATAGAAGAAGCCATAAGCGTCGTAACCGAGCGGCGCGGCATACTGCTTGCCCTTATACGTCGATGCTTCCTTCACCGACGCATATTGCTGCGACCAGCCGTTCTTGCTCCAGTCGGACGACAGGTCTTCGAGCAGGCCGCGTTGCGCGTAATACGCCATCCGCTCGCCGTCGTGCCACGACACGACATCCGGCGGATCGGTGGCGAGCCAGCCGCCCATCTGCACCTTGTACGCTTCCTCGGTGATGTAGGTCACCTTGAGATCGACGTCGGGATTGGCTTTCTTGAACTTGTCGAATGCATCCTGCCAGGTCGAGCGCTGATTGCCGCGCGCCGATACATTGACGCTCAGCGTGGCCGCGTCGACCGCGTCGGCCGCGGCGCAACAGAGCGCGCCTGCGACCAGAGCGGCGGCAATCGACGCGTGAGCCAGACGGCGAAGGCGAAGAGAATTCATCTTTTGTCTCCTTGACTACCTTGTTGGCTGACAGCGGATCGCTGCCAGACGATGTACCCGCTCTGTGGCGGAATAGGGTTGGGTGAATCCGGTGGCGCCCTTGAACCCTCAGAACCTTAGATTTCCTGATTATTTTTTACGCCTCAAGCGGCGACTCTCTCAGGCCAGAACGAGCTGCGTCGCAATGCAACACCCTCGGCATCGAACAGATGACACGCGGAAGGCGGGACGTGAATGCAAACGCGCTCGCCCGAACCGATCGGCGTATCGCCGGCGGCCTTGGCGATGAGCGTGCCCGCCTCGTGATCCGCGTGAATATAGCTGTGCTCGCCGAGCCGCTCGGACAGCACCGTGACGCACTGAATGAACTGTTCGTCTCCATCCAGACGCAAGTGTTCCGGGCGCACGCTGAGCGTGACGGGTTGGCCGCGCTGAAGACGCCGGCCGTCGACATTCGCGATCAACCGTTCGCCGCTTTTTGTTAGCGTGACCGCTACCCTGCCCGCTTCGATCGAATCGACCACCGCATCGATGAAATTCATTCGCGGCGAACCGATGAAACCCGCCACAAAACACGACTTCGGATGGTGATACAACTCGAGCGGCGCGCCGGTCTGCGCGATGCTGCCGAAGCGTTCCGCGTCCGCGCCTGCGTACAGCAACACGATTCTGTCGGCCATCGTCATCGCCTCGACCTGATCGTGGGTCACATAGACCACGCTCGCGTTCGCGAAGCGCTGGTGCAGGCGAGCGATTTCAACACGCGTCTGGCCGCGTAATGCGGCGTCGAGATTCGACAGCGGTTCGTCGAACAGGAACACGCCCGGTTCGCGCACGATCGCCCGGCCGATCGCGACACGCTGCCGCTGGCCGCCCGAAAGCGCTTTCGGATAGCGATCGAGGAACGCGTCCAGTTGCAGGATGCGCGCGGCTTCGCGCACTTTCCGGTCGATCACGTCCCTGGGTTGTTTCGCGAGTTTCAAGGCGAACGCCATGTTGTCGAACACGGTCATGTGCGGAAACAACGCGTAGCTCTGGAACACCATCGCGACGCCGCGCCCGGCAGCGGGCACATCGTTGACGAGGCGCCCACCAATGTGCAACTCGCCATCGCTCAGGTCTTCGAGACCGGCGATCATTCTCAGCAGGGTCGACTTGCCGCAACCCGAGGGCCCCAGAAACATGCAGAACTCGTGCTGCGCGATCTCGAGATTCGCGCGCCGGATCACCGGCGGATGGTCACCGTACGACTTCTGCACGTTCGTAAGACGAATCGTAGCCATGCTTCCGCCTCCCGGATTTAATCGCTTAAATTTCTATGAAAAATAAACGGCCAGCTCTTGTGCAGCAGGCATTTAATCGCTTAAATTCGAGTTCGATGGAAAAAGTCATGGTGGTGTTGTCTCCTATGTTTTCCAGCAAGTTATCAACGTCGCCGGTCGCTTGCAACATTTGAATCGCACTCCCTGAATATGGGATAAACAGAACATGGTCACCCTTTCCGAAGTAGCAAAGCGCGCGCACGTTACCGCCGCCACCGTTTCCAATGTCCTGCGCAATCGCGAGAAGGTCCGCGCGGAGACGGCCGAACGCGTACTGAAGGCCATCGCCGATCTCGGCTACCGGCCCAACCTGAACGCGCGCGCGCTGGCGGAGGGCCGCTCGTCGACCCTGGCCTTGATGCTGTCGAACATCTCGAACCCGTTCTACCCCGAGTTCGTGTTGGCCGCCGAGCGCGCGGCACGCAAAGCGGGATACTTCCTGATGGTTTGCAATACTGACGATGACGCGGAGGTCGGCCGTGCGTATCTGAACCAGATTGCCGGCACGCTCGCGGACGGTGTCCTCGTGATGAACACGGACATCAAGTTTAACGAATTGTGCGCGTCCGCCACGCACAGCGCGCCGATCTTGCTGGCGATGTGGGAACACCCGGAGGCACCGCCCGCGCTGCCTTGCATCGCCGTGGATTTTGCGCACGCGGGCGCGCTCGCCGCGAGGCATCTGCTGGAACTCGGCCACCGCGAGATCGGCCTCCTGATCGGCGACGGTTGCGGCGGTTTGCAGGATGCGCGCTCCAATGGATTTCGGGCGGTGATGCGCGAGGCAGGGATCGAAGCGGACGCCGCCGCGGTGCTGCAGATCCGCGACTCGATCGACGCCGGCTACGCCGCCTGCATGCAGTTGATGGCGAACCGCCCTCACCTCACCGCGATTTTCGCGACCAACGATCTGCTGGCGATCGGTGCGGCACAGGCGTTGATCACGCTCGGCCGATCGGTGCCGAACGACGTGTCGGTCATCGGCATCACGGACATTCAACTGGCGCACCAGGTACACCCCGCGCTGACTACCGTCGCCATTCAAACGGCGGCTGTCGCGGAGTTGTCGATCGAAAGCCTGATCCGTTTGATTCAGGCGCCTGAACAGCAGCCCTCGATGGAGCTTGCGCCGCCGCCGCAACTCATTGTGCGGGCGTCCACGGGGCCACGGCGCATGAGTTGAGGCGCGGGTTTGGGCGTACAACGGGTCGAGGTCGCGCAACATGGCAGTCGCCAGCCGCCCTCTGTTCCCGCAAGGCTGGCGTCACCTCATATTCAGCAGAAAATGCTGCGTGGGCCTGAAAAAAACGCTCCACGCGCTGTGAAAGCCTCGATTCGCGATTTCATCGACCGTCACGCGCGAGTAGCATCGAAGCATCGATCGGCCTGATTTGAAATCTGAAGGAGCAACCCGATGTCTCTCGCCTTGACCCGCAATGAACTGATTCGCCCGCACAATCTGATCGACGGCAAGTGGACCGACGCCGCCGACCACGCGCGCTTTCCCGTCACCAATCCGGCCACCGGCGAACTGATCGTCGAAGTCGCGAACAGTGGCGCTTCGGACGCGCGCGCCGCCACCGACGCCGCGGCCCGCGCGTTCCCAGCATGGCGCGACAAGCTGCCGCGCGAACGCGCTGAGATTCTGCGCCGCTGGCACGCGCTGATCGTCGCCAATATCGAAGACCTCGCGAAGCTGATGTCGACGGAACAAGGCAAGCCGCTAGCGGAAAGCCGTGGCGAAGTCGCCTACGGCGCCTCATACGTCGCGTGGTTCGCCGACGAGGCAACACGCATCTACGGCGATCTGATCCCCCAGCAACAGCGCGGCAAACGCATGAGCGCGGTGAAGGAACCGGTCGGCGTGATCGCAGCGATCACCCCATGGAATTTCCCGCTGGCGATGATTGCACGCAAGATCGCGCCCGCGCTCGCCGCCGGGTGCACGGTCGTGGCCAAACCCGCGGAAGACACACCGCTCACCGCACTCGCGCTGGCAGCGCTCGCCCAGGAAGCCGGTCTGCCGGACGGTGTGCTGAATATGCTGTCGGCTTCGCGTGAGCAAGGCATTGCGGCGGTCGCCGACTGGCTCGCGGACGCGCGCGTGCGCAAGATCACGTTCACCGGTTCGACGCCGGTCGGCAAGCATCTCGCCCGCGAATCGGCGGGTACGCTCAAGAAGCTCTCACTCGAATTGGGCGGCAACGCGCCCTTCATCGTATTCGACGACGCCGATCTCGACGCCGCCGTCACCGGTCTGATGGCCTCCAAGTTCCGCAACGGCGGCCAGACTTGCGTGTGCCCGAACCGCGTCTATGTGCAAGCCGGCGTGTACGTGCGTTTTGCCGATCTGCTCGCGAAGCGCGTCGCCGCGCTGAAGGTTGCGCCCGCAACCGATCCGGGTGCACAGATCGGCCCGATGATCAACGAACGCGCGATCGATAAAATTGCACGCCACGTAGAAAACGCCGTAGAACACGGTGCAAAAGTGCTGACAGGTGGCAAGCGCCTGACCGAATTCGGCCCGAATTACTATGCACCGACCGTGCTGACCGACGTGCGGGACGGCATGCTGCTCTGTTGCGAGGAAACCTTTGGCCCGGTGGCGCCGCTGTTCCGCTTTGATGAGGAAGCCGAAGTGATCCGCCTCGCTAACGACACGCCCTTCGGCCTCGCCGCCTACTTCTACACGCAGGACGTGCGGCGCATCAATCGCGTGGCCGGTCAGCTCGAGGCGGGTGTAATCGGGATCAACGAAGGCGCCGTGTCGAGCGAGGCCGCGCCGTTCGGTGGCGTGAAGGAATCGGGCTACGGCCGCGAGGGCTCGAAATACGGTCTCGACGACTACATGTCCATCAAGTATCTCTGCCAGGGCGGCCTGGATTAACACGCTCCCGCACTGTCCCCGATCTGCCTCCCGACGCTCACACCTCGCCTGATTGGAGGCGTGAGCGTCAAGTCAGCATTCCGCTGCTGACTTCAATTTCCGCTGTACGCCGCCCCCCCCTCCATCGTCATGCACGCGATTCATGACGCGCATTTTTGTCCCTAATTTGACCGGGTTTTCTCGCGGCCCTATGGTTCGGCCATGCCTGCCGGATTCGTAGCGCCGCTCTCGCCGATCAGCATGGCCGGGACGCGGACCCCTCAACCTCGTGACTTTCCCCATGCCATGAACTCTGACGCGACCGCCGCTCTCACTCCCCTATCCGCCCTACGGCCATCCAGCAAGGTTCGTCGCGCGGTGACGACCGCGGTGCTCGGCCAGATCCTCGAATGGTATGACTTCTTTCTCTACGGAACCGCCGCCGCACTGGTGTTCGGCAAGCTGTTCTTTCCGGTCGGCAGCGATCCGCTGACGGGCACGATCGCGGCGTTCGGCGGGTTCACGGTGGGCTTTATCGCGCGGCCGATCGGTGGCGTGCTGTGCGGCCATATCGGCGACCGCTACGGTCGCAAGACCGTCATGATGCTGACGCTGCTGGTAATGGGCACCGCCACCGTTTGCATGGGTCTGCTGCCGACTTACCAGCAGATCGGCATCGCGGCACCCGTCATGCTGGTTCTGTTGCGCATCTTGCAGGGCCTGGCGGCGGGCGGGGAATGGAGCGGCAGCATTCTGATGATTCACGAGAGCGCGCCGGCATCGAAGCGCGGTGCGCTGGCCGCATGGAGTCCGAGCGGCGCGGCATTCGGCTTCGTGCTCTCGACCGCTGCCTTCCTGCTCGTGCAGACGCTCTCACCTTCCGACTTCCATAGCTGGGGCTGGCGCGTACCGTTCCTCTGCAGCGCCGTGCTGGTGGTGCTCGGCCTATGGATGCGCCGCTCCGTCGACGAAAGCGCGGAATTCGCCGAAGTGAAGGCCACACACCGCGACAGCCGCATGCCGATTATCGAAGTGCTTCGCCAATGCCCGCGCGAAGTATTGACGGTGTTCGGACTGCGTTTCGGCGAAGGCGCCGCATCCTACATCTTCTTCGCGTTCTCGATCGCCTATAGCCAGTTCGTCGGCATCAAATCAAGTTGGGTGCTGGGCGCCCTGACCTTGTCGATGCTGTTGATGATCCCCGTTTCGCTATTGATTGGACGCCTAACCGACAAGATCGGCCGCAAACCCGTCTATCTCGCCGGCGCGATCGCCATGGTGCTGGTCGCGTATCCGTACTTCACGTTGCTCGGCTCCGGCGTGCTGTGGAAAGTCATCGCGGCGTTCGTGCTCGCCAACAGCATTACGCTCGGCATTCTCGAAGGCGCACAGCCCGCCTTCATCAGCGAATTGCTGCCGGTTCATCTGCGTTTCTCGGGTCTGGGTATCGGCCGCGAAATTTCGTCGGTACTCGGCGGCGGGCTCTCACCAATGGTGGCGACCGCGTTGCTCGCCCATTACCGCAGCGCCGCGCCGGTTGCCATTTACCTCGTCGTGCTCGGCTTGATCACCGTGCTCGCGACGTGCCTCGCGCCCGAAACCTTCCCCAAAGCGCTGCGACTTCAGGCGCAACGCAAAGAGCAGGACAACGCCTGACGTCCAGCCGACGCCACGTCAGCCCAAACCCCTCATTCATTTCCATACGTTGTCATCATGCAAAGCCTTCAGAGAAGCAGTCTTTCGACATACGCCTACGAACCTCACGCAATCGGTCACGCCGATTCTTATCCTGAGTACGCAGGTCCGCTTACGCTCGACGCGCTGATCGCCGAGATCGAGCGCCGCCGCGACGAATTCGATCAGGTGTCTCACGTTTCGCGCGACATGGTGGCGAAGATGAAACGCGCGGGGATTTTCCGCGCCAGTACGCCGCAGCGTTTCGGCGGCGACGCGCTGCCGCCGCCGCAATTCCTGCACATCCTCGAACGCATTGCCATCGCAGACGGCTCGACCGCCTGGGTCGCCGCGTTCGGCTCGGCGAACACCTATCTCGCCGCGCTGCCGATCGAAACGCAACAGCACATTTACACCACTGGCCCGGACCAGGTCTTCGCGGGCGGACTCTATCCGCTGCAACCGGCTACAAAGGTGTCCGGCGGCTTCACGGTCAGCGGCCAATGGCGCTTTGCGAGCGGCTGCAAGGGCGCTGACTGGATCGGCGTCGGGATCGGCGGCACACCGGCCGATTCGGGCAATGCGGGCGCAGGCAAACCGTTCACGGCGGTATTTCCCGCCCATGAAGTCGAGATCGTCGAGAACTGGAACGTGGTCGGTATGCAGGGCACTGGTAGCCACGACTTGCGATTGCACGACAAATTCGTCGATGCGCAATGGACTTTTGTGCGCGGCGGCCAGCCGTTGATCGATGAACCGCTCTACCGCTATCCCGCTGTCGCCTACCAGGCGCAGGTGCACGCCGTCGTCAACATCGGCCTCGCGCGCGCGGCGCTCGATCTGCTCACGGGCATGTCCGACTCGACCAAGACCACCACCGGCGCGCCGCGTCTCGCGGACCGCGGCTACTACCGCTCGGGTCTTGCGAAAGCGGAAGCCAACTGGCGCAGTGCTCGCGCGTTTTTCTACGAATCCGCCGAGGCCGCGTGGCAAACGATCGTCGCCGGCGACCCCGTCACGCAGGAACAGGCCAACCTGCTGCGCCTGAGCGCAACGCACGCCGCGCAAGTCTGCGCCGAGGTTGTGATGCAGGCTTACCAGATGGCAGGCGTTGCCGCGATCTATCGGGAGAACCGGCTCCAGCGTCTGGTGCGGGATTCGATCGTCGTGACGCAGCACGCGTTTCTCGGCGAAGGGACGTATGACGCATCCGGCGCGCTGTTCGCGGGCGTGCCACCGGTTACGCCTTATCCCTGATGCCACAGACGACCCCGCACTCCACCACCACGAGGCAAACAACATGACGATCGACGACACCAGAAAGCGTTTCCGCGACGCCATGGCGTGCCTGCCCGCCGCTGTCAACGTCATCACCACAGACGGGCCAGGCGGCCGCTGCGGCATCACGGCGAGCGCGGTGTGCTCAGTGACGGACGCGCCGCCCACGATGCTCGTCTGTATCAATCAGGCGAGCTACGCCCACGACGTGCTTCATCGCAACCGCAACGTGTGCATCAACGTGCTCGCCGCCGAGTACCAGGATCTCGCGCGCGATTTTGCCGGCATGACAGCGTGTTCGATGGAGGAAAGGTTCGGACGCCATGCATGGGCCAACGGGCAAACTTCCGTGCCCGTTCTAGCGGATGCCATTGCGAGTCTGGAAGGCGAAATCGTCGACATCAAGACGGTCGGTTCGCACTCCGTCATGTTCGCGCAGATCCGGCACATTGCGCTGCGATCCGATGGTGACGGGCTCATCTATTTCGGGCGGCAGTTTCATCGCCTGACGCGGCCGGTGGCGGCAACATCGTCCGTTCACGCGCCTACCGCGAGGTAAATGTGGAGGTCTGTTTATTTCTATTCGTCCACTGCGACGACGAGAGTCCAGCGCGGCCGCCTATCGACCCGTCGTTGCTCGAAGCGGCATCGCGTGAAGTACAAGGGCTAACGCGTTTCGTGGTCCATCTGCCCGCGCAATTGCCCGATAGCGATCCTCTTTCGAAGCCCCAAACTTCGATCCCTTGCTGCGCGCTGCAATGGTATTTCGACGACCTCGGCTTGCTCGAAACGGCGCTGCAACCCGGCGGCGCCATGCAAGCAATCGTGAATCGCATAGCCAACGCTACCGAAGCCAACCTCACCTTCGCACAGCAAGCAATGGCAGTCAGGCCATTCGCCACGCCGAATCCGAACGACGCCAGGCATCGTACCGAACGCTGCACCTACCTCGTCAGCTACGAAGGCGAAGCGGAAGATTTCAACGCCTGGCTGACGCACTACCTCGCCCATCATCCACCGCTGATGGCGCAACTGCCCGGCATTCGCGAGCTGGAAATCTACACGCGGCTCGATTTCCGGTCCGGCCTGACTATTCCGCGCGCCACCGCCATGCAGCGCAACAAGGTCGTCTTCGACGATCCCGAGGCGCTCGCCGCGGCGCTGAGCTCGCCGATCCGCGCGCACATGAAGCAGGATTTCACCGCGTTTCCGCCGTACATCGGACCCAGCCCCCATTTCCCTATGCGCAGCATTTACGGTAATCTGAAACCGACATAAACGTCTTTCATTGCCGCGATCCGAACGTCATGACAAAGTCGCACCCCGGCATTACGGATTTAAATCTGCTGCGCGTGTTTCTGGCCATCTCCGATCTGCGCAGCCTGACTGCCGCGGGCGAGCGACTCGGTCTGACGCAACCGGCGGTCAGCCATGCGCTGCGCCGTTTGCGCGTTCTGTTTGACGACCCGCTCTTCGTTCGAACGCCCACCGGCATGGTCCCGACCGACGCCGCTTTGCGTCTGCACGCGCCCCTTACCCAAGCGTTCGGGATCATCAACGTGGCGGTCCAGCAACTCGCGAAATTCGACCCCGCCACCGCGCAACGTGTGTTTCACGTTTCCATGTCGGACATGTCGGAGTTCTATTTTCTGCCGCCGCTTCTCGCCATGCTCGACCGGGACGCGCGCGGCATCCACATCGAGATCGCGAACGTCCCGGTCGACGCGGTCAGCACCGCCATGCGCAGCGGCAAGATCGATCTGGCACTGGGCTACGTGCCGGGCCTCGATGCGGGTTGCGTGAGCCAAACCCTCTTCGTCGACGAACATGTTTGCGTGGTGCGGGCCGGCCACCCGCTACGCAAACAGAAACCGACCAAGGAAGACCTCGCGGGCTTGCGCTACGTCTACGCAAGCACCAACGCAACCGGGCACAGGATGGTCGAGCAATGGCTGGAAGAACTGAATCTGCGCAGGGATATCGTGTTGCGCCTGCCGCATTTCGTGGTGGCGCCCGAGATCGTTCAACATACCGATCTCGCGGTGATTTTCCCAAGGAGCATTGCGCAGCGCTTTAACCGCAACAAGGCTTTTCGCATTCTGCCGTTGCCGTTCTCGCTGCCGCCCATCGAGATTCAGGTCCATTCGCACTCGCAATTCTCGGCGGACGCGGGCATTGTATGGCTGCTCGATGTGATTTACACCATGTTCCATCAGCCGCCGGCCGGCGCAGAGACGAGACGGATGTGAACCTCAGGGCTTTACAGTGCTTCGTGATCCTGGCGGAGGAGCTCAATTTCAGCCGCGCCGCCGAGCGTTTGCATATCGCGCAGCCCGCGCTCAGCCAGCAGATCCGCTCGCTTGAAGAGCGGCTCGGCACGCAGTTGGTCGATCGGGCAAGACGCCCGCTGAGTCTGACCGAAGCCGGCCACTATCTCTGCACGGAGGCGCGTCAGATACTGGGTTCGCTGGAACAGGCGAGCCTTGCGACGCAGGAAATCGCCCTCGGCCGGCGCGGCTGGCTCAGCATCGGGTTCACGCGCTCGGCTATGTACAGCATCCTGCCGCCCGCGCTCAAGGCGTTTCACCACGCATTCCCGCAAGTCGAACTCAAGCTCTTCGAGATGCTCACCGAGGAGCAAACCGACGCGTTGCGCGACATGCGTATTCACGTCGGCATCGGGCGGCAGCCGCTCGCGATCGATGGCTGCACGTCCTATCCGCTGCTGCGCGAGCGCGTCATGGTCGCGCTTGAACCGGGTCACCCGCTCGCCGCGCACAAAACCGTGCGGATTGCCGATCTCGCCGATACGCCGTTGATCCTGTATCCGAAGCACCAGAACGCCCAGTTCAAACGCTCAGTGCAAACGCTCTATCGCGATGCGGGCGTGACCCCGGTCGTCGCTCACCAGGCCTATGAAATTCAGACCGCGATCGCGCTCGTGGCGGCGGGCCTTGGCGTCACGTTCATCGGCGAATCGGTGGCACGGCATGGGCGCACCGACGTCGTGTTCCGCCACCTCTCCGGTCCCGGTTCGTCGTACCGATCGACGCTCGCGGCCACCTTTCGCACCGACGACGCGTCACCTCACCTGCGTGCGTTCCTCACCTGCCTCCCCGCTCCGCTTGCTGACGCCGCACTATAAGTAAAAGCCTATACAAGCATAAGGAAGCGGTCTTGGACGCCGCGTCCGGGCGTTCTTATCATTGACTCCATGCTTCAGCCACCGCCCGTTCACGAGCGCATCAGCACTTGCGGACATGAGCGGTGGCCCCTGAAGCGCGGCCGTCAACTGCGCGGCCAGTGGGACACTGCCGGCGCTCGATCCGGCAGGCCGACCATAAGAACGCCGCCACGGCTTTAGCCGTCGCAGCAAGGTAGGAGACAGCATGACCTCATTTAACGAAGCCGCAACCATGCGAAAAGTGTACGGGCGATTAATGCCCCTGCTCTTCGCGATGATGTTCTTCAACTATCTGGACCGGATCAATATCGGTTTCGCCGCGCTGGACATGAACAAGCAACTGGGTTTCAGTCCGGCCGTGTTCGGTTTCGCGGGCAGTATCTTCTTTGTCGGCTACATGCTGCTGGAAGTGCCGAGCAATCTGTTGCTGCACCGGGTCGGCGCGCGCCGTTGGATCGCGCGCATTCTGCTGACGTGGGGCGCGGTCGCGGCGGCCACAGCCTTCGTTTTCAACGATTCGAGTTTCTATGTTTTGCGCTTTCTGCTGGGTGTGATGGAAGCAGGCTTTCTGCCAGGCGTCGCGGTTTATCTGACCAAATGGTTTCCGGTGCGTTACCGGGCGCGCGCGGTGGGCGGCTACATCATTGCGGGTTCGTTTTCTGCGGTGCTGGGCGGTCCGATCTCCACGACGCTGATGACCTACGCCAACGGCGTGCTCGGTTTGCAGGGATGGCAATGGATGTTCATTCTCGAAGGACTCCCGGCCATGGCGCTCGGTCTCCTGACGCTGCGCGTCATGACCGAACGTCCGGCCGACGCCACCTGGCTTTCCGACGACGAAAAGCGCTGGCTCGAATCGACGCTCGCCGCGGAACGCGAGAGCGTTGGCGGCAATACCCATTTTCCGCTACTGCGCGTGGCGAGCGACATCCGCGTATGGAGTCTCGCCTGTCTGTTCGGCTGCGCGCTGGTCGGCATTTATGGCCTGTTCCTGTGGTTGCCGCAGATCGTCAAGAGCTTCGGTCATCTGAACAATATCGAGGTCGGCTTTCTGTCCGCCGCGCCGCCGCTGCTTGGCGTGTTGGGCACCTTCCTGACCAGCCGCAGTTCCGACCGCACAGGCGACCGCAAGAAGCACCTCGCCTTCGTGTACGGCATGAGCGCACTGGCGATTGCCGGCAGTGCGTATGCGCCGAACCCCGTGATCGCCTACGCGCTGCTGTGCCTGACCGGTTTGTTCATCTATGCGGGCAATCCGCTGTTCTGGAGCCTCGCGTCGTCGTTCAGAACCGGCACCGCGGGTGCCGCGACGATCGCGTTGATCAACACCATTGCGCAGTTCGGCGGTCTGGTCGGCCCCTGGAGCATCGGGCTGGTGCGCAATGCGACCGGCAACTTCAAGCTGGCCTTGCTGACGATCGCAGCGTTTCTGGTGGTGGCGACGATCATTGCGCTGGTGATGCGCGTCACGCCAGCCGAAGAAGAAACGACCTCGCTTGCGAGCGGCGACCCCGCTCCGCGCACCTGAAAGTACCGACCGGCGAAGTAGCGCATGGACAACGCGGACAGATAAGCACACACATTACTCAGGAAACCAAACGGATTGTTTACGCCATGATCATCGATTGCCACGGTCACTACACCACTTCGCCGCCACAACACGAGGCTTGGCGTGCGCAGCAGATTGCCGCGCTGAAAAACGGCGGCTCGCCGCCACCGCGCCCCGTCATTACCGACGACGAAATCCGCGAGAGCATCGAGACCGGCCAGATTCGCATTCAACGCGAACGCGGCACCGACCTCACGATTCTTTCGCCGCGCGCCGCCGGCATGGGGCATCACCTCGCCACGGCCGAAGCCAACGCGGTCTGGTCGAGCGAATCCAACGACCTCGTCCATCGCGTGGTGTCGCTGTTTCCGCGCAACTTCGTCGGCGTGTGCCAGTTGCCCCAGGCGCCGGGTGTGGCGCCTGGCAATTGCATCGACGAATTGCGGCGTTGCGTGGAAGAACTCGGTTTCATCGGCTGCAATCTGAATCCGGATCCGTCCGGCGGCCACTGGTCGGGGCTGCCGCTCACGGACCGCTCGTGGTATCCGCTCTATGAGGCGATGGTGGAACTCGACGTGCCGGCGATGATTCACGTGTCGTCCTCGTGCAATCCGAATTTTCATGCGACTGGCGCGCACTATATCAACGGCGACACGTCCGCGTTCATGCAGTTGCTGCAGGGCGATCTGTTCGCCGACTTCCCCACCCTGCGCTTCATCATTCCGCACGGCGGCGGCGCGGTGCCCTATCACTGGGGTCGCTATCGCGGACTTGCGCAGGACATGAAGCGGCCGCTGCTCAGCGAGTATCTGATGAAGAACGTGTTTTTCGATACCTGCGTGTACCACCAGCCCGGCGCCGAACTGCTCGCCAAGGTGATTCCGGTCGAGAACATCCTGTTCGCGTCGGAAACCATCGGCGCGGTTCAGGGTATCGATCCGGAAACCGGCCACTACTACGACGACACGCGGCGCTACATCGACGCGATCGAATGGCTCAGCGCCGCGGACCGTCAGCGTATCTACGAAGACAACGCCCGCGCGGTGTACCCGCGGCTGTCCCGTCAACTCGAACAGCAATTCGCCACACAGGGGGCAACGGTATGAATCTCACTATGAATCCCATCGGCTGGCGCGAACACGAATCCGCGCCACAGGCCAGCCCGGCAACGCTCGACGCATTGCGTGAACTGGCGGTTTCGCTGCTCAGCGACAACATGGCGCGCGCGAGCGGCATGGTCGGCCTGCGGCCGTATCACCAGCCCAAGCCGATGGCCGGCACCGCGGTCACGGTCCACACCCGCCCCGGCGACAACCTCGCGATTCATCGCGCGTTCGATTTTTGCCGGCCTGGCGATGTTCTCGTGATCGACGGCGTCGGCGACCTGACGCAAGCGCTAATGGGCGACATCATGGCCAGCTTCGCTGAGAGCCTGGGCGTGCAGGGCCTCGTGATCGATGGAGCGATCCGCGATGTCGGCGCTTTGCGTCAGCGCGATTTCCCGGTGTACGCGCGTGGCGTGACGCATCGCGGCCCCTACAAGAACGGGCCGGGTGAGATCAATGTGCCGGTCACGGTAGGCGGGATGGTGGTTCATCCCGGGGACATCATTGTTGGCGATGAAGACGGTTTGCTCGCGATCTCGCCGGCCGACGTCGAAGCGGTGATCGAAGGCGCACGTCGGCAGCATGCGAAAGAAACGGCGGCGTTGAAGTCGATCGCCAATGGGTGTTTCGACCGTTCGTGGGTCGTGCCGCATCGCGACCGGATGATGAACAACTGAAGGCACGCGCAGCGCTGCGTTGAAACGTGCCTAATGTCCAGGCTTCAACGCCGCATACGTCCCTGGCGTGATCCCATAGGCGCGTTTGAAAAGCCGGTTGAGATGGCTTTGATCGTAAAAGCCCACGGCCGCGGCGGCGGCTGCCGCGCTCTTTCCCGCCGCGAGCATGCGTTTGGCCGCGAGTAGCCGCACCTGGGTCGCGTAGGCGTGTGGCGGCAGTCCGAACTCTTTACAGAAGGCCCGCGTGAGGTAATAGCGGCTCAGCCCCACCAGTTCCGCCAGTTCGTCGACCGGAATATCGCGCGCGTAGTTGGCGGCGACGTACTCGCGCACTTGCGCCATCTTGCGCGCTTCGCGCCGACCTTCACCGAGCTCCTGCTGCGATTGCCCATATCGTCCGACCAGCATTCCCATCGCCGCCCACCAATTCGCTTGCCGCTCCATCAGCGAGACCGCGCCGTGTTCGTCGAGACTCGCATGCGCCTTGACCAGCAGACCGGCAAGGTGCGGATCCTGATAGAGCCCCGGCGGAATCAGAAGCGGTTTATCGGCGCGCGAGTCGGGCGAAAACACCGCGCCCAACGCACCCAGGCCTTCCATGTCGAGATAGATGGCGCGGTAGATCCATTCGCGGCCTTCCCACACCTCGCCGCTGTGATATTCGCCCGGTCCGAACACGAGCACGCTGCCTGGTCCCGCGACCTCGCTGCCAATGCGCGTATGACATTGGCCCGCGCCGGTTTGCGTCATGACAATGACGAGTTCGTCGTGGAGATGCCGGTCGAATTTGTGCTCGCCGTAACGCGCGCTCGCGAGACAGGCGCCGTCGAGCGCGCTATCCCGCCAGCACACTATTTCCGGCTCGCTTTTATCCGATGTGTCCATGGGTCGCTCTCCGGGATGCCCCTTAAACCAGCTCTATTCTCACCCGGCGATTGCGGCGCCCTTTGTTCTCGATCTTCACGATGCGGATCGGTCTCGATTGCGCCGTATTGGTCAGATGCGTGCCACCGCAGGCCTGCCGGTCCAGGTCGCCGATTTCGACGATCCGCACCGTGCCGTCGGAGGTCGGCGGTGGCGCCACCGAGAGGCTGCGGATCAGGCCCTGCGTCGACTTCGCTTCCGCTTCGCTGACGTAGTAGGTCCGCACCTCCATAGCGCTGCGGATTACCTCGTTGGTGGACTCCTCCAGCAGGCGAAGCGCGTCGTTATCCGCCTCCGGCAGATCGAAGTCCATGCGGGCGGTGCCGTCGGCATTGATCTGCGCGCCGGTCACGAGCGCACCGGCGAAACGCTGATACACGAGCGCGTTGAGAATATGCGTGCCTGTATGAAGCTGGGCGACGGCGGCGCGCCGGGCCGCGTCGACGGCCACGTGTACGTTGCCGCTCAGTTCGAGGGGCTCGTCGAGCAGATGCCAGAGCATGCCGTCTTCCGGTGCAATGCCGGTAATGCGGACGGTGCCGTGCGCATGCGTCAGCGTTCCCGCGTCCGACACCTGCCCGCCGCCGCCCGGGTGCAAGGCCGAGCGGCCCAGCACGACGGCGCCGGGCCGCGAGGCGATCACGCTCGTTTCGAACTCGAGTAGGTCCGGCTGCTCATGGCAAAGATAGTGCGGCACCTTGATTTCCTCGCATGAAATGACTGATTACGTCTAGCATACTCAGTCTTACGGGAGGTCGTCTTGGTTAAAAATGCCCTGTGCGGTTTAGGGGCGGATCGTGGTCGCCCCCCTTTCTGACCAGACGAATCGCTGTGAAGCGGCTCGCCAGATCCTTCCGCGACTACACGGACAGCGGCTGCTGAAGGTTCAGATCGGGCATGTTCACCGATAAATCCGGGTTCAGGTTAAGCAAACTGGACGAACCGCTACCGGAATTCATCTGGTCGAGGCCGCCTTGCGCGGCCCACTGGAAGTTGCCCACGCCGGAAATGCCGTCCGCACCGGACACGTCGTGCGTCTCGATCTGCTTATAGACGTCCGGATTCTGCAGCATGTACGAGGCCGCGGCCGACACGTCCGGCGGCGTACCGGCGGGCGGATTGTTCGCCAACTGGTAGAGCTGATCCGGATCGAGCGACGAGATGCCGTTCTGGCTCATATAGCTCGACAACGCGCCGGACGCGCTTTGCGCGTCCATCATGGCGCCTTGCGTCGTGGTCGAATTCATCGTATCGGTAGTGCTCGGCGACGGCTCGCTGTCGAGACCGCCTTGCGCGGCCCACTGGAAGTTACCCACGCCGGAAATGCCATCCGCGCCGGACACGTCGTGCGTCTCGATCTGCTTATAGACGTCCGGATTCTGCAGCATGTACGACGCCGCGGCCGACACGTCCGGCGGCGTACCGGCGGGCGGATTGTTCGCCAGTTGATAAAGCTGATCCGGATCGAGCGACTTGATGCCGTTCTGATTCATATAGCTCGCGAGCGTGCCCGACGCGTTCTGCGCCATCGCGTTCTGCCCCATCGAAGACGAACTTTGTTGCAGCGCCTGCTGGATCATCGTATCGATTTGCTGCTCCAGTTGCTGGATGGACTGGTCTTCCGACGAGAACGAAGAGTCGAGGCTGGGCGTGGAGAAACTGGAGACGGGGTCGTTGGTGATAGCGGTCATGGGGTCCTCTGCAAGGAAAGACAGACCGCCATCGCTCAAGCGGGCGTGAAACGGAACACAGCGGCGGTCCGGGGTCGTCTAATGCTAATTGGGCAAACCAGGCCGGTTTCCGCCCGCGCGAACAGCGGGCTGAAAATGCGAAGTCATATTCGCGCGAGGGCGCTGCGTATCGCCGCATGTAGCCGACATACAGCGACACGCAGCGCGGCGCCTCACTGGACTTGTGCGGCGCCGCGCGCGGCCTGCGCTTCGCAGTAGGCCAGGTACTTGTCATAGGCCTGCTGCGGCGGCATTTTGGCGTACTGGCCGTACAGACGGTCGATAAAGGTCGTCAATTCCGCCTGCGCGTATAGCTGCCGTTCGATCGGCATCGCGGCCGCCACACGCTGCGCCTTGCGCAACTCGTCTTCCTTGCTGACGCCCGCATCGCGGTCCTGCGCGATCAGCTTCGCGTTGTTCGCGCCCATCGTGCAGACCTGGGTCATCGCCGACGAAGGCTGCGCCTGTGCGGACAATGGGCTCAGCGTCACGGCCGACACAAGCAGCGCGGTCACGGCAACGCCTCGTACGATGGGCAGAAAGCGCACGCGACGTGGGTCGCTTCGGGTTACGTCGATCATCCGGTCCTCGTTGTGTTCAATGTGTTCAATGCACTCGATGGTGAAAGCGTTCTGGCGGCCAGCATCGTCGCCGCCGTTTCGTCGTCGGCAAAGCGGCTGATCGACAGCACATGATCCAGCGCCCAGACGCAATGAAACCAGCCGGTTGGAATCACCAGCAGATCACCCGGATCGAGCACGACGTCCACGCCTTTCGCCTCGGCAAAACGTGGAAAACGCGTCAGATCGGGGGCGGCTACGTCGACGCGGCAGGGCCGGTAAGTGTTGAATGCATCGAGGGCGTAGACGGCGTTTTCCTGAGCGGGCGCATAGAGCCGTACGCGCTTGCGGCCGTGAATCTGCGCGAGAAACGAATTCGCCAGATCGCAGTGCAAGCGCGTGACCAATGAGACCCCGCTGGCTCGCCCGAACCAGAGTTGCCCCGCGCCGAACAGGTGCGTCGGCAGCGTCGGCCAGGAAAAGCGCGCTTCCCATGCGGGCGGCAGCAGGCAACCTTCCGTGTACGTGGCGGCGCCTGCGTCGGCGAAGCGCTGCGTGGTGAAACCATCGATAAAGTCCGCAACGGTTTGAGGGAGCCCGCTCGACGGATCCGTACGCAGCACCGTCGTGCCCTCGTGCGTGTGCCAATCGTCGAGTGTCCAGGCGACTTCGGGCCAGTCCACCATGCCGCGCAACGCCAGCGGGATCGAGGCATCGAGCGTATCCGCGAGTGCCGCGTGCAGGTGCTCGGGTAGATGCTCGTCATTGCCGCCGCTAGCCTGCATGGCCGGCACTGTCGCCAGCACGGCGGGTGCGCGCCGCCGGGCCCGCGCCAGGGCCATACGCGCCGCGGCCGAGGGCCGCTTGAGCAATTGCAGCCAGTAAGCCGCGAGACGCTCGGCGCCGTCGACACGCACGCCGCCGAGCGCCATCGCCGCCGCACTGCGCGGATCGAAGCCCGTGGGGTCGTCGAGCATCGCGCTCAACACAGCGCGGCTCAACGTAATGCGAGCCACGGCGTAGTTCGCGCCGTCGGAAGGAATCGGTGTGGACACGATCATCGGACCGAGCGTGAAACGGTGGCTGGCATCCGCGCAATCGCTGACGATCAGATCGACGGCCACCGCTTGCGGCGGCGCCACGTAATGCTCGCCGAGCCGCACCTCCAGAAGTGCGATGAGTTCGGCATGCGCCATCACGCTCACCATGGCTTGCGCCAGTAGACCGCCTGTCCGTTGACACGCGTCAGCGGTGCGTCGATGCGATGCATGGCGCGGTATTCATCGACGGCGCGCGCGCAGCCGGTCGGCAGGCCGTAGTCGTCGACGATCACGAAGCCGCCTGGCGACAGACGCGGATACAGGGCGTCGAGCGCCACGCGGGTCGACTCGTACCAGTCGCCGTCGAGCCGCATCAACGCGAGGCGCGCGATCGGCGCGCCCGGCAGCGTCTCGGCGAACCAGCCCGGCAGGAAACGCACGCGCCGATCGAGCAGACCGGCGCGCGCGAAGGCGTCGCGCACGGCCGCCAGATCGCTGCGCAGCAGGCCGACCGCGCGCATCAGGTGATGCCAGATTGCATCGCGCAAATCCGTGGCCGGGTCCGGCGCGGGCAGGCCCTCGAACGAATCGGCCACCCAGACGTTGCGTCCGGAGCCGCCGAACGCGGTCAGCGCGGCGCGCATCAGAATCGTCACGCCGCCGCGCCATACGCCGGTTTCGATGAAGTCGCCGGGCACGCGTTCGTCGATGACCGCGCGCGCCAACTCGACGACGTTATCGAGCAGCACGTCGTCGCACATCGTCAGACGGCGCGACTCGTGGTGCATGTGGTTGAGCGCGTCTGCCATGCGCGACGGTTCGATGCCGGCGACGTCGGCGGCCGGGCGGTGCAGCGGCGCGAGCCATTCGGCGAACACGCGGTCCGCGTCGGCGAGCCGTTCGGCGCAATCGTCGGCGGTGATCAACACGCTAGGGGCCACGGCGGATTGCGCGAGGTCGTCCGTATCGGCGCCGCCGCTTATGTAGCGGCGGATCATGGCCAGATAGGCATAGGCGCGCTCGTCATCGGCGGCGGGGAGCATGAAGGGTTGCCGCTCGGGGACGGAGTCGGACAAAGAAGCGAAAGGGAGACTCGAAGGATTCGGAAGATTCAATTCCATCGCGGGTTCGGGTAGGCGCTCGGGCCGTTATTGAAAGCGCTTCGTGCGGAAAACTGCCGCGAGCAAGGTTGAGCGCGGCAGCAAGCCCGAACCAGTATCGGCCGATGCGAGCCCTAGTCTGGCTGAATCGCGAATGAATGCATGCTCATGCGAACCACAGGCGCGCGTTACGCCGATGTGTCGATGCCTTGCGCCTTGACGCACCAGAATGTGCGCCCACTTCCCTTCGCCCGCTTCGCCGTGTGCGGTTTTCAATGCAGTCTTTCGTGTCGAGCAACACAGCCGCGCGCCGGATCAGGTGTGATGGCAGCATCGCCCGCACGCCCCTTTCGCTAATGACTGGTTTCCCGCCCCGCTCTGCGCCGTTACCGCGTCCATCGACGATCTGCCTCGTAGCAGGCGCCCTGCTCACGCTCGCCGGCTGCGCGACCACTCCCAAAACGCCACCGCCGACCGCCGACGAATCCTTGCCCGTGGCCTTGCGCGCCAGCCAGGACGAGGTGCTCCAGGAAGTCATGACCACCCACGGCGACGAAACCTACGTATGCCGGCGCGTCAAGGCCCGCCCGCCCGCCAGCGGAGCCACCGGGCAACCGGATACCCTCCCAGGCGTCGCCCGCGACGGTACGCAACTCACCTGGGATACTTTGGGTTCCGAAGCAATCCTCGTCGACGCCGCCGGCCAAAGCGCCGGCACCGTCGCGCCAGGCCGCTACTTTCTCTCCTACGACGGCAGCTACGTGATCGGCAACGTCGCCGCCGAAAGCCAGGTCGGCGCGAATGCACTGACCTGGGTACGCTACACGGCCCGTTTCGTCGCGGCCCCGCGCCCGGGCGAGGGCCGTTTCGCCGAAATCAGTTCGATCCAGCGCATCGACACTTCGGGCGGTTTGCCGCCGCAATCTTCGTGCGAGCTCGAAGGCGCGCATCTGCTCGTGCCGTACGGCGCGACCTATATGTTCTACCGCGCCAAAGGCCGCGCCCCGGTCGCGCTGTCGGCGAACCGGACCCCGCAATAACGCCAGCCTCGCAGGGAGTCGACGATGCAATTCGGTTTGTTCATGACCTTGCCGGCCCCGGCACCCACGCCCGCAGCCGAGCTTTATCAGCGCGCGATCGCCATGGCCGAGGCCGCCGATACGCTCGGCTTCAGCCACTTGTGGCTAGCCGAACATCACTTCACGAACTACTCGCACTCGTCACGGCCGCTGATGCTGCTTTCGCACATCGCCGCGCGCACCCGCCATTTGCGCCTCGGCTCGGCCATCGTGCCGGTGCCGCTGCATCATCCGTTGGTGATCGCGGAGGAACTCGCCACGCTCGACGTGCTGAGCGGCGGCCGTGTCGAAGCCGGCCTCGGCAGCGGCTATCAACGCTATCAGTACGAGCGCTTCCAGCTCGTCAAAGGCGCCACCTCGGCCCGCGACGACGAAGCGATCGACGTGCTGTTGCAAGCGCTACGCGAACCCCTGTTCTCGCACCACGGCGAGTACTTCGACATCCCCCGCACCGGCCTCGTGCCGCAGCCGCTGCAACGCGCGATGCCGGTGTGGCTCGTCGTCAATTCGAGCCGGCAAGCGTCGGTCGAACAGGCGGTGCGGCGGCGCGCGAATCTCTTCACCGGCGTGCTCGAACCGATTTCGAAGCTGACTGATGTGCGGCGCCAATACCCGGACCTCGCCAGCGCGCTCGCGACCTCACGCATCGGCACGCAGCGCCCCGTGTTCGTCGCGCAAAACGAAGCGCAGGCCCGCGAAGCCGTCGAGCACGCGCGTTGGAACGGACGCGCCACGTTGCGCCTGCGTCACGATATGGGCGACGTGGTGGACGGCAGGGTGCCGGCAGAGCCGCTCCCCGACGAACCGTCCGACGACGCATTGCGCCACGACTTCCTCGTGATCGGCACCGCCGACGAATGCATTCACCAGTTGCGCCGCATTCGAAGCGGGCTCGGTTGTGACTACTTCAGTGCGAGCTTCTGGTTCGGCTCGATGCCGCATGAGATGGCGATGGCGTCGATGCGCCGGTTCGCACGCGACGTGATGCCCGCCTTCGCCGGCGAAGCGGCTGCGGCGGGCACACAGCCAGCGCCGGCACCACGCCCGCAATGGGAATCCACCCTGGCGTGGTGAACGCATTCAGCGCGCATGGCAAGCGTTCGTGCGAACGGCGTTCGCAGCTGTTACGTTCGCATCCTCGGCCCTTACTTCGGACTTCAAGCACCGCAATGTGACGTGGCGATGAAAATTCGTCATCGTCGGTGATCAGCCGATGCGACCGTCCTCACATGGGAGACCGCTCGTGCCATTCGGGATTCGCAACCCTTTCTCACGCGGTGCGCCGCCAGTTCAGCAACAGCAGCCTGCCGGCCCGCAGGCGAATCAGCCGCCGACCGACGCGCCGCTGCCCGACACGCGTGTGGTTGGCGGCCCGCTCGACAAGCTGCGCGCCCTGCGTCACCATCTGCCGGGCGCGTCGGTGCCGGCGCAAGGTGCGCAGGGCGCGCAGGGGCAGGCGCAGAATAGGCCGATGCCGCAAGGCTCGCCCCTCAACGACCTGACCGGCGGCGGCGCGAATCGCGCCTACACGCCGTTCCACGCGCGGACCACCGTGCGCGCGTCGCGGCCCGCGCCAGAAATCGCGCTTGGCCCCGGGCAGACTCGCACGCCGAAGGCCAACGCAAGCACGCCGCTTGGCGTCAACTCGCAGCACAGGGCCAACGTGAAGACGTCGGTCGGCGAGAACGAGCGCGCCGAGCCGCAAGCGCACGCCGAGTTGCGCAACGTGGCCGATGCCGACGAGCATCTCCGCGCGAGCTTTCCGGCCGAAACGGGCACCCAGTTCGCAACCGATCGTGACGCGCTGTTGAACGACATTCGCGAAGCGATTCCGCAAGCTCAGCGCGGCAACCCGCCGCTCGCGAAGGCGCGCTTTCTCGGTCACGCGCTCGCCGAAGCGACGGGCGGCAACGTGCAACGCGCGAGCGACGTGCTCGGCGTGCTGCAAGGCACGATCCCGCACCCCAATGCGCAGCAGGAGCGCGATGCGTTCGCGACGCGCTGCGCGATGGCGCGCTCGCGAGCCTCGTTCCGCGCGCTGCGCGACGTCGAGACGGCCCCGCAGATGGGCGGCGCTATCCACGGGCCCACCGACCGCGACCGCAAGGTCCACGCGGAAGCCGACTGGCAAACGTTGCGCGCCGCCAGCACGTTGTTGTCGGCGTGGCCGGCCGGCATGGAAAAACCCGGCTCGCTGCGCGAACTCAGCGAAGCGGCCAACGCCATGCTGCCGCCCGCCGAACGCGATCCCAATACACAAGTCGCGCAAAGCCAGCAGCAGGCCGCGATCAGCCTGGCACTGGCGCCGCATGCGCAGACCGCCAAGGCGATGCTGTGCGGCAACGCGTTGCTCGGCAGTCCGCGCGCCCAGCCGGAAACGCGCTTTCGTTCGGCGTACCTGGCACATCGCAACGGGATCGCCGAAGCCGATGTCGGCCAGGTGCAGAACCGCATGTACTCGCTGGTCAAGCACGCGCAACGCAACGCGACGTCAGCGCGCACCGGTTCGTGGATGAACCGCACGGCGCAGCGTTTTCGCAGCGGCGTCAAGCAAAGCTTCGGCCACGACAAGGACCCCATCTCGGCGCTCGGCATGGGCACTGCTGGCGGTCTGATGGATCATCCGAACAAGGACTTCAGCACGCTGCAATCCATCGACGCGGTGGTCGACGTGCTGAATACGCAGGTGGTGAGCGCGCCGCACCGGCGGGTCGGCGAAGCGCCGGACAACGCGACGATGACCGCCGCCGTGCGCGCCGCCGCGCTGCGCCAGTGGAAGGCGGGCATCGGCACCAAGGGCTGGCTGCGCGACGATACGAAATTCGGTCGCCTGCAACGCAACCAGATTGCCGGCGACGTGGCGACCGCGCTGCGCATCGACAAGGATGCGGTGCGCAACAGCCCGGCGTTCCGCGATCTACCGAAGATGAACGCCGAGACGCTGCGTAACTGGGCAACCGACGCGGGCGCGACGATGAACACGCCGATCGGCTCGACTGGCCGCACGCTCCGCGAAAATCTCGACCGCATGCAGGCGATCCGCCAGGATCCGGTGGCGACGCCGGCCACGCCGCAAGGCAACATCGATTCGCTGTGCCATCTGGTCGAAAACGTGCCGAAAACATGGAGCGTGCAGATGTCGAGCGGCGGCGTCTATGGGCTCGACGCGAACATCTCCGAGAACATCGCGACCGCGCTCGGCCTCGTCGGCGCGCCAGGCGCGTCGGTGGCACCGGACGTGCGCTACCTGAAAGGCCGTCACGCGGTGCTCGAAGTCGGTTCCACCTCGCATCACGGAGAAATGTTCATCGGCACCGACAACCGCAAGTCCGCGCACATCGGTGTGGGCGGCTTCATCGGCTGGTCGCTCGCGGGCGGCAAGGCGATGGCGAGCGGCTACGGGTCCCTGATCGGCGGGCGCGACACCAGCAATCCGCGCGGCGTGGTGATCCGCACGCCGTTCGCTCAGACCGGCAACAACGACCCCGAGGCCTGGCGCGGCAAGATGACCGACGTGGTGCGTACGCTCGGCAGCTCCGGTACGGGCGGACAACTGCCGCGCACGAAGGACGAAATGTGGAACGGCATGGCGGACAGGTTCTTTGCCGATCCGGACGTGTCGATCGGCTGGGTCGACAACAAGAGCAGTTCGAACTATGGCGCGCTCGCGGCGACAGGCGGCGCGCGTTATGTGACCCCGGCCAACGTCAAGTTCGGGCCGCTTGTGACAGTCGAAGGCGTCTTCAGCAAAAGCAAGGCCCACGCGACCGATCAGAGCGGCGCGCGCAATGTCGACAAATCGAGCAGCAGCCATCGCGCGGCGCTCAACGGCAGCGCCACGCTGGTGGCGAGCGCGCCGCCCGTGCCGACCGGCAACTTCGGTCCGTTCAACTCGCTGTCGTTTTCGAGCGCGCCCATGGTCGGCATCGGCACGACCTTGATGCAGACCGGCACCGGCTCGACGCTGCGGCTCTACGAAGAGAACGGCGACATCGTGCCCGAGCGCACCTATCGCGACACCGAGTTCACCTCCGTCGGCAATTACCTGCAATACATCGACAGCCGCAATGCTGCATGGGCGCATTCGATGAACGACGACCAGGCGGCATTGGACACGTATCAGAGCAAGGTCAAGCTCAACGCGACGCGCGGCAATCAGTACTATGGCGAGCGGCAGCGCATCGTGCCGCAAGCCGCCGCCGAAATCAACGCGTATCGCGGCACGCTGCGGATGTTCGAGCAAGGCGGACGCACGCCGACCCAGGACGAGCAGAAGGAAATGCTGCGGATTCGCGGCGAGATCGCAAGCCTGCTCGAGGCACCGACAAGCTGGACGAATCATGCGCTGTACAGTTACGAGTCGAATTCGGCGTCGCGCACGTCGGGGCTCTCGTATGTCGGCACGGCGCAAGCAGTCAAGCAGGTCAGTGCGCAGCGGGAACTCAGTTTGTTGGAGACGCGGGTTTGAGTTGAGCGCGCCTAGCCTTCGAGCGCGGCGCGCACCCGCTCGCCGATCGCATCGAATCGGGCTCGTTGCAAGCGCGCGTAGTCGTCGTATGCGGCAATCAAGGCGTTGCGCACACTTTGATCCTGCAGCGAGGCGATGGCCGCGAGCGCGGCTTGGGCACCGTTGTCGTCATCGCAGGCCGCGCTCCATGACGCGCAACCCGCTTCGCTCAGCAGACGCTCGATGCGCGCGTCCATCGACAGCCCGAACACCGGCACGCCATGCGAGATCGCGAGCACGGCCGCGTGATAGCGCGTCGTCACCACACACGCGGCATGCGCAACGGTGGCGGCCACTTCGTCGAGCGTATGCGGGCCGCGCGCGACGATGTCGATTGGGAATGGCACGCGGGCCGCGAGATCGACACACGCGCTGCGGTCGAGTTGCTCCATCCCCACCAGCGTCGGCGCGTAACCTTGCGCCTTCAAGCCAACCGCGATCTGCGCGAAGCGATCGAGATAGGCGTGACAGGCCTCGGCGCGCGCCGCGTCCCAACTGTGAAAATGCAACTGCCCATAGCGCATCGGCGATGACTCGCCGCGGGCGTCGAGTTCGCGCGCCCGCGCGGCATCGGCGCGCACCGGCCACCAGAACGGATTGTTCGGACATAGCGCGACGCGTCGCGGAGCAGACGCCTCGTTGCGTGCATCGGCCAGCGCCCGATATGTCCACGCGGTATCGGCACCCACTTGCGCGAGCACGCCGAGCGACGCGAGTTGCGCACGCGCCGCTTCGTTGCGGCAAATGATTTCGCCGGCCTCAGTATTGCGTTCGACAAAGCGCGTGAGCGCCACGCTCATCGTGCCGCTATCGACGCCATACGCAATCGCCGGCCGCCCATGCGCATGCGCGAGCGCAATCCCGCCGATCAGCACGCCGGCCAGCGAATCGGAAAACTTCGACGTGTACGTCGAGCCTTCTACGTTCAGCACGAGATCGGCATCGCGCACGGCGGCGTCGAGCGCGTCGGGCAGGTAAGGCAGCGAAGGCGTGAGCCGCGGCGTGCCGGCCAGCAGCGGATGATCGAAGCAATCGCCGAGCGCGAACAGCGTGATGCGGGGCTCGCGCGGCGCGAGCAGACAGCGCAACTGGGCAATCGTTTCGATCGTGCGCAGGTCCGCGCCGGTGTTGCCTGCGCCGCTGTAGCCGAGCAGCAGCACGCGCGGCGCGTCATGATCGGCGCCGGGATCGCTGCGGACGGGCATGCGCCGCGCCGCGTTGATGCGTTGCTGCATGTCGTCGAGAAAGACCTCATCTGGTGCGGGTGCCCCCGCATATCGATTCAACGCGGCGAGCGAGCGCTGCAACGGACTCTCGGCGATATCCCAATCCATCACGCCGCTCCCAACGCTTGCGCGAGTTGTTGCATTTGCAGCGCGCCGGAATACGGCTCGACCGCCACTTCGACGATCGTCACGCCAGCGTGATCGCGCGCCTCGGCGAGCGCCTGGTCCAACGCATCACGCGCCTCGACACGGCGATGCGCCAGCCCGAATGCTTGCGCCAGTGCGGCGACATCGAGCTGGTACGGATTGCGGATCGTGCGCCGATAGGCCGGCGCACGTGCAATCGGCAAAAAATCGAAGATCGCACCGCCGCCGTTGTCGACTACGCAGATGCAGGCCGGCGTGCTCACGCGTTGCGCGCTCGCTAACGATGAAAGATCGTGGATCAGCGCCTGATCGCCGAGCAGCAACAGACCCGCATCGCGGCGCACGAGCGCTTCGCCGAGGAACGTCGCCATCGTGCCGTCGATCCCGCTCACGCCGCGATTCACGTAGATGTCCTGGCGCGCGGCGCGTACGTCGTAGCCGATATCGGCGTGACGCATCGACATGGAATTGCCGAGATGGACGAAGCCGAAGCCCGGCGCCGCCAGCACGCGATGAACGGCAGACACCTCGCCCCAGGCGAGCGCTGCGACGCAAGAGCGTCGCTCGCGCGCGCCATAGCCGGCGACGCTTGCCCAGCGATCGCGCCAGGAAAAAGCGACGGGCGCAGGAGGTTGCGTGGAGGCGTTGGGGCTGGCATTGGCATGCGTCTGTCCACGCATGGCTTCGCCCAATGCCGTGGCAATCCCATGCAGCATCGCGGGAGAAGGTGCGACCAGCACGTCACGCGGATCCAGCGCCGCGTGCAGATAGTCGTGCGCCACACGGCAAGGCGCGATCTTGATCGTGGGCACGTCGGCGTGCGTTTCAAGGTACGCGTGCAGCACCGGCATGACCGGTGCGAGGCCGAAGCGCACGACCAGTTCCGCCCGCGCCGATGCCATTCGCGCAGCGCCGCCGAACACATCGAATGCGTTGACGATCAATGCGCCCGACGCACCGCGAGCGGCCGCTTCCGGCGCCAGCGCGGACGGTCCCGATCGCAGCCCGCTGCCCGCATCGGCGAGTACGGGAAAACCGCTCGCCGCGGCCAACGCGAAAATCGCCCCGGGCGGCACGCCCGGTTCGGGGCCGACCACGATTAAGCCGTCGAGGCCGTCACTGAGCGGACGGCTGCCGCGCCTCGCCAGCACGCGCGCCATGACGCGTTCGACGATATGCGTGGGAGACGCCTCCGAAGTCCTGACCTCGGCGCGGGGAGACGCGGGGTGAACATGCGAAGCCGCGGATGCCTGTGCAGCATGGATGGCATCACCCTGCGCCACCGTTGCTCGCGCTACGCGGACCGTCTCGAACGAAACCGGCTGCGTCTCGACCGCATCGTAGACACCCGCCAGCGGCACATTGAGATGCACGGGACCGCGCGTCGGCCGCCTCGACGATGGGTGTGCATCGACACGCGACAAGCTGTCCTCAACGTCGGCCACGCCGTCAACCATGGCAGCAAGCGCTACCGCGAGCGCATCACGGGCCTGCGCAAGAATCTGCACAGAATCTTCGGGATCGGCGAGGTCCGCCTGCGCGCGCACGAACGCGCGGGTCACGCCGAGGTGATCGGCCATCTGGCCAAATCCGGTGCCACGCAACGCACGTGGCCGGTCGCATGTCAGGACGACGAGCGGCACATCGGACGCGTCCGCTTCGGTCAACGCCGGCAATACATTCGCCACCGCCGAGCCGGACGTCGTGACGATCGCGACCGGTTCGCCGCTCGCCTTCGCGATCCCGAGCGCTACGAACGCGCCACTGCGCTCATCCGCGCAGACCATCTCGACGGCGATTCGCGGATGAGCATCGAACGCGAGACACATGGCGCTCGCGCGTCCACCGGGACACAACACGGCATGAAGCACACCGGCCGTACTCAACATTTCGACGATGAATTCCACCCACACCGCGTTAAGCGATTCCCCACTCGCGGCAACATCAAGGACGGCGCCCATCAAGCCACCGCTTGCGACGTGTCCACCACCGGCGTAATCGCAATCGTGCGAGCGGGCACGGACGCCGCGCCCTGCTCCGCTGCAATCAACCGCTCCATCACGCGCCGTGCGCGAATCGCACCGGCGTCGATCGGCAGCAGCGCCGGTTGCATCGCCCAGAAATCGCTGTCGCCGAGATTCTTCTGCTGCGCTTCGAGCATCGGCAGGTCCTCGCACTCGAACGGCTTCATCAGCCCTTCGACGGCATACCGCACCAGTTCGCGCGCCGCGTCGCCCATTTCTTTCGGCAGACCGAACGCGAAGAAGTAATGCGTCGTGCTCGCGGTTTCCGGCGTGAGCCAATGCGCCGACGGCGCGATCAGCCCCGCTACGCGCGGCATGCCGGCCGCGGTCACGCCGACCACGATCGAGAGCAGGCCGGGCGGCGTCCAGCACACGTCCATCCAGCGATCCACCCGCGTACCCGGCGGAATCCCGAAACCTTGCGCGACGAACGGTTGCAGAGCTTCGTCGTACGTGCTGCGGCGCACCCAAACGATGTCGTCGAGATTGCCCGACTGCACGTCGCCGCGCGCAATCGCCTCGCTGCCCAGCGTATCGGGATGCAGAAACTGGAAGTGGCTCAGATCGAGCAGATTGTCGGCGCTCAGTTGATAGTGCGCGCGCGTATGCAGATAACCGTCGTGCGTAACATTAGCGGCGGGATCGACGAACGGGAACGACGGCAGCAATGCCGCGTCGGCGCGCGCGGGGTCGCCCGGCCAGAACCAGATCGCGCCATAGCGTTCGAGCGACGGGTAGGCCCGCACCTTCGCGCCCGCCGGCACCCGGCCGTCGCCGTGCGGATTGCGCACGCACTGCCCGCTCTCGTTAAACCGCAGGCCGTGATACGGACATTCGAGCACGCCGTTCACGATACGGCCACGCGACAGCGGTGCGAAACGATGCGCGCAGCGATCGTCGAGTGCGACCGCGCGCTGTTCGGCATCGCGATACAGCACCACGGGACGACCGAGCAGCGTGCGCGAAAACGGCGCGTCGGCGCGAACTTCGCGTGCGAAAGCGGCGACGTACCACGCGTTTAATAGAAAAGCCATGAGCGCACTCGCAATGGAATCAGCACGGGAAAAAGGACGGCGCGGCGCCGCTTCGCGGCCACCTCATGCGAGTGTAATTAGCCGCTCATCCCACAGATTCAACAAAGCTCATGGAAATGCGAAGCCGCATTGCTTAAAACACGCTTAGCAAATGCTCAACAAAAGTAAATACGGCTTGCAACGCTGAAAGGTACTGCGAACCTTGCTTCGCGTGCGATTCAAGGCGATCGGGGTCTCTTTTACCCACCCGGATTTACGTAACGGTAATTGATACCGCAATTGCGAATAGCCGCGCATCTCCCGTCTAATCGCTGCGATCTTTACGCTTATTCCTCCGATCGGAACGATGCGAAACAAATTGCCAATCTTTCATGCTATTTCAATGCATGTTGGGGTGAAACAATTCGTTACAGCCCTGATATTTTAAGGGCCGTAATTTTCGGGGCAAGCAATGCGGTTTGGGAAGCAACCTTATGCATCCGTCCCGGGAGGGCATGTTGAAATTCGCCGTGATGACTACCAGCAGCAGTCTGTTCAATCTGATTTGCCAATGCTTTCGCGACGATACGATCGAATGCTGCCGCTTCCTCGATGACGTCGCGCTCTCTCGCGCGATCTATCGCGAGGACTATCACGCCATTCTGGTCGACGCGGCAACGGGAATCGATGCGACGCGCGCGGTGTTCGCGCGCCGTGCCTGCTATGGCGACCGCCGCGCGCCGTTGATCGTGATCGGCGCCTTTGCCGATCGCGACAGTATCGAACGGGCCTTCGAAGTCGGCGCCGACGATGTGGTGCTCTCGCCGATCGACCCGGGAGAACTCGAGGTCCGCACCTACCAGGCGTTGCGCCGGTTCCAGTCGCCGCAACCGGTGCAATCCGAAGATTGGGCAGGACTCGGTCCCTATCGTCTTGACCGGCGTACCGGCACGGTGCTGGTCGACGAACGCGAAATCCGCTTGACGGTACGCGAATTCGCGATTGCGTGGCTCCTGTTCTCACGCGCCGGCGAGTATGTGAGCCGCCGGCAGATTGCGGGGGCGATCTGGAGCAGCACGGAAGATATCGTCGGCCGCACGCTCGAACAGCACATCTACAAGCTGCGCAAGAAGCTGGGGCTGAATGGCGCGTCAGGCGTGCAGCTACGCACGATGTATGCGCACGGATATCGCGTCGAGTTGTGCGACGGCAAGGCGGATGCCGAGGCGATCATGCCCGTCCTGGCTCCGGCTGCGAAAACGGTCGATGAGATTGTGGCGATCACGGAAGCGGTGGATGCGATTACGGCAATCACAGAAGCGGCGGGGATCGCCCGCGGCGATGCGACCCGTGAACGCGTCGGCCAGCCCACGCGTCCTGCCCGCACGCTCGACGTGCATCCAGAGGACAGCGAAGCCGCGCGCAGCGCACAGCCGTGGGGTCAGTATGCGGCCATGTGGCACAGCGGCGTGGCGCACATCGTGCACCCCGTTGCGGGCTTCGCGACGTGCGCGGTGGAACGGTCGGACGGCGCTGCATCGGGTGCCGATGCCTCATCCGCGCTGATGTCGTTTTCGATTCCCGCTGCATTGCTGGGCGGCAACTCGCGCCGTCGTTAAGTCACCGCGGGAAGGAAGCATGCAGTCGATGAACGGCTGCCAAAAAAGCACGCGGGGCAAGAGGTGGCATCTGCCGCCCTTGCCCCACGCTTCACCGCCCCCCGCTTACAGATCCAGCACGCGCGGCGACAACAGGAAGACGCGCTCCATATGCGAGCGGGAGTCGTTGTTGTTGCGGAACAGTGCGCCGATGAGTGGAATCTTCGACAGGCCCGGCACACCGGTCACGCCGTTCGAGTTGTTATCCACGCTGTAGCCGGCGATCAACAGGCTCTCGCCCTGACCGACAAAAGCCTGTGTATTGATCTGGCTGCTGGTGATCACAGGAATGTTGTCGACCTGCTGCCCGGTGAGCTGACCGTCTTCGATATGCACTTCGAGCTTGATACGTGTCTGGCCGTCTTCCTGCACCACCATCGGTAGCACGCGCAGCGAGATGCCGGTCGACACGCTATACAGATCCGCTGACGTATAGCCGGATACGCGCACAAAAAACTTGGTCTTGTTGTCCATCACGGCTTCGACGTTGTCGAGCGTCGCGACCTTCGGCGACGCGTCGATCTTCGCCTTCGAGGTGGACTGCATCGCGTTGACGCGCGCCATCAGATAGCGGCCCGCGTCGCCGAGCACGGCGGTGATCGAAGCGCCTACCGGCGTCGCGGAGACCACCGTGGTGCCGTCGGCGAGCGTTGTGGTGCCGAAGTTCGGATTGATCTGGCCGTTCGCGTAACTGTTCTGCTGATACGTTCCGGTGCCGGTCTGGAAGTCGAGATGACTGTTGTGCGCGCGCCAGTCCACACCGATCTGCGCGAGCACGTCGTCGTCGATTTCGATGATGTGCGCTTCGATTTCGATCAGCTTGGGCCGCGTGTCGAGCTGATCGATCAGCGATGCGTACTGGTCGATGCGCTGCGGCGTATCGCGGATTAGAACCGAGTTGGTGGTCTGGTCGGGCTGCATGATCGGCAGAGTCAGATCGCCGCTGCTAGGCTGGCTCGCTTGCGAAGCGCCAGGCGCGTTGCCGTAGCCGACATTGCCGGTGCTGCCGTAGTTGGACGGCTGCGCGTTGCCGACCAGGCCGCCGAGCGTCGCACCCGTGCCGCCCCCCTGGCCATCCGCCATGTTCGGCGGCAACGGCGGTGGACCGCCGCCGTTGGTGGTGCCGCCCACGTCGGTCATCGGCGGAACGCGCTGCATATTCGGCAGCACCGAGGTCTGCGATTGCCCGCCGCCGCCCTTCTCCTGCTTCGCGTGATACATGTTCGACAGCACCGTGGCCACACCCGGCACCGTGATCGTGTTGCCGTCGATCTGCACCTTGTGATCGGCGGCCCATGCGTGCTTCAGCTTGAACACGCGAATCACGGTGCCGCTGCGGCGGTTCGCGTTGTCGTCGAGGCGTCGTGCGATCTCGCTCACCATCTGCACATATTGCGGCGGACCGTTGACGATCGCCGTGCCCGCGCTTTCGTCGTAGACGACCGGGAAGCGCGCGTCGTCGACACTCATGGTGTGCAGCGCGGCGCGCAGATCGGACGCGGAGGCGTGATCGAGCTTGATCACCTGATGCGTGACGTCGTTGGCGCTGCTGATCGACAGCACGCTGCCGTCATAGAACCAGACGAAGCCGAAGGTCGACGCGAGCGTGTCGAGAAAGCGTTGCGGCGACATGTCGAAGCGGCCCGTCACCGCGCCCTGGACATTGCCCGCGATCGACGCGGCCACGCCCTGGCTCGCGGTGAAATCGCGCAGCACGTCTTTCAGGTCCTTGCCTTCGACGGCGATATGCACCGTATTGCTGCGCCATCGCACGGGAGCGGCGTCGGCAAGTTGCAGCGCGCCGAGCGTCAGGGACGCCGCGAGCCACGCGGCGCAGAACAGCGTCTTCGATTTCATGGAGTCGACTGGATGAGGGTGAGGGAAAGAGCCGCGTAAAAATCGTCGTAAAAACCGCAACCACGCTATCGTTCGAGCGTCTCCGAGGGCGCTTCGTGAAACTGCTTGCGATAACCGTTCACGAGCGTCGAGCGGTTTTGCACGCCCCATTTACTCGCCGCGCCGAGCACGCCGCGATCGCTCGAATACGACCGGTCGGTGAGTTCCGCGCGAATCCGTTCCATGCGTTGACGACGGATCAATTCGGTCGGCGATAGCCCGAGGAAATTCTTGAAGGCGCTTTGCAGCGCGCGCTCGGTCACGCCGATTTCGGCGGCCACTTCACGTACCGAGAGATCGCGCCGGTCGAGGTTGTCGAGCACGTAGCTGTAAGCGCGGCGGTACTTGGCCGGCAAACGCGCGCCGACGTCGTCGAGTTGCGGCGAGGCTTTCGCGCTGCGCTGCAGGAACGGCGCGCGCGCCTGCGAGTCTTCGCGCAGGCACTGCATGGCTACCAGCGCGTAGCGGCTATACAGTTGCAGCGACTCCTGCGCGCGCCCTTCGGCCTGACGCGTTTTGGCGCTGCAGTAGAGATATTCGAGCTGGCGGTGGCCCGTGGTGCCGTTGCGGCCGATCTGATGCAGCGGTTCGAGAATCGCGCAGGCCAGATGCGGTGCCGCGCCGGCCAGCGTCGCCAGCGCGATTTCAAGGCGCAGTGTGCGCTGATAGTCGCCGAGGCCCTGCTCGCGCGACCAGTTCAAATGACGCTGCAGTTCGCCGATCGCATCGCGATCCGCGCAGGCGGCGAGCCGCAGTTGCTGCAGATAGTCGATGCGCGAGCGCAGCACCGGCGCGCGCACGCCGAACACCGCGCGAGCGAGACTGTCGACGCTCGCATCGGCGCCTTGACCCGGCCGCGGCGCGCGTTCGCTCGACAAACCCGATTGCCAGTAGACGTGATCGCGCAGCGCCGTCGCGTTACGCACTTCCATTTGCACGGCAAGGTCGAAGCGCAGCGTGGCGAGCAGCGCGTGCCAATGGCCTGCCGCATCGTCGAGATCGCGCTCCACCCGTTCGAACAGATCGTCGAGCGCGTCGGCGGCTTCGCTGGTGCGGCCCAGTTCATAGAGCACGCAAACAATGCCGAAGTGCGCTTCCACGGCACGCGCCGGGTCGATTTCGGGCTCGTCGGCGACACGCGAAAAGCATGCGAGCGCGGTGCCGAGCCGATGCCGGAACAGTGCCTGCCATGCAGCGTTGCGGCACGACGCGGTACGGATCGCATGCTTCGACGAACGAATCAGTTTTTGCGAGCGACGGTAGTTCTCCTCGGCCTCGACTTCAATGCCGAGCATCAGTTGCAGGTCGGCATGCAATTGCAGCGCATGAGGCGCGACATCGGCGTTACCGGCTTCGTCGGCCCAGCGGCTCGCCAACTGACTCGCGGCGTTCAGCTTGCCGTCCAGCAGCGTATCGAGAAAACGGCCGGACAGTGCCGTGTGAGCACAAGGCGCGGGCGTCGCGAGTGCGGCTATCGCGGGAAAGTAAAGCATCGATAACATGGACGACTCCTCTGAGTGCGGGAACGCGTCGCACGCGGTACGCGCATTGCGTCGAGTGGAGTCAATGTAGCCAGGCGCATGAAACGAAGTTTCAATTAATCTGAGTTTTGCCGGGCATTTGAGAAGGTTTGAGATTTGATGTATCCGGCGCATTCGATGCCTTGGCCGTTTCGTTGAGCGCGCGAAACTGCGCCTCAAGGCCACGCAAGGTCACCTGATCGCGCACCTGGTCGACAAAAATACCGACGAACAACGCCAGCATCAATACGGTTACCGCACCTTTGACCGGTTGGCTCAGCGTCATCAGATCGAGCTTCGAGGCGGATTTCGCGGCAAAGCCGAAAGCAAAGTCCACCAGCAGCAGAATGAACATCATCGGCGCGGCGAGCTTGGCGATGGTCTGCATCAGCGTGTCGGTCTGCGTGAGCACGAACGATTCGAGTATGTTCGACACGTTCGGTCCCGCCGAGACGATCGGCCACCAGTGATACGACTCGTACAGCGTACCGAGCAGGAAGGTCATGCCGCCAAGCGCCCAGAACGCCACGGAGGCGATTTGCCCGAGCAGCGTGGCGGTCGGCGTGGATTGCTCCTGGCGAGTGGGGTTGGTGATCTGCACGTTGTTGTAGCCGGTCAGATCGTCGATATAAGTGCCCGCACCCTCCGCGACCCAGAATACGATCGAGGCCGCGTAACCGATCACGAGTCCGATGAGCGCCTCGCGCAAACCGACTTCCAGCAGCATGACGCCGTGCAGCGATTGCATGAAGGCGGTGGGCTGACCGTACGCCACGTAGGAACTGAACAGCAGCACGATGGCATTGCGCACCACGCCTTGCAGCAAACCGTCCGCGGTCGGCGGGAAAATGAACATCACGATGAACAATCGCAGCGAGCACACGCCAACCAACGTGATGTAGCCGACCAGCAGCGTGCCGAGTTGCGGCAGCGCGGAAAGGATATCGTTCATGCGTGCGCCCTGCGCGCCTGGAAACGTCGTGCGAGCGCGGTTTCTTCGGCCTCTTCGTCGCTCGCGTCGCTGGTGGCGTTCTCCTGAACGCGACGGATATCGCGAATCCGCTCGCCGCACAGGTCGATACGGCCTTGATTCAAGGCGATATCGCGTTGCGTCTGCGCGATCGCGGCGGCGTTCTCCTGCACCGCGGCTTCGGCTTGCGCGAATTCCGCTTCGAGCACACGCAGCCGGTCGTTCACCACGCCGATGTACAGGCGGCAGTTGTTCAGATCATCGAGCGAAAACGGCTCGGTGCCGGTCATCATGCCGTCGATGCGATGCTGGTAGAACTGCAGCACGCCGGTCTCGTGCGCGACCTGTTCCGCCTTCGCCTCACGCGCGGCTTCGCGTTGCAGATGCGCGTTGCGCTGCGCCGTCAGCGTCGCACGCAAAGTTTCGTCGAGGCGGCGGCGCCGCGTGCATGAACGTTCGAGCGCGACGATGCGCCGTTGTTGCATCCCCAGAGATCCCGCCGCCATCAGCCGGGCCCGCTCAGGTCGTACAGCAGCGCTTCGGTTTCGTTCGGCGCGGCGTAGTCGCCAGTACCTTGGGACAGGAACGCCTTGATCGCGTCGGCCTTGGCGATGGCTTCGTCGGCGAGCGCATTGGCGCCGGGCTGATATTCGCCGATCTGCAACAGCATCTCCACCTCGCGATGCTTCGCCATCAATTCGCGAATCCGTGCAGCGGCCTGCACATAATCGTTGGGCACGACTTGCGGCATCACGCGCGACAAACTGGCGAGCACGTCGATCGCGGGGTACTGGTTCTTCGCCGCGATCTCGCGCGACAGGATCATGTGGCCGTCGAGAATCCCGCGCACTTCTTCGGCGATCGGATCGCTGCCGCTGTCGTCTTCGGCGAGCACGGTGTAGAGCGCGGTGATCGAACCCGTCTCGCCCATTCCCGCGCGTTCCAGCAGGCGCGGCAATTCGGCGAAGATCGACGGCGGGAAACCGCGTCTCGCGGGCGGTTCGCCCGCGGCCAGGCCGATCTCGCGGCCGGCGCGCGCGAAACGCGTGAGCGAATCCATCATCAGCAGCACGCGCTGGCCGCGGTCACGAAAATATTCGGCAATCGCGGTCGCCACGTAGGCCGCTTTCGCGCGCTCCATCGACGAACGGTCCGAGGTCGCGCACACCACCACCGAGCGCGCCATGCCCTCCGGCCCGAGAATCAACTCGACGAACTCGCGCACTTCGCGGCCGCGTTCGCCGATCAGCGCGATCACGTTGACGTCGCACGAAGCGCCACGTGCGAACATGCCCAGCAAGGTGCTTTTACCCACACCGGCAGGCGCGAAAATGCCCATCCGCTGGCCCTCGGCCAGCGTCATCATCGCGTCGACGGCGCGCACGCCGGTCGGCAATGGCGCTTCGATCATGCGGCGGCTCATCGGGTCGGGCGGCGACGCGAAAATCGGCCGCAAGGTGTCGGAGTGAATCGGCGGACCGCCATCCACCGGTTCGCCGAGGCTGTCGATCACGCGGCCCAGCAACATGTCGCCGACTTTCACCGCCAGCGAGCGGCCGAGACCGATCACCTGGGTCGAACGCGAAATGTGTTCGAGGCGCGAGAACGGCGACAGCAGCGCCACGTCGCGCGTGAAGCCGATCACCTCGGCATGCTGAAGCAGGGTGCCGTTCGGTGCGCGCAATTCGCACAGCTCGCCGAGCGACAGATCGAGACCGGCCACCTTGATAAGCGTGCCGATCACTTCCAGTACTTTGCCGGTGCGCGTGACGCCCGGCACGGCGAGAATCTCGCGTTCGATCTCGTCGGTGAGGCGGTCGAAATCAACCGTGCGGGTCAGCCATGGCGTGCTCATGCGGCCTCCTCGTCATCGCGGATGGCGTAGCCTGAGTTGTCCGCTGCGAGATCTTCGCTCTGAGCATCCGCATCGGCTTCTTCGACCGAGCGCTTCAGCGCGCGTGACACGGCGCTGCGCATGGCGCGCAATTGCGTGTCGAGACTCGCATCCACGGTGCCGAAGTCGGACTCGCAGACGCAGCTGCCGGGATCGAGCCGTTTGTCAGCGATCACCGAAAGGGGGATGGGCTGCCCGAGATCGCGCCAGCGCGAGGCGAGCCGGTCGAAGGTGGCTTTGGCTTCGGCGTAGTCGTCGGGATGGACGGCGACGCGCAGATAGGTCGCGCCTTCCACGATGCGGTCGACTGTCGCGAGCGCCCGTTCGAACAGCGCCTCGTGACGCTCCACGCGCACGATCTGCTCGACCGCCGAGGCGACGATCTGCGCAAGCCGCTCGCGCATGCGAATCTGCAACTGGCTCTGCGCATTGGCGACGTCGGCGAGGCGCTGCATCCAGTCGGCGAGCGCGCGATCGCAGCCGTCGCGGTAGCCCTGCTCGCTGGCGGTTTCGTATTCGCGCTGCGCCTGCTCCGCAATCTGGGCGGCTTGCGCGTGACCAGCTTCGACAATGCGTGCCGCCTCGTCGCGCGCGTCGGCGAGCAGTGCGTCGCGTTCGACAGCGAGCGCCGCGTAGGCTTCGTCGATCGAGACCAGTTCGCCGAAGGTCGCGCGTGGAATCACATCCGCAGCCACGCCGACTCTTGCGGAAGAACCGTATGCATCGATTTCGCCGAAGGCGGAGCGCGCGTGCTTCAACCAAATAGCCATGCAAACTCCGGTAGCAGATCAGACAGACGGGCGAACAGCCGTGCCGAGCCGGGCGCATCGAGCCCTTCCGGCACGGACGCAAGCCATGCGGGAGTCGGCAGCACGCGCGGCAACGCGAGCCGCAGCAGCGGGAATGGCACGCGTGCGCTTTCGGTTGGGTCGCTAGCGACATTTGCACCGCTCGCTGCCTGCGCACCGCCCAGATCGCGCAACAGCAGCGCGCAGCCCTCCACCGCCAGCGACCCGGCATCCAGCGCCGTCAACGGCGGCATGGCGGCCCGCGCGGCGAGGCGCGCGATATCGGGCGCATCGGCAAGATGCGCGTCCTGCGTGAGACGGTCGATGCCCACACCGGTCCACTCCGACAGTTGCGAACGCGTGCGTTTATCGATCAGACGACGTGCCTCGGCGCGCCGGAACGACAGCGCGCGCATGCGCAAAACTTGCAGTGCGTGGTGAACCGGCAGCACGTCGAGCAGCACGGCATTCGGCTGCGCGGTGCCGGCAGGCGTCGGCTTCAGCGCGGTTTGCGTCAGGGTTGCGAACGAAGGCGGTTTAACGCCCGCGGCCTCGGCGAGCGCCTGCGAACAGCGTTCGACCGCCGCCGCCCCCGCACGCGTGAGCGCGCCGCGCCAGTGTTCCAGTTGCGCCGCATTCGCGCCGAGCATCGCGGCGCTCCACGACGGGTCAGCCCAGTGGGCCGTGCTCGCGAGGTTGCGGCGATACGAATCGAGCGCCGCGGCCACGCGCATGAAAGGCAAATCGGTCGGCGCGTTCATCGTAGCCGCGTCGCCGGATCAGTTCGCGGGGCGCAGACGGCGCAAGCGCGCCAGCAATCCAGCGAAGCGGCCGCTCGCGGGCGCGCCCGTTCCAGCAGCAGCACCGCCCGCCTCGCCGGCAGTCCGTCCCGTCAGCAGGCCACGGCGTGCCAGCACCAGTAGCGCCGTCGCCGCCAGCACCACCACACCGGCCAGCGCGCCGATCAACCACGCCGGCATGCTCGTGCTCTGCGGCAATTGCGAGTATTCGACCGGATCTGCCGCGACCGCGGTCACGCTGACCTGATCGTAGGTCAGTCCTTCCACGCTGTGCATGACCAGCGTCTTGATCTGCGGCACCAGCGCGCCGATGTCGGAGTCGCGCCGGTACTTGATGAATACCGCCGCCGACGAAGGCTTGATGGTCTGCGCCAAGGGATCGTTATTCGGCAACACGATCTGCACGCGCGCCACCAGCACGCCGTCGATCTTCGACAAGGTCGACGACAACTCCTGCGAGGTGCCGTAGATAAAGCGCACGCGCTCCTCGGTCGGCGTCGATACAAGACCGTCTTTCTTGAACAGCGCGCCGAGGTCGTCGAACTTGTTGTGCGGCAAACCGCGCGCGCGTAGCACTTCCATCGCGCGCACCATCTGCGCGTCGTCGACGTCGAGCGACCAGGTCTTGCCCGCGTCCGAGGTATCTTTCGACGCATCCACGCCGCGCTCCAGCAGCGCGACCACCATCTCGTTGACGTCCTGCTCGGACAGGTTGCCGTACAGCTCCTTCTTGCAGCCGCCCAGCATCAGGCATAGCGCGAGCACACAGAGCAACGGCGCGGCGCGGCGGCGGATCGGCACTCGGTCGAACATGGTGGCGGCGTCTCGCTTCGTGTGCAGAAGATTCGCCCCTGCGCGGCGCCACGTTCCGGTGGCGCGCGCAGGAGCGTGCAGGTGCGTTACTGGTTCTTCATCAGCGTTTCGATCGCCGATTTCGACGAATCCACCACGCCCATCTTCGCTTCCAGATCGAGCTGCGTGCTGGCGAGTTCGAGCGTCATGCGGATCGTGCCGGCGCTCATCTCGTTCATCGTCATGGTCGGCGCCTGCTGGGCAAGTTGCAGCGCGTCGTTGACGGTGTGCTGCAACTCGGCGTCCTGCGAGGCGACCAGCTTCGAAGCAACCGCCGTGCCGTCCTGCTGCGGCGTGGCAGGCGCGCTCATCGGCGCCTTCTGCATCAGCGACTGAAACTTGTCGGCCAGTTCAGGGGTGGTCTGCGCGGCCGGCGCGGCGCCCGCACCCGCACTTTGAGACATCTGCTCGAGCGAGGCCTGCAAGGCGGTCGCGGTGGCATTGACGGTCATGTCCGGCTCCAGAAACGATCAGGCTCGCAGGAACGATTGATGCGCGTAGTCGGCTGCAGCCGGGGCGGGGGCTGCCGCAGCGGGTTGCGTTGCAGGCTGGACGGCCGGCTCCGCGTTCGGTGCGCCTTCGGCGGTTTCCGCGTCGAACTCCGTCAGTGCCTCGATCGATTTCGGCGTGACGAACTGGCCGCCGGCACGCTTCACCTTCATCGCGTTCAACAGGTCTTCGCGCGCTTCGAGCGCGCGCACCAGCGACTGCGTATCGCGCGTCGGATTGTTTTCCATCGCTTCGGTCGCGGACTGCTTCCAGTCCGGATCGCCCTTCGCGGAGAGGCAGAACGCGAGCAGCGCCTTGGCATAGCCGAAACGCGGCGCGTTTTCGCCGACCTGGCGCAGCACGTGAATGGCGTCGTCCCAGTGGCCGCGCACCATGTGCAGGATGCCGTCGAGCGTGTCGATTTCGGCGACGCGCGGACGCAGCACGCGCAGCGCGTCGAGTACGAGTTCGATGTCGTACGGATCGGCAGATACCTTCGGGAAGTTGCTGAGCAACGCGGTCGACACAGTTTCGATCAGGCCGCCGACGACATCGGGGCTGCAATTCAGGTAATCCGGCGTGCTTACGGTCATGGCGATGGGCTCCTGACACAAGCGTTGAGTTCGACCATGCCGTTCGCAGCCGGTCGGGAAGGATGACGCAAACATAGCAACCGGCGCGCGGCGGCAAACCGTGCGATGCGAAGTGGCCGCATGGGATGCGAAGCGCGCCGGCGTACTTCGGAATGCGCGCGCCCGCTTCGCCTCGCCCGGCGCGCACGGCAGGCCCGCGCGCTATCGTCGGCCGGGATAGGCGGTGCTCATTTCGCGTTCAGCGCGCGAACGCGCCGCGAATCCTTCCCGCCCACGCCCCTCCTCACATCGCTACCGAGCCGACATGAGCGACGAAAAAACCGAAGAGCCCACTCAGAAAAAGCTGCGGGACGCGCGCAAGGAAGGTCAGGTGTCCCGCAGCAGCGACTTGACCGATTCGATCTCGATGTCGGCGGTGGTGCTGTTGCTGATGGCGGGCGCGAGCCACTTCAGCGACGCGATGCGCGAAGCGGTGCTGATCGCCACGGACTTCGTCAACGGCGACCATTCGCTGACCAATATGCAGACGCAGTTCTACAAGATCGGCGGTCTTGCGTTGTCGGCGATCGTGCCGTGCGTGTGCATCGCGGCGCTCGCGGCGATTGCCGGTTCGATCGGCCAGGTCGGCATGCAGATCGCCACCAAGCCGATCACGCCCGATCCGAAAGCCGTCAGCCCGATGGCGGGTCTCAAGCGCATCTTCTCGGTTCGCACGCTGATCGAGTGCGCGAAGATGATCGTCAAGGCGGCGATCGTGTTCTGCGTGATGTGGCAGACCATCAAGTGGCTGTTTCCGCTGATCGTCGGCTCGCTATATCAGCCACTGCCGGAACTCACGCGCATGCTCTGGGACCTGCTGCTGAAGCTCTTCATGGTGGCCGCGGCGGTGTTCGTGCTGGTCGGCGCGGCGGACGTCAAGCTGCAAAACTTCATGTTCCTCAAGAAGATGAAGATGTCGAAAGACGAGGTCAAACGCGAGCACAAGAACCAGGAAGGCGATCCGCGCATCAAGGGCGAACGGCGCCGCCTCGCACGCGAAATGCTGAACGCGCCGCCGCAATCGAAAGTGGGCATGGCCAACATGATGGTGGTCAACCCCACGCACTACTCGGTCGCGGTGCGCTATGCCCCGGACGAACACCCGCTGCCGCGCGTGATCGCCAAAGGCATGGACGAGGCCGGCGCCGAATTGCGGCGCGCGGCACGCGATGCGGGCGTGCCGATCATCGGCAATCCGCCGGTCGCGCGGGCGCTGTACAAGGTCGGTGTCGATCAGCCGATTCCCGAAGAACTGTTCGAGACGGTCGCGGCGATTTTGCGCTGGGTCGATGCGATTGGCGTACGGCGCGTGGATGGCGAACAGGTGCCCGACGCCGACGCCCACGCCAATGGCGCAGTCATGCATCAAGTCGGGCCGCCGCCCGCCCTCCACTGACGAGACCCTCCATGCTGAAGACGCTGAAACTTCCTGCCGGCGGTGAAATCGGCATCGTCGCGCTGATCGTCGCGATCATTTCGCTGATGATCCTGCCGTTGCCGCCGGCGCTGATCGACATCCTGCTCGGCGTCAACATCACGATCAGCGTGACCCTGCTGATGGTGACTATGTATGTGCCCGACGTGGTGTCGCTCTCCGCGTTCCCCTCGCTGCTGCTGTTCACCACGCTGTACCGGCTCTCCCTGAACATCGCCTCGACCAAGTCGATTCTGTTGCATGCGGAGGCCGGCCATATCATCGAGAGCTTCGGCGAACTGGTGGTGGGCGGCAATCTGGTGGTCGGGCTGGTGGTGTTCGTGATCATCACAACCGTGCAGTTCATCGTGATCGCCAAGGGTTCCGAACGGGTCGCCGAAGTCGGCGCGCGCTTCACGCTCGACGCGCTGCCGGGCAAGCAGATGAGCATCGACGCCGATCTGCGCGCCAACCTGCTGAGCGCCGAGGAAGCACGCCGCAAACGCGCAACGCTTGCTGTGGAAAGTCAGTTGCACGGCGGCATGGATGGCGCGATGAAGTTCGTCAAGGGCGACGCGATCGCTGGCTTGATCATCACCATGATCAACATCGTTGCGGGTATCGCGGTGGGGGTTGCGTATCACAACATGAGCGCGGGCGAAGCGGCGAACCGCTTTTCGATTCTGTCGGTTGGCGATGCGATGGTGTCGCAGATTCCGTCGCTGTTGTTGTCGGTCGCGGCCGGCGTGATGATCACGCGCGTCGCCGACGAGCGGCAAGCCAAGCCGGGTTCGCTCGGCGACGAGATTGGCCGCCAGCTCGGTTCCAGTTCGCGTGCGCTGTATTTCGCGGCCGTGTTGCTGCTTGGCTTTGCCGCAGTGCCAGGTTTTCCCGCCGCGCTGTTCCTGCTGCTCGCCGGCACGCTCGCTTTCACTGCGTGGCGTCTGAACGCTAAAAAGCCGCAGCAGCAAAACCATGAACGCGAATCGCTGCACGCCATGCAGCGCTCGGGTTCGAAGATCGACGTGCCCGCGATTCTGGCGCGTGCGCCGCAGTTCACCTGCCCGCTCGGCGTACGCATCGCGCCGGACCTCGTTGCACGGCTGACTATGCCCGCGCTCGACAAGTCGTTCGAGACCGAACGCGCGCGTTTGCAGGAAGAACTCGGCCTGCCGTTTCCGGGCATCACGATGTGGACGTATGCCGCGCTGCCTGCGTCGACCTGTCAGATTCTCGTGCACGATGTGCCGCAACTGACCATCGAGCTTCCCGCCGGCAAAGTGATGCTGCCCGAAGCGAGCCGTCTCGCGCATTCGGCTGCGCCCGTCACGCTGACGAGCGAGGAGAGCCAGGCGCTGGAAGCGCTCATTGCACAAAGCGAGGCCGGTCCACCCATCGACGCCAGCGGCACGCCGACACGCTGGCTCGAAGAGCGCGCAGTGCCGCCGAAAACGTCGGTATGGCGTGCGGAACAGGCGATCGCGCATGCGTCGGTAGCGCTGATGCGGCGCCACGCACCGCTCTTTCTCGGCATTCAGGAAGTGCAGTGGATTCTCGATCAACTGGCGAGCGACTATCCGGGGCTGGTTGCCGAAGTGCAGAAGGTGCTGCCACCGCAACGGATCGCCGACGTGCTGCGCCGTCTGCTCGAAGAACAGATTTCGATTCGCAACGTACGCACGATCATGGAAAGTCTGATCGCGTGGGGACCCAAAGAAAAAGACATGCTGATGCTGACCGAGTACGTGCGCGGCGACCTCTCGCGCTTTCTCGCACATCGGGCCGCAAGCGGCGAGCGGACCCTGTCGGCGGTGCTGTTCGACATGCCGGTCGAGCAGCACATCCGTCAGTCGATCAAGCAGACGCCGACGGGCAATTTCCTCGCCTTGCCACCCGATGAAGCCACGTTGCTGATCGACAAGATCCAATCCTTCGTCGGCGCCGTGCCGCGTGAGGGCGTGGCGCTGGTGACGTCGATGGATATTCGCCGTTACGTGCGGCGCATGATCGAAGCGCGGCTCGGCTGGCTCGCAGTGTATTCGTATCAGGAACTCGGCGAACACGTCGAATTGCGGCCGCTCGGCCGCGTGTCGATCTGAGGCCCCGGCAATGACGTATATCGTCTCGCGCCACGTGCGCGTCATTCCCGGCGAGGCGGACGGCGACACGCCAGAGGACATCGACGCGCACGCCGGCTCGCGTGGATCGGGTGGACGTGGTTTCGACTATGCGTCGCTGCTCGGACGACGCCGGACATTGCATCGGCTCAATAGCAACGCGAACGCCGACGAGCACGCGGGCTCGCAAGGCGGCAGCGACGCGGATGCGGTTGATGAGACTGCGGATGCCACTGCGCCATCCGCGCCGCGCCTGTTCGCTCGCGGCGACGGTGATGGTGATGCGCAGCAGGACGCGTCCGCGTTATCCGCGTCGGGTAATAACGCGAATCCTTCGGCAAGCGCGGATAGCACGCCCTCGGCCGAACGTCTCGCCATCGGCGCGCGCGTCGCCGATGCCGCGGCGCCGGTCGTCACGGCCGTCTACCGGCAGCAGCAACGTTTCGTGCAACTGCTCGGCTCGCTCGCTCGCGAGATCGGCGCGTTCTGCGGCGATCCTTCGATTGCCGAAGCAGGCAACTGGGAAGTGCAGTTGCCGCTCGATCAGAAACTGCTGCCTCAAACCACGCTGTATCTGACGCTTTCGCGTTTCAGTCTGCAGCTTCGGTTCGACACGCCGGATACGGCAACGCGGCAATTACTCTTGGAACACAGCGCACTGCTCGAGCGAGAACTCGACGCCTTGCTGCGCGCGTGGGGTGAAGCCCGCGAAATCGAACTCACTGTCTGGTGACAGATTCCCTGCGCATGATCTATCCGCTCGACGAGCCGACGACCGAAGACGAAGCCGCGAACGATCCGCACGCCACGCGTGGGCACAAGGTGACGGCGTTGGCACGTATGGCGGGCGATGCGACGCGTGAGCGCGGGGTTGCGATTGAGTTGTCGAGCATGCCCGGAGATATCGCTGGTGAGCACGCGGTGGCAGTGGAGCCGACGAGCCCGCCGGGAGACTTCGAGCGTGGTCACTCACGCTCGGCGAACGCTGCGGCTACCGGCGCTTCAATCGCTCCGATTGCACCGATCACGCCGCTGCGTCTACAGGCCATCAGCCACGCCGCCGCTCGTGTGACGCGCGCGGTTTGCGACGCGCGCGTCGCCGGTTATCTGCATGCGACGCTCGGCATCACCGAATGGCAAGCGGCCCTGGCCGATGCCCAGAGCTTTGATGCGGCTTACACGGACCCGGGCGTAATCGAACTGACGCTCGCACCGGCTGACGGCATGTCGGCCGTTGGCGTTGGCGTGCGCGTTGCGCTTGATCTGCACGCCTATGCACCGCTTGCGATCACCGCGTGGCCCGATAGCGACGCGCTCAGCGCGAAGCCACCGGCCGACGTCGCATTGCGCCAGGCCGTCGCGGGTGTCGTGCTGGAACCGCTGTTCGAGCGATTGATCCGCGCAGGTTTCAGGGACCTACGCGTCGTCGCGGTGCGGCGTGGGCGTCTGGGCGATTCGACTTCGACACGCAAGCCGACTGGCGAAACCACTGCGGTTTCACCCATAGTGACGCTCTCGTTCGTACTCGATGAACGCCGCTATCAAGTCGGGCTCAGCGCCGATCCCGCGTGCTATGACGTGCTCGACCGGTTGCTGCGTGTGGCACCCTCGCCTGCTTCGATTTCATCACCGGCAGCGGCGACCGCTTCAGACACTTCGCCTTCGTCGCCCGATCCCGCATCAGAAACCGCCGTTGACCTCACCGTCCCCGGCAGCCTGATCCTCGGCGTCAAGCGTTTACCGGTCGACACGCTGCACGCGCTGGAATCCGGCGACGTGCTGTTGCGCGCCGCCTTCCCTTCGCTCGATGCCACGCTGCTCGATGCATCGAGCGCCCCCTCTTCGCCCCACGCACGGCCGCGCGCCGTCGCCGCGTGGGGAACCCCCGGGCTCACCCGTGTGTGCGCCGCTGTGGAAATAGACGGGCAGTCGCTCGTCATCGTCAAGGAGCCGAACATGTCAGAAGAGCTGGACCCGGCGAGCGCCGACGCCGGGCTCGCCATCGACGACCCGCCGATCCGATCCGGATCGGTGAACTCGAATTGCCGGTTCAGTTCGAGATCGACACGGTGGCATTACCGCTCGCCCAGTTGTCGGCGCTCGGACCCGGTTACGTGCTCGAACTGCCCGTACCCGTGGCAGACGCGCAATTGCGGCTCGTCGCGCACGGACAAACCATCGGCTATGGCGAGCTGGTGACGGTCGGCGAGCATCTCGGCATCCGCATCATTCGCATGGCGCACAGGCATGGTCCAATTCAGTGATATCACCGGGCTGCTGCTGGTCGTCGTCGCGATCAGCCTGCTGCCCTTCGTTGCCATGGTCGTCACGTCTTACGCGAAAATCGTCGTGGTGCTGGGCCTCTTGCGCAATGCGCTCGGCGTGCAGCAGGTGCCGCCGAATATGGTGCTCAACGGCATCGCGATTCTGGTGTCCATCTACGTGATGGCGCCGATCGGCATGCTCGCCGCGAAATCGCTCGAAGGCCAGCAGCTCGCGTCGCAGCCGTCGCAAGCGCTGATCCAGGCGTTCGGCGCGGCGCGTGAGCCGTTCCGCGCGTTCCTCGTCAAGCACACGAACGAGCGCGAAAAGCGCTTCTTCCTGCGCTCGGCTTCCGTGGTGTGGCCAAAAGACGAAGCCGCGCTAATCAAGGAAGACGATCTGATCGTGCTGGCGCCCGCGTTCACGCTGACCGAGATGACCGATGCGTTCAAGATCGGCTTTCTGCTGTACATCGCGTTCATCGTGATCGATCTGATCATCGCGAACGTGCTGCTCGCGATGGGTTTGAACCAGGTCACGCCAACCAACGTGGCGATTCCGTTCAAGCTGCTGCTGTTCGTTGTGATGGACGGCTGGTCGACGCTGATTCACGGCCTCGTGATGTCGTACAAATAGCGCGGCTGTTTCATGAAAACGCCGGGAGAAACCCAGATGGAAATCGATTCTCTGATCCGCTTCACCACCGAGGGCATGCTGCTGTGCCTGACCGTTTCGTTACCCGCGGTGATCGTCGCGGCGGTGGTCGGCCTCGGCGTGTCGTTCCTGCAGGCGATCACGTCGATGCAGGATCAGACGCTGTCGCATGCGGTCAAACTGATTGCGGTGACGGTGGTGATCGTGGTCGCCGCGCCACTCTCGTGCGCGGCGATTCTGCACTTCGCCAACGAAATGATGCAGGCCGCCGTGCCGCTGTGAAGCGGCGCACTGCCTGACCGACCTGCGAGGCGACCGACATGAGCCGCATTTCTCATCAAGGCAGCGACACGGCGGCGGCCCAGGCACAGCACGTCGCCCGGGCGCAGCAGAAAACCGCCAATGCGCAGGGCGCTCGCAACGGTGCGCAATTCGCAGCGCTGTATCGCGGCACCACCAATTTCACGTACGGCAACGACGCGCAGCGTGGTCCGTCTGTGAGTTCGGTCCGCGCCAAACGGATGGCGGATCAGCTGGCTCGCAAGCGCCGCGCCGCCAAAAAACAACGCAGCAACGCCGGCGGTCTCGACGACGATGGTCCGGACGACGCCGAAGCGCATCACGCCGAGGGGCAGAAGGTCAACCGCGACGGCGGCGGGCGCGGCGGTGGGGGCGGTCATTCGCAAGGTGACCATGGCGACGAGCACGGCACGGGCGCGGCGCCGGCGATCAAGGCGCGCGGCGATCGCAGCGCTGTGCCGCCGCCGCCTTCAGGCAGGCTCGACGCGGTCGCCGCTCAATTTTCCCAGCCGGGGCAGGAAGGTGCGCGCGCCGCCGCGGTGCGCGACGCATGGCGCGGCGACATGCTGACTCTGCGCGACCAGTTGGCCGCCAATCCGCAGATGCCGATCGACTCGCGCGTGCTCGAACAGGCGATCGATCTGCTAGGCGTGCAGCAGAAGATCGGCAGCATCGCCGCGTCGCAGCCGGGTGCGGGTTCCAGTGTGGCCGCGTTGCGCGAGCGTGCAGCCGGGCCGGCCACCCAGGGGGTGACGCGATTGCCGCCGCCGGAACGGGTACAGCGTTTCAACCTGCTGTTTCCGCTGCTTTGGCTGCATGCGGAGAAGCCGTCGAATGACGCGCAACTCGCCCGCTCGATCGATACCTTGTGCGTGATGCGCAGTGGCGCACTCGGGCGGGCGGCGGCTTCGGGCTCTTCGGATGCACCGGGGGCTTCGGGCGCGATTGGCGCATCCGGCACAGGCGGGTCCGCCGCGGAAACAGGCCCAAATGCAGGCTGCAAAGCAGACGCCAATACAGCCCCACCCGCTGCGCTATCGCCCCATTCCGCCCCGCCGCCAGGCCCGCGCCGCGCCTTCCCGAACGGCGGCCGCTAGTGGTCTGCGTCAAACGGATTGCATCTTATTCAGCTTCTTCCTGGCACGCGTGACTTTCGCCAGGATATCGGAAGCCTTTGCCGTCCAGATGAACGGTTTCGGATCACGGTTGTGCTTCTCGACGTACTGTTCGATGGTGCTCACCAGGTCGGGCACCGAGGAAAATGCAGAGCGCCGTAGTTGGTTTTCCGATAGATCACGAAAGAAACGTTCAACCATATTGAGCCAGGAGGCGCTGGTGGGCGTGAAATGCATGTGAAATCGTGGGTGCTTGGCCAGCCACGCCTTCACCTCGGGGTGCTTATGGGTTGCATAGTTGTCTGCAATCAAATGCAGTTCCTTGTCCTTGGGTGTACTGCAATCGATCTTGCGCAGGAAGCCCAGCCATTCCTGATGACGATGTTTCGTTTGGCACTGGCCGATGACAGTGCCGTCGAGCGTGTTCAGTGCGGCGAACAACGTCGTCACACCATTGCGCTTGTAATCGTGCGTCATCGTCTGACCACGACCTCGCTTCATCGGCAAGCCAGGCTGGGTTCGGTCCAGAGCCTGGATCTGGGACTTCTCGTCACAACTGAAGACCAGTGCGTGCTCCGGCGGATCGAGATAAAGTCCGACGATATCCTCCAGTTTTTCGGCGAAGTGCTTGTCGTTCGAGACCTTGAAGGTTTCAATCCGATGCGGCTTGAGTCCATGCGCTTGCCAGATGCGCCGCACGCTCGCTGCACTGACGCCGACCGCTGCCGCCATGCTGCGCGTACTCCAATGCGTCGCGTTATCGGGACGTTGCTGCGTGGTCAGCGCCACGATGGCCTTCACTTTGCGTGCCGAAATCTTCGGTTTGCACCCCGGGCGCGTTTGGTCGTGTTCGATACCCGCTACACCGCCAGCGATAAAGCGAACCCGCCAGCGCGCTACCGTGCCTCGCCAGACACCCAGCTTTGCACCGATCTCTTTGTCTGTCAGACCCTGTGCCGCGAGCAATATCATGTTGGCGCGCTCGGCCAGTCGAACCGCGACTGTGCGGCCAGCTGCCCATGTTTCCAGTTGATTGCGTTGCCCTTCGCTCAGCTCGACTTTTTCAGCAATTCTCACGATTCCCCCCTCAATCAATCAGGAATACAAAGGAACAAGACAGGAAAATTGCGAATAAGTTGCACTATTTATGACGCACTACACTAGCGGGTTTGCCGCGCGGCTTCGCATCCCACGCGGTGCCTTCGCATCCGCTCCGGGACCTGCCATAACGGGCGGCTACATTAAGGTCGATCGGACCGGTCGCGCCGCGCACCACGCACGCCCCGGCACTCTTCCCACCCCACCCTGTGCGAGCACGATGAAACTGCTGCGGATACTGACGGGCGTTCACGCGGGAGCGCAATTGCAGCTCTCGCCGGGCACGCATCGCGTCGGCACCGACGACGATGCCGACATCCGCCTCACCGACTGGCGGGGTGCGGATGCGCTGCTGCACGTCGACGCGAGCGGCGTGGTCAGCGCGCAGCGGGTTGCGGCCGCAGCCGCACAAACGGCGGATACAGCGGACACAGCAGACGCGGTGGGCATGGCAAACCCGGCAGAAGGCCAGCCCGCGCAGCCGGCCGTCGCGGAAGAAGTGGTGCTGCTGGTGGACTTCGTGCCGATGCAGTTCGACGACATGATCCTGTGCGTCGGTGCGGACGACGCCGTCTGGCCGTCCGATCTCGACCTGCTGTCGATGTTGCTGACGCGCCCCGCCGAAGCGCGCTTCGCGGCCGAACGCAAGAAGCGCCACCGTTATGTCGGCGCCGTGGTGGCGTGCTTCGCGCTCGGCATCGTGATCGTCGCCGGTTCGCTGCTGACCACCACGCAGATGAGCCGCGCCGCCCTGCCGCGCAATGCCGACGACCGCGCGCAACGCGTCAGCGAGGCGCTGGCCGCGGCCCACGTGAGCGGTTTGCAGGCGCACGCGGTCGGCAACACCGTGGTGGTCACCGGCATGGTCACGAGTCCCGCCGACGACGACGCCGTGCGCAACCTGCTCGCGCGGATTTCGACGGCCGGCATCTCGCGCAATTACGACGTCGCGCAGAACGACGCGCGCAGCATCGAGGATTCGCTGGGCGTAGCCGGCGCGCACGTGCGCTATCTCGGCGAGGGCAACTTCGCGGTGACCGGCGCCGTCAGCAGCCGCGCGGATCTCGACGCCGCGCTCGCGCGCGTGCGCGCCGATCTGGACCCGAACGTGAAGAACGTGCTCGTGGAAGCCGCGGAAAACGCGAACGTCGGCACGGGGACCGCGGCCGCGGCGTCGTACTCCGAAATGATTTCCTCCGACGACGTGCGTTACGCGCAGACGCCGGACGGCGTCAAGCATATCTACGCGGTCGATCCGCCGGCGTCGGAGAGCGACGCGGCAGCTTCGGCGAGTGCGGCAGTGGGCGCAAGCGGAGCAAGCGGCGTGGCGGTTGCCAATGGCAATGCGAACACAAACACGGCAAACGCAGCAAACGCAGCAAACACCGTAACCCGATCGAACCCGGCCAACGCCTCGATCGTCGACAACGACACCGTTACACGCAGCGCGGCCAGCGTCGTGCCGCTGCCCAATCCCGCCACACTGCCGCCTGCGCAGCCGCGCAGTCCGAGTTGACCCATCACCGGCACACCGCCCCCGTTCAATCAGGAGATCGACATGTACGAGCAGCTTGAAGCCCACGCCAGCGAATTCAACGATTTACAGAAGACGCTCGCCGATCCGGCCGGCGCGCCGAAAGTGGACGCGATCCGTCAGGCGCTCGACGCGACCGCGCAGCGGATCAGCGACACCCAGGGCGCAACCGACCTCGATCGCAACAATCTGGCGAAGCTGTATCGCGGCTTCCTCGCTGCGTCGCGCGTGATCGCGCGGCTGCAGGAAAAACAGGCCGGCGCGCACGCCTGATACGGCGCGCGGCGGCTCACCGTGGGCCTCGCTCATCGCGCGTCACGCGCCGGGCTCGCGGGCAAAGCGCTTGTTGCGGCGGCCCGCTCTCACGAGCAGCCGGCGCGGCGGCAGGTCTCGATATAGGCCACTCACTCTCTACTCTCTACCCATAGTCACTGGAGGTTTTTATGTCCGTAGGAAGCGCAGGCGGAATGATGGCTGGTCTCACGCAGCAAATGGACCAGATGACGATGATGTCCGCCCAGATGCAAGTTGAGCAAAGCATGTATGCATCGGTGGCGAACATTGCGAAGAGCGGTGCAAGCAACGTCAAGGATGCTTCGCGCGGCGGCTAAGCATCGAAGCCGCGAGCCGCTCGCCGACGGCGGCGGTCCGCACACGGCCGGTCCCGCTTCGCGCGGGATCCGGCCGTGTTTTTTGCGGCATTTCCAGCATTTCCAGCATTCTCAGCATTCGCCGGATGCAACGCACGGCTCGCATCCGCGCCGCGCCGAACCCCGCGCGAATCGCCCAAGCAAGGTACGAGGATGAGCAGCGAGCGTTACACCAGCCTGATCATGGATCTGTGCGCGACCGTCGGTCTCGGCGACGCGGACCATGTGCTGCGCACGCGGTCGATCGAGGTCGAAGGCTTCGACGTGCGGCTCGACTATTTCGAGCGCGACCTCGACGCGATGTACGCGAATTTTCATTTCGGCACGGTGACGGCCGGACGCACGCTCGTCGTCTTCCGGCTGATGCTCGAAGCGAACCTGCTGATCTATGCGCAGGACCAGGCGCAACTGGGACTCGACACGGACACCGGCGGCGTGGTGCTGGTGCTGCGTCTGCCTTTCGCCGACGAGCTGAACGGCGAAGGACTCGCCGATCTGCTCGCGCACTACGCGGAACATGGCCGCTACTGGCGGCAGAGCATCGTCGAATCGAACGACGAGATGTTTGAAGGCATCGCTTCGGGCGAGTTCTTCTGGCTGCGGGCTTAGTTCGCCTCCGGCGCGGACTCGGTGCAAGCCCGGCTCCCGCGTCTCGGTCAGTCAACGAATATAACGCCTCACCGCAGGCGCATTGCTTCAGAGCGGAAGCCGTTCCGGCGACGACGACCGGCAGGTCCGTGCACAGCGGACCTTGCCGCGTGCATCACATCACCCCTTCGACGCCTCTTCGACATTGTGCGCGCCCTGCTTGATCAGCTCCGCGATCTGGTTGACCGCCGCCTGCTCGAATTGCATCACGCCACCCAGCACGTTCATGCCTGCCGAGGCCAGACCGGAGGCATCGTTCGCGACGGTCGCCGCGCCTTGCGCGAGCCCGCCGAAGCGGCCGGGCCGGTTGGGTTGGCCGGGTTGACCTGGTATGCCGCCCGGTATTCCGCCCGCGCCCGGCTGGGTCACCGGGGGTTTGGCCGCCGCCGACGTGTTGGCCGAGAACGACGTGCCCTTGCGTTTGCCGGTTGCTTCGCTGCTGTTGTTGGCGACCAGTTGGCTGAGATTCGCATCCGCTTGCTGACTGGCGTGCGCCGCCCCATCGACAGGTTTGCGGCCGCCGCTGGTCGGCGACGACTGCGTGCTGGCATCGGATAGCGGCAGCGTGCTGCGCGAGCGTGAAATCGATGGGGAATCCGGCATGGTGCGAGGCTCCTGATGGGAATGCGCGCTGTCGTGACGAAGCGCAAGACGGGGACGTCGAACAGGCGTCCTGCTCGACCTTACAACCGGCGTACGACGCCCGCGGCCGCGACGCGAAAAAGTGTGCACCGGCGCGAAGTTGAAAACAGGCCACGGCGGGATCGAACGCGCAGTCGCGAGCGCAGCTACGAGCACCGCCGCGAGCGCCGCCCGCCACACGCCCGCCCCGCCCCGTTCATCCGCGCCCCGGTCTTCGCCCCCTCTTACGCCGGTTCGCGGGCCGTCGCGCGCGAGTCACATGCGAGCGGCACACTACGCGGGTTCGCCGCTCATTCGGAGTCCGACTCATGCGCTTCACCCCGCTCGACAGCATGGAAACGCCTTATTTGCGGCTGCGCCCGCTAACCTTCGCCGATGCCCCCTCCCTGTTCGACCAGATGCTCGGCGACGCCGATACGATGCGCGACCTGCCGGTGCCGCGCCATACCGGCGTTTCGCAAACCGCCGAATTCATCGACGAGGCGCTGCGCGGCTGGAGCGACGGCAGCCTGATTCGCTACGCGCTCGAATGCAAGGACAGCGGCCGGTTGACCGCGCTGATCGAATTGAAGCCGACGCTGCCGCGCGTGGAGATCGGCGTGATCATCAGCCGGCATGGCGGCGCCCGACGCCGCCGGGCAGGCATCCTCGCGCTGCAGGAATTGATCGACCGGCTGATCGAGCAACCTGGCGTGTACCGGATTTTCGCGTGCTGCGCCGTGGACGGCGCCGCGCACAGTTCGATGGAGCGGCTCGGCTTCGTCAAGGAAGCGCTGCTGACGAATCACGAGCCGCGCCCGAACCGCGGCCTCGCCGCCGCCGACAGCTATCTCTACGCCTTGACGCGTCCCGCGCCGGTGCCGCCGGAGCCGGCCAGCGCCGGCGTTGCGTGGCTGCGCAACACGATGCAGTGGAGTCTCGCGGACGCCTGAAGCAGCCCGACCACCCAGCAGAGGCACTCAAGGACGCATCGAGCCGGAACGAAGAAGTGTTCGCAACATCAGCAATTGTTCACTTCTCGGGCGATAATACAAAGGTCAGACGAATACCGCACCGCGGCCGTTCGTTACGCATGCCTCGCGAGTCCCTCTCGCCGGTGGACCGAAACACTACTACGCCGGAGACCCATCATGTCGCTACCGCGACTCACCGGTCAGGTGATCGCCTTCTCGCGATTCTGGCTCGCGCGCGAAGTGGGTCTGCTGATTGCCGACGGCGCCGTCATCGAACTCGGCGCACGCCCCTTCGCGATGCTCGCCGCCCTGCTCGAGGCGCGCGGCCGGGTTGTGTCGACCGCCGAGTTACGCGAAATCGTGTGGCCAGGCAGCAATGTCGACGCGAACACGGTGCAGGCGCAGATCTCTGCGATTCGCCGCGCCCTCGACGACGACCGCGATCTGATCGTCACCGTAGCCGGCCGTGGCTATCGTTTCGCGGGCGAAATCCGCGTGCTCGACACACCCGACACCGGACTCGATCTGCCCGTGGCGACCACCGGCAGCATTGCCGCGTCGCTCGCCACCTCGTTTGCCGCAACGGCCGCGACCCACCCGCTCGTCACGCCCGGACTCGCGGGCGGGCTCACAGGTGGGTTCAGAACCGGGCTTACATCTGGGCTCACGACAGGGCTCACAACCGGACTCACATTCGGTTCGCCCTACGGCTCATCTTATGGATCGACGTGGCGCGGCACGGCGCCTGGCGCCTCGCGCACCGCGTTTGCGAATGCCGCGCCGTCCGCCACGCTGACGTCGGTCACAGCGGCATCGAGCCTCGCCGCCGCGGCGGCCCCGGCCACTTCCGCTTTTCCGGCGTTGATGCCGACCAGCGCCGTCACCTCGCTACGCTCGCAGATCATCGACCCGTCGCCGTTCATCGGCCGTCATGCCGAGTTGTCCGAATTGCTCGCGCTCGTGCCCGCGCGCCGCATCATCACACTGACCGGCGCGTCCGGCGTGGGTAAAACGCGTCTGGCGATCGAAGCCGCGAGCCACCTCGCCCCGCATTTTCCGGACGGCGATTTTTGTGCCGCGCTTGCCTCGCTCGCGCAACCCGATCGCGTCGCCAATGCGATCGGCGCGGCCGTCGGCCTGGAACCGGATAGCGAGTTGCCGATGGCGGCCAATCTGGCCGCGCAGATCGGCGAGCGCCGCATGCTGCTGATCGTCGATCACTGCGATCATCTGAGCGAAGCGGCGGCCGAACTCATCGATACGCTGGTGGCGAACACGGGTGGCTTGCATGTGATCGCCACGTGCGAATCGCCACTGTTCATCGGCGGCGAAACGGCGGTGCCGGTCGCCGCCTTGCGCGCGCCGCCCGAACAGATCGACAGCACGCCCGCCACACTCGACTACGACGCGCTGCGACTCCTCTTCGCCCGGCTCGCGCATTGCCTGAAAGCAGCCGCCTTGCATGCGCCGCTGCCCGAAGTGAGCAGCATTGCGCCGGCCACCTTCGCGGCGGCCGCGCTGATTTGCCGGCGCGTCGACGGCGTGCCGTTCGCGCTCGAACTCGCCGCTGCGACCATCGCCGGCCAGGTGCGCGCGGGCGTGCCGCCGGAAGACGCGATCGTGGCGTTCGCCCGCGAACTCGACACGGTGATGACTCATCGCAGCGGTGGGCGCCGCATCGTGCTGCCGCGCGCGGCGATCGTCCACGTAATGCTCGATCTCTCGTACGCGGCGCTCGAAGCGCCAACCCGCACCATGCTGCGCCGGCTTGGCATTTTCGCCACCGCGTTCTCGCATGACGCCGCCTACGAAATGCTCGGCGCGTTCGGCAGCGACTATGGTTTCGGTCCGCCCGAGCCGCGCCTGCTAGAACGCCAGCTTCATACGCTGATGGACGCGGGCCTCGTGAATACGGTCGACTGCGACGGCGCGTTGCGGCTGCGCTTGCCGCCCGCCGTGCGCCGCTTCGCGCTCGACGCGCTGGAGCGCAATCGCGAAAGCGCGGAAGCCGATCTGCATCACGCGCAGTTTGTCGCCCGCGACATGGCGCGCCGTTTCGGCGCGGGCGTCGCCGTGGCCACCGCGCACAGCCGCCACGATATCGACGCGCTGCGCGCCGCGCTGGAATGGGCCGTGTCGGTCGACAAAGTGGAACTGTGCACCGAGTTGCTCGACAACACGGCGCCGATCTGGGCGGCGCTCGCGCTCGTCGACGAATACATCGGCTGGGTGCGCGCGGTGCTGGCGCGGGTGGACAGCGTGTCGATGCGGCGGATTCGCGACGAAATGCGCCTGCGTGCCGTGCTGGCGCGCGCGTTGATGCTCAAGCGCAGCGCATCGAATGAAATTGTCGACAGCTGGCAGCGCACCTACGAGCTCGCCAATATCTGCGCCGACACGCCGTATCGTCTGCGCGCGCTGTTCTGTCTCGTGATGTGCGCGCTCGACGCCGGCGAGATCGAGCATTGCCGGCGCCTCTCCAACGCGTTCAGCGAGATCGCGCCGGTGGCGCACAGTCCGGCCGTGAGCATCAACGCACGGCGCATCGAGGGCATCGTCCAGGCGTATGCGGGCGAATTCGACACCGCCATCCGCCTGCTCGCACCGGTCGTCGGACTCAACGACGATACGGCCGACGAGATCGACGAAGACCTGAGCCGCGAGGCCAATGCGGTGGCCACCAGCTACGGGCTGTCGCTGCATCTTGTGGCGCGGGCGATTCATGCCGTCGCGCTGTGGCTGGTCGGCCAGCCGCATCTGACCATGCCGCCGCGCGTCACGATCCGCGACCCCGCCGACGAAAGCGAACCGCTGGCCGGCTGCATTGCGCTCGGCCTCGCCTGCGCGCTCGCCGCACTCGACGACGACATCGCGCTGACCGAGTCCTGCGCCGCGGCACTCGTCACGCGGGCGCGAGCGGCGGATGTCAAACGGTGGCTGCGCCTCGGTCTCGATTTTCAACTTTGGCTCGACGCCCGGCGCGGCGACCAGGAAGCCGCGCGGCGGCTGATTGCCGGCGCGGTGAAGCGGATTGCGCGCGAGCGCATCTATGTGCCCGACATCGCCTTCATCGCCACGCTCTTGCCGCGCCTCGCGCTGCAGGACGAACCGGAACTCGCGGCCTCGCTCGGCGCGACGCTGCGCGAAGCCGTGAGCCGCAGCGAGCGGACCGGCGAGCTCTGGTACGTGCCGGAACTGTTGCGTCTGAATGCAATGCTGCGACTGCGCAGCGGCGAAGATCCGCGCGCCGTGCGCCCGCTGCTCGAAAACGCGCTGCAACGCGCGCGGCAGCATGGCGCGCAACGGCTCGAACTGCGCATCACCGTCGATCTCGAGGCGCTCGATGCATCAGCCGCCGCGGGGCTGCTTCGCATGCGGTGACCTCGCTTCGCACCCTGCCTGGGGGTGTCACATGCGCTCCATACCGTGACTTCAACTGCCGCTCGTTGAACGCCACGCACATGTCCGACATCCATGCAGTACCGCACCTGCCTCACACGACCAACGCGGAACCAACCGAGGCGCCCGGTCATCAAGCTGGCAATACCCCAGCGGTGCCGCCGGTCACGGGTGAACCGCAGGCTCGGCCGCTGGTCGACGAGACGCTGCTGGGCAGGCTCGGCAATAAGCTCTCGCGTACCGGCGCGCGTTTGCGCGCAAGCAAGTTCGACATCAGCACCGCGCTGTCGCAAACGAGCCAGCACGGCAAGCCGTTTGCGCCGGCGGATTTCACCGCGAACGGCGAGCGTTATGCCACCAAGCCGGCTGCCGCTTCGACCGCTGCGGGAACACCGCTGCTCAAGACCGAACCGCGGATCAAGCAGGCGCTTGGCAAGACCGCGCGTGCTTCGGGTTCTTCTTCGTCTTCTTCGTCTTCGGCCTCTGCGAGCAGACGCGCAGTAGAGAACCAAACCGAAGCAGCCTCGATTCCGTTCGACGCGATGGCCGGCGAAGCCGCGTTGAGCGACTACGTGGGCCGTCAATTACCCGGCCCTTCCGGCGATCTGCTCTCGCAAGTCGATCTGTCGCATCGGCTGGCCGCGCTGAGCGGCCCCGATGCCGCCCGCGACACCCACCGCGGCGCGCTGCTGGCTCAGGCGCTGCATGGCGCGAATATCGGCGACGCGCGAAGCGCCAACGAAATGCTCGACGCGCTCGAAAACCTCGACTTCGCGCACATGGACACGGCCCAGTCGACGACGCCTGCAGAAGCCGGCGCCTGGCAAGTCGCGCGAACGCTTGCGCGCACCGATGCCGGCTTCGACGCGCTCAACCAGTTGCGCCATGGCGGCCAGCCGCCGCCGGGCAATGCATCGACCCACCTCGCGCAGCGCATGATGCTGCAGGCCGCCGACGCGCTCGACCCACCGCTGCACGGCGCAGGCCCAGTGCAGGATCCCGCGCCGGCCGCGGTCGCCGCACGCTCAAAGCCCGCCGACGGCACGCCGCTCAACGAAACCTCACTCGCGTGGCAGGCCTACAAAGCTGCGTCGACCTTGACCACGCAAGGGCGTGATGCGTTGAACGCGGATCAGAAAGGCGCGTTCTTCGCGTGGCGCCAGAACTTTCGGGAAGACGGGCGCGGCAGCGAGTTGTCGCAAGCCCGTGAGCGTCTGAACAAGTTCTCCGCGAAGACCATCGACCGCGTCGGCGAAAACCGCTGGAAGACCTTCTTGCCGCGGCTCGTCGGCAAACGCAGCTCGCCGCTGTCGGCGCTGCGCTTCGGCACGCAAGGCGTACCGCGCAAAACGATCGGCGCCGAGCAGGGAAAACTCGAAGAGGCGATGCGCGGGTCGCTGGAGCCGCTTTGCGAGCGTCCCGAGATGCGGGCGGCGGCGGCGCTTTCGCACGCGCGCCCGGAGCAGTCGATTGCCGAACTCGCGACGCTGCATGTCTGGCTCGAATCGGGCGGCTTTCCGAACGGCAAGCTAGACGCCGATCAGTTGCACAGGGTCACCGAACGCGCGCAGCAACTGTGCGCGGAGTTGCAGCCGCGCGACGTCGGTTCGCCTGCCACGCTCGCGCGCCTGCAAACCGAAACGACGCGCTGGGCCAACACCGATCCGCACACGCTCGCGCGCAGCAAGCCGTTCAAGTCGATCGCCAAACAGTCATTCAATCCGGAACGGCTCGCCTCGTGGGGCAAGGTCGCGAAGGTGCCCGCCGATTCGCCCTTCTGGACCCACGTATCGAGCCTGAAGGACAAAGCGCGGCCACCCGCGCCCGCCGCGGACGCGGACAGCGCCGGCGCGGTCCGGCAAACGCTCAAGGACGTCGCGCACGATCTGCAATCGAGTTCACGCCTGCGTCTGACCGACGGTCGGCGCATCGGTTTGAGCACGCGCGGGTTGTCGGCGAACCTCAGCAAGGTGCTGCATACCGGCGGCGTGCCGATCGCGCCCCGCCTCGATCTGCGCGCGTCGAAAACGCGTGAGGCGGTGGTCGAATTGAGCCGTGGCACGCACGGCGTCGAGATGTTCGTCGGCACCGCCAAAACGCAGGTGCGGCATGCGGGCGTCGGCGTGCTGGTCGGCTACGACATGGACGTCGGCCTCACCCAGATGCGCGCCGGCCTGACAACGCAAGCCGTGCTGCACTCGCAGGAACTGTCCGAACCGAGCGGCATATCGCTGCGCGTGGCGCGCCGCGTCAATCCGAACGGCACCGGCTACGACGATGGCGCCATGCGCGAAAAACTCGAAGGCATCATCGATCATGTCTTCGACGAAACGACCCAGGCGCACGGCGCCAATTCGGGCGGCTCGCGCGGCACCTGGAACCGGCTCGCCGAGCATTATTTCAACGACCCGGACGTGTCGGTCAGTTGGACCGATACCGTGTCGCGCACGGTCAAACGCGGTGCCTCCGCCGACGTCGGCTTGTCCGTGAGCGTGCCAAAAACCGGTTCGCCGTTTCGCGCCGGCGCGAACATCGGCATCGGTTACGAGAAGACCGCGAAACAGACGCTCGATTCGAACGAGCAAAGCGGGCGCATGCAAGTCGAGCAGCATCGGGTGGGTGCCGGCTCGCGGCTGATCGGGCGGCTGAGCGGCACCGTCAGCGCGACACAGCCGGTCGGCGCGCATAGTTCGAGTGTGGGCGTGGGCCTCGTCTCGCTCGACGCGCCATCCGCGACCATGACCTTCAACGACGACAGCCACCTCGCCAAAGTGCAACTCGTGCGCGAAGACGGCGCGCTGATGCATCGCGCGTGTCTGCTCGACACGGAGTATTCGAGCGCCGAAACCTACACGCGCGCGCTCGATGCGAGCCGTGACCAGTGGGTCGACCTGTTCACCGAGCAGGTGAACGACGAACAGGAAGGCGAGCGGCAGCAAGCGCTGCTAAACGGCATGCCCGAGCCGCAGCTACCGCCGGCGCGCACCCTCGCCGAACAACGGCTCGACCGGCACCTCGGCGACGTGAAGGCGAACCGGCGGCCGAACCAGACTTACTTCCACCGCTACCGGCTCAAGCGCGGCGCCGCGAAACAGCTCGATCTGCTGGCGGCGATGTCAAAGCAATTGCCGCCGGGCGAACGGGCTGCGGGGCATGCGCAGATTGACGAGAAGGTGGACGGGATTCTCAACGATCCGGCTTCGTGGATGCCGGTTGAACTCAAGGTCAAGGAACGCACCACCAGCACACGCAGCCCGGGTTTGAATTTCGCGCTGCAGTTGAATACGCAGACGAGTGCGACGGGAGACCGGGAGTTGTTTGCGGAAAGTATTCCGTTTGCGCTGGTGGATCGGCTGGATCGTTGAGGTTGTGGTTGAATTTGCGGTTGGAGCGGACGTCGACGTCAAAAACGTGGCGTTCGCTTCAGACCTTCGCGATGTGCGTCTCGGCAATCGCGCGGACGTCGATGCGGCGCGGCAGGATAGCGTCGCGAGCCGCGCTATCGGCGACTTTCTGGAGTGCGGCGATATCCGCCTCGGTCACGAAGTGCTGTTTCAATGCCGCGCGCTGCGTGATCTGTCTCGCGGCATCGAGCGGCGAGCGCGTCAATGTCGAGTAGATCTGCGCATAAGCATCGGGGTTCGCAAGCGCCCATTCACCCGCGCGTTGCAGCCTGAGCAGAACGTCTGCGATGGCCGTGCGTTTGCGCGTGTTCGCAAGCGCGGCGCCCGATGCGGTGATAAAGCCGAGACCACTATTGATCCCGGAACCATCACGCAAAATACGCGCACCACGTTGAACCGCGATACCGTAGTACGGATCGAACGTCGCCCACACGTCGATCGAACCGGACGCTAACGCCGCAAACGCATCGACCGGCAGGATGAAACGAACCTTGACGTCATCCTTCGAAAGTCCGGCTTCGGCGAGCGCACCATACAACTGGAATTGCGAAATGCTGCCGCGCGCCGACGACACGAACACGGTGCGCCCCTTCAGATCCGCCACCGTGCGAATCGGCGAATTGGGCGCAACCAGAATGCCAAGTTGCGCGCCCGACCCCACACGCGTCGCGACGATCTTCAAGGTCGGATCGCCGACAGCCGCTGCAAGCACAGGCAAGTCGCCCGCCGGCGCAAGATCGACGGCACCTGCGCGTTGCGCCTCGAAGAGTGGCGCGGCACCCTGGAAGTTGGCCCAGCGAAATGCGTACGGCGTGCCGTCGAGTACCTTCGCCGCTTCAGCGAGAGCACGTGTGCCACCGGCCTGGTCGCCGAGCACGAGCGTTGTCGATGCCAGATCGGCGGCCCGCGCGTTGCGTGAATAAAATGCACCGGTTGCGGCAAGCGCCGGCACTGCGCCGAGCAGCTTCAGCGTGCGCCGCCGCGCGGAAAAAGACGTGGAAACAGAAATGGCCATATGCCCTCGCTTGCAATATGTCCGCAAGCGTAGCGATCAGAACGTGTCGTGAGAATGATTCAATTCCGATATCGTTATCTCGACCGGGCAGCTATCTTTTTTACCCCGGCGCGAGCCCGTCACTTACGACTTCTCGAATATGCCGCGATACGCGCCGTACATCGACAGAACGATCAGCGCGCTGACCAGCGGCGTCACCAGCAATCCGCGCAATAGAAGCGGCGCGAAGGTGGCAAGCCACACGTCGACGGCAATCGCGATGCCGAACACCGAAGCGACGCGCCAGTTACGCGCCACGGCACGCACACTTGCAGCCATCGCGTTCAAAGGTGAAACGTTGTTCAGAACAACCAGCGGTGGCGCGAACCATACCAGCGAAGCCGCGAGCGCATAGGCCAGCATATTGAGCACCGGCTCCAGCGCATTGCCCGTGCCGTTATGCGCACCGTAGACGATCGTCAGATCATGCACGCCGTTCGGCGCAACAGATGCCTTCATCGACACGTGAAACACTACAAACGCGATCAGTTGACCCGCATAGGCAACGACAGCGCCGCACTGCCCGATCGTAATCAACGCATTGCGATGCACGTTGACGGCTTCGATCGTCTCGCGGATCGACCACGGGCGCGCATTGCTCGCACGTTCCTGCATCAGCACCAGACCGGCTGCGAGGACCGGCCCGACGAGCACCGCCAGCACGCGCAACGGCGGCGCCAGCTCAAACAGCGTGACGAAATCGGCACAGCCCAGAATCGCCAAGAGCCACAGCACCGGATTCGCGCGAGCGATACGAACCCCGTGCGCGAGCCAGACGGCAACGCTCTGGACGCCGACCACGCGACTGTCTGGATAGCGCAGCCCGGAAGCAGGTTGCCGGTGTGCCGGGACTGCCGTACCGCCTGAATAGTGCATATTCATGACCGTTTCCTTTTCATCGAATGAGGATAGAGACGTCAGTCAACCTGCGCCGCGCTTCAGGCGGATTGCCCTTCGTCGAGTCGAGCAGTAATCAGATCGAGTTGCCGCTGAACATAGCGGACCAAAGCGCGCCATGTGATGCGCGTCAACCACAAACACAGCCACAAACCGACGATGCCGGCGACCAGCATCGCGAATCCGTAGATCATCGCGCCGATGCCCGAGCCATGCGGCCCGATGATCACGACGTTATCCGAACCGTCCTTGATCGCAATGTGGTCGCGATCGATCACGACCGAATCCGAGCCGCTGTGGACCGCCAGACTTTTACCGCTGCCGTCCGCGCCCTGCACGAAGGACACGTGGTCGCCGTGGTTCCTGATGTCCCACGCCAGTGACTTCGCACCGATTCCGATGCGCGCGACCGATACCTTGTCCCCTTCGCCATCCTTAAGATCGAGCGCTACGATGTCGGTGGATGCGATGGACCATGTGCCGTCCGGGGCGACTTTGAACAGATCGCGCGCGCCGCCGACCGAATTGATCTTGAGTTTGCCTTCGTCATTCTTTATTTCGATCGGGCCGGCAAGCGTCACAACCGAAATCCGTGTGGCTGCATCCGGCCGCAGCACGAAACGGTCGCCGTCCACCCGGAACACCTTCATATTGGCGGTTGCGAGGTGCGGGTCGCCCTGCTTGGGGGCGTCATCCGCGTCGTCATCGTCGTTGCCGTTGCCGTTGGTGTTCGCCTGCTGACCCGTTTTCACGTCACTGCTCTCGAAGGTGAACGGCACCGAATGGAATGCCGGCCACCCGAACAGGTGATGACTGCCGAGCGCGACCACCGTCACGAGTCCGGCAACCACGAGCGCACCCGAAACCATGTAGCCGACCGTCAGCATCAGCAGATAAAACATGAACGGAATCAACAGGAACAATTGCAACAAACCGAGCCCCGCGATCGACGCGACCACGCGCATCAGGTTGCCGAACGAGCGCCGCGTTTCCCATTGGCGGAAGGTCGCCTGCGCCTTCAGTTCGCGTGCGAGCTTGACCGGGTCGCCGAGCGCCGCGACCACGTCCGCCTCACTGCGGCCCGCTGCGAGTGCGTCGCCGAAGTACTCGCGATAGTCGGCGACGATTTCGTCGACCACCTGCTTCGGCAAACTCCGCAGTTCGTGGCGCAATTGCTGGATGAATGCGTCCTGCGTCATTGCTTTTCCCCTCTTCCTGAGGGCGTGCCGGACAAGGCCAGCACACCGTTGACTTCATCGACAAAACTGCGCCATTCGCCTTGCATTTCCGCCAGACTGTTGCGGCCTGCCGCCGTCAGCGAGTAATACTTGCGTGGCGGCCCCGACTGAGACTCCACGAAATACGTCGACACCCACGCCTCGGCCTGCAAGCGGCGCATTAGCGGGTAGATCGTGCCCTCGCTGATCTCCATGGTTTCGGAGAGTGTCGAGACGAGCTCGTACGCATAGCTGTCGCCGCCGGCGAGGACAGCTAACACGCACATATCGAGCGTTCCCTTCTTGAGCTGCGTTTTCATTCAATTCCATTACATTAGTGTGCATAGCACGGTACCTTGCTATGCACTGGTGCGGAACACACCTATCCGCGAGATGACGAACGAACTCTAGCACCCAGTATTGTTTAATGCAAGGTACCGTTTTATGCACAGGACAAGAGCGGCGCATTCGCTCACGCCGCACAGCTGGCGACTCCGGCCGCGGCCGGATCGGCATGGCAGCGTGAGATCAACGGAATTGGCGATCGATGACATAATTCCCTCGCCGATGCTTGCAACGCAACCATCACTTTCCGCCTCAAGACAAGGAGATTCACATGAGCAAGGGATACTGGGTCACCTCATACCGCGCGACGAAAGACCCGGCAAAGCTGGCAGCGTACGCACAGTTGGCCGCGCCCGCTTTGACGGCCGCCGGCGGCAAATTCATCGTGCGCGGAGTCGCCGACGAAGTTCATGAACAAGGCTTGAAAGAACGGACTGTCGTGGTCGAGTTTCCGACCTACGAGCAGGCCATTGCCGCCTATGAAAGCAGTGCTTACAAGAAAGCACTTGAAGCCCTGGGCGACGCCGTCGAGCGTGATCTGCGGATCGTTCGCGGCACCGAGTGACGCGTACTGTGTGACGCATATGACCGGCGCGAACCGTTGCGCTTCCGGCAAATCGGACAGCGAAATCTCGCCGTGAATGCGCAGGGCAACCGCCGCAAGTGGGGATAGTCTCGCTGCACGGTTGCCGCCCCGCGCCGCCCACCGATGGGCTCAGCCGACCGCCGCGAACTGCCTGCGCGCCGCCCTTAAGGATTCCCTGACCCGAAGTTCAGCATCGACCTCCCGTTTTTTCTCGATGTCCCGACATCACTGCGAGAACTGGACGCATACGATGAACACACGTCGATCGTCCTTGAGTTGAGTGCTGTCATGTTCCCCTACCTGTCCGAGCGCGAAAATTCTATCGAGCATATCAACGCGATGTGCCTGCACCTTTTCGACCTGTGGTGCGAAAGCCGAAGCGTTGCGCCGCTGGCGCAACTGCTAAAAGCCTGGCCGCTGACGAACAGCGACCCCGAGGCCCTCCGCCGCCTCGCCAACGCGCTACGCGAGCTCAGACGACACCATCTGTACGACACCAAGGGCGCCTCGTTTCAGGAACTCTGCGAGGTATCGGATTGCGTCGAGGATCTGCTTGCCTTGTCGGCCCTGTCGACGTGGGCGATGGGCAGCGCATAGCGCGACTGGAGACACCGGGCCGCGCGCAATGGAATGGGTGTCGGGGGACAATCGGAGGACAGCGTGAATTTCAACGAAATCAGTGACCAGGAATGGCGACAGTTGGCACCCGTCCTGTCGGATACCGTCATCGCTCATGGGCAACGCGGCCGCCCGCGCGTAAAGGTTCGCGCAGTAGCCAATGCCGTGCTGTGGATACTCACCACCGCTGAGCCGTGGGCCCGTTTGCCGGGCACCTATCCGTCGATTCCGACGTGCCGGAACCGCTTCGAAAAATGGCGTTCTACCGGCGCCCTCGCGCAAATGCACAAGCTCCTCTCGGACGCCGGCCGCACGCTTCGTTGCGGCCCGGACGGACTGCCGGACATCCGCCATGCCACGCCTCGCGTCATAGAACGCCAATCCAAGGACGAAGGTCTTCGCCAGGTGTTCTGGAAAGACCAGGCGACGTGGCAGACACCGCGTGACACCCAGCCGCCACGTCATACGGTAGAACCGTTCACCCAGATTGCGCGGCAGCTTCCAAATGCTTCGCGTACTGTGCCTGAGCGCGTCCAACGCCACGCTCCGGTTGAACGCGCTCAGTCCATTCTTCGAACCGCCTCGCCCTGGATGGGCCTTGCGTCGAAGGGCAAATGCGAATTCGACCCGCGCGGCTACGTGATCTATCTCGCCGCCGATCCGGTGGCCAACGGTCGCTTCCGCGGATGGGCCGAGATCGTGCGGGATGCACGGCGGATCGCCCGTAGCGGGCTGATTGGTCCAAGCTTCAGGAACATCGAGGCGGCACAGCAATATGCGTTCGAATGGGCACGGCGATGGATCGACGAGGCAAGCAGCGGTAACAGCGACCGCGTCGACGAAATCGCGGAAGAGATCGATGTCTGGCAGCAAAAAGTCCGGTCCGGGTAGGCTGTCTTTCGACAGCGCGCCAAAGACCTTCCGGAATGCGGTCAGAGCATCCAGTACTCGTCTGGAATTCTGCGGTCCGCTTCGGAGAGGTAGGGGTTATCCAGTTGAAACGTCTTCCGCCACGCGGGTTTTGTGCGGGCCAGCGCATCCTGAATGTAGGGATGCGAGTTGAACAGTCTCATGTAAGAACCCTCGCGATACGCCATCACGAGGCCCTTGTCGATCGTCTCCGCCAGGGCTGCGTGGCCCGTTGCAACATAGAAAATAAAATCGGATCGATACTTCAGCATCAGCCGTTTCTCGACCACCAGATCAGGCTCACGATGCTGACGCCCTTCCAGTTCGGAGAACGCCTCAACCACGCCTCGCGGGAAATAGTCCACGCGGCCGCTCTGGGTCATCTCGAACATCGTCTCGTAAGTCGACGTCTGAACCTCCAGACCTGCTGCCCTGAGGATATCGGTATCGATCCATCCTAACCCCTGGCCGCACGTGAACGCCTTCAAATCTGACAAGCGCTCAATTCTGTCGAAATCCTTTTGCCGGTCTTTTCTTATGACGAATACCCGATAACCGATCAGTCCACGATGGATAGGAATCCGCACGACATTAAGGCCGCGCTCGGCCTTTGCCTCCATGCTGGTCCAGTGCAGATTGATCGTATTGTTGCCGTTCGCCAGTTCCGCCAGCGCACGGCCACGCTCCATGACGATTTCGGCCTGCCGCGCCGTATACGAGGCTTTCGCCGTTTTCATCGCCAGATCGAGGACAGCAAGCGCGAACGCAGCATGCACATCGCCGCCAGGACGAATGCGCGGATAGACGATATCGAAGAAGGGCTCGGCCGGCGCCGCACGCGAGCCAAGCGTCACGCCTGCGGCACCCAGTGTGGCCAGTACAAAGTGCCTGCGATGCATGGATGGATGGTTTCTCGACACGGGATGATGCGCCCGGATCGGCGCATTGCCGCCCAGGCTATCGCCTGAACGGTCTTTCATCCTGCCATGCGTGACGCATGCTGGCAAACCGTGCTTTCCCGCTGACGCAGCAGGCGCTTTATCGCGCCTGACGGGTCAATGACGGGTCAATGACGGGTCAATGAAGCATGCCGAAGATCGCGTTGGCACCCTCCGCGGGTGTCAGTCCTACATTGAAATAGCCTTCCAGCCTCAATGCAGTCGCATGGTCGAGTATGAAAGGCGGCCGGATGAAGCCGATCGCATACGCGTGGTCATACCAATCGCTCATCCACGCGCGCAATTCCGTCTCGTGCCTCGACAATTCCCCCGAGTGCTCCGTGTGTTCCAGGTGCTCAGAGTTCATTCGCGATCTCCCTTGTTCAAACCCGTCATGTCACGCCACGAGCCGTTCGAATCCCATCCTGCCCTGGTTGTCCTCGGGCGGAAACATGTGCCAGGTGCCGTCAATGTGCCGATAGAAGAACAAGACGATCGGACCATCGGGCCGTAAGATTTCGAGGCATACCCGGCAGGTCAGACCATCTTGCGAGCCATGCAGCGCGAGCAAACGGGCCGGCTTCGCGCCCACGGTTGCCTGCAGTTTTTCGCGCAAGCCGCGCAGTGAACTTTTCATCGCAACCACGTCTGCACCTCGCACTACTCGTTCCCATTTGACCATCGTGGGGCAGCGGGAATAAATTTTCCGTCAGCAGCGATGGATTGTGCATTCAGGAAACGCTGGTTCCAGGTTCAGGATTTCCCTAATTTTTCCCTAACGCGCTCTAACGGTCCCAAACGTTCACTAAAGGCACGGTTACTCCGTGATCAAACCGTGCCGGATTGCATATCGGATCAGTTCGGCGTTGTTGTTGAGGCCGAGTTTCTGCATGAGACGCATCTTGTGAGTGCTAATGGTTTTGGCACTGAGTGAACACGATTCGGCGATCTCATTGATAGCGTTGCCGGCAGCCAGCATCTGCAGCACCTGGAATTCACGGTCGGACAGAACCTCGTGCGGCGGCGCGTCGCCGGAATGGGTCTCGAAGACCATGGCGTCGACCAGCTTCGGATCGATAAAGCGCCCTCCGCCGGCCAGCTTGCGGATTGCCGCGAGGAGCACGTCGGGGTCGCTGTCTTTCGTCACATAGCCCGTCGCCCCGGCTCGCAGCGCGCGCGAAACGACCTGCGCCTCGTTGTGGATACTCAGCACGAGTATGGGCAACGAGGGCTGCTCGGCACGTACGCGCCGGATCAGATCGACGCCGCTAATCCCGGGCATCGTCATATCCAGCAGCACAAGATCGAATCGCCTCGCACGCAGCCGCTCGAGGACTTCCGAACCTTGCGCGGCCTCGGCGGCGACGACAATGTCCGTTGTGGTCGCGATAATCTGTTTCAGACCTCCACGCACAACAGCGTGGTCGTCAGCAATCAGGACGTTGATCATTTTTTTCCCCGCCTGCAAACGGAATGTGAATGGAAATGGCTGTGCCCATGCCTTGTGCGCTGTCGATCGTCATCGCCCCGCCGATCAGGCGGGCACGCTCCTGCATACCGAGGAGACCGTACGAATAACCGGTTCTCGCGATGGCGGGATCAAAACCGCAGCCGTCGTCGCTCACGTGAAGATCGAGCGTCGACGCGGTGCTGGTCAGCGTGACGTCGACGCGCGCCGCGTTGGCATGACGCCCGACGTTGGTCAGCGAGGCCTGAACAATACGAAACACGGCGGTGGCGCACGCCTCCGGCAACACTGGCTCGCCGCCGTTGATGTGCAACTGGCAAGGAATGGCGTTACGGCGGACGAAGTCTTCAACCAGCCACTCCAGTGCCGAAACGACCCCGAAGTTCAGCGCCACCGGCCGCAGATGGTTCGCGACATTGCGGACCATCCAGATCGTTTTCTCGACCAGTTCACGCATGTCGTCGGCCTTGCGCATCGCGTCGGAATCATGGCCGAGGCGCATTTTCAGCAGCGAAACGTCCATCTTCAGCGCCGTCAATAGTTGGCCCAGTTCATCATGAATTTCCATCGCGATGCGCTTGCGCTCTTCCTCGCGAATCGCCTCCATGTACGCGGACAATTCGCGCAACTGATTACGCGACTCGAACAGCTCCTGCTCGATACGCTTGCGCGACGTGATGTCGTTCAGGCCAACGTAGATCGCCGGCGCGTCGCCGAAGGTCGCCACGCGCGCGGTCGCCATGGCCCAGAACGCCGAGCCGTCCACTCGCCGCAAGTGGACTTCGCCGTTGTTGAAGCTGCCCTCACTGCGCAGATGCGACACCAACCGGTCACGATCGTCGGCATTCACGTAAAAATCGACGATGTTGGTCAGCATGCCCGTGCGCGCATCGAGACCGAACAGATCCCGCAGCGGTTCATTCGCGTACAGAATGTCGCCCTCGGGCATCGACGTAATGCACAGCGGAATGGGGCTGGTTTCGACAATCGTGCGAAAGCGCGCTTCGCTCGCCTGTAATTTCGCTTCCGCCCGGCGACGCTCGTCGACCTGGGCGGACAGCCTCGCGTTCGATTCCGCCAGCTGCCGGGTGCGCTGGTGGACCTGCTGCTCGAGTACATCGCGGGCGCGTGACAATTCGGCCTCCGCCTGCTGGCGTACCGCCACTTCATTCAGAAGCTGGCGGTTCTGCGCGACAAGCTGCCGGTGCATCACGCGCAGGGCGAGATGGGTTTCGATCCGGGCCATCATTTCGTTGACGCGGACGGGCTTCGCCACGTAATCGACGCCGCCGGCCGAAAAGCCCTCGACCATGTCGTCGCCGCCCGTCAGCGAGGTCATGAAAATCACCGCGATATCGCGCGTGCGCTCATTCGCCTTGAGCCGCCGGCAGGTCTCGAAGCCGTCGATACCCGGCATCTTCACGTCGAGCAGGATCAGGTCGGGCTGCGAAAACAGCGCGCGTTCGAGCGCCTCTTCGCCATCCAATGCAACGAGTACCCGAAAACCGCGCTCAGTCAGGCTATCGACAACCACGCCGAAATTCGCGGGCGTGTCGTCCGCAATGAGGATCGTCGGCCGCTCGGCGGCATCTGCGTTGAGATCGCTCATGACCTGGGCTCGACATTCAAGTGTCGCTCAACCAACTGAAGGATGGCTTTCGACTGATAGTCCCGGGCAAGCGCGCAAAGCTGCGCTGTGAATGCGTGAAAACGCGGATCATGCTCCGCCATCGTCTCGGCCCAGACGATGATTTCCTGCATGTCGCCGAGGCGGGCAAGGTGATGCAGTTCTTCCATCCGCTGCTGAGGCACCGCCGCGAGACTTATCTCGGCCATATTGGGGCTATGGGTGCTACTGGGGCGCGCGGACGGTGGCGGCGACGCATGGATCCACGTCAATCCGAGTAATGTGGCGATCTGGGTCAGCAGCGCTTCGAGGTCGACCGGTTTGGAGACGAATGCGTTCATCCCCGCGTCCAGGCTCATCGCCCTGTTGGTTCCGGAAGGACTGGCGGACATGGCAATGATCGGGACGTGCGCGAACGCCTGCAATTGACGCAGCTTGCGGGTCAGGTCGAGTCCGTTCATTTCGGGCATCACGATGTCGGTGAGAATGAGTGCCGGGTATTCGCGCTGCGCCTTCTCGAACCCCTCGATACCGTTTTCCGCTTCGACCGTGTCAAAGTCGAGACGACTCAGTAGGTCCACCACGATCGCGCGATTGACCTCGACGTCGTCGACAACCAGCACCTTTCTGCGTGGCCCCTCATAGCCCATCACCGTATCGGGAACCGGTGCGACGGCTGCCGTCGTGCGCGACACCGGCAATACGCTCGCCGCCGGCAGTTCGAACCGGAAGATACTGCCCTCTCCAATGCCGCTTTCGACCTTGATCTCGCCACCCATCACGCGCACAAACTCCCGGCTGATGGCGAGACCCAGGCCGGCCCCGCCCGCTCGCCGGTCGGCCGCGCCCAGTTGCTCGAAGGGCTCGAAAATCGTATTCAGCTGATCGGGACCGATGCCGATGCCGGTATCGCGTACTGCGAAACGGACGCGGTTCGACGCGGACCTCGAGATATGCAGGCTGACGCAACCAGAATCGGTAAACTTCACGGCGTTTGCAAGCAGGTTGAGCACGACCTGCCGCAACCGCCGCTCATCGGCGCGCACGCCGGCAGGCGCATCCTCAGTGATTTCGCAGACGAAGCCTAGGCGCTTTTGCTCCGCTTTCACGCCAATGATTTCCCGAATGACATCGACAAAGCCCGCCAGCGGCACGTCGCTGATTTCGACACGCAGCTTGCCCGCTTCGATTCTCGCGAAATCGAGCGTGTCTTCGATCAAGGTCAGAAGATGCTCGCCGCTATTGCGAATCGCCTCCACGCGTTCGCGCTGCCGCTCGCTCAGCATGACATCGCGCGCCAGAATCTGCGCGTAGCCAAGAATGCCGTTCAGCGGTGTCCTTAGCTCATGACTCATATTCGCGAGGAATTCACCTTTGGCCCGGTTAGCCGCTTCGGCCAGATTGCGTGCTTCGCGTTCAGCCGCCGCGTCCTGCTCGTCGCGATACGCGCAGTACAGGCGCGCGCCCATGGCATTGAATGCGGCCGCCATGCGTTCGAGTTCGTCCGGCTCGCGTGGTTTGCGCCGCTGGAGACGGAATGGCTGGGGCGTTTCACGGAAATCGTAGTTTTCCACCGTGCGCGCAATGGCCGCGACGTGCCGCATCACCAGACGGGACAGGATGTAGACAATGAACAGCGAGACGAGGAAGGTGTTGGCGGCCTGGGTGACCAGAATCATCGCTGCGGTTCGCATCAGGTCATGGTAAAGGTCGAGGAGCGTCGCCTCGACGTAGAGCTCGCCGATCTCCCGCTCTTTGCCCTGGACTTTGTAGACCAGCGGAAACGAACGGGCAACAACGGGGCCGCCCGAACGCTGACCGGCGCTCAGGTAAGCAGCCTGCCCGTTGGTCCCCGGCTCGCGAATTTCCACGGCACGAATGTCGGCGAGACGCAGAATGCCGTTCAACTCCAGTTGCAACTGGGCATGGTCCAGGCGCCAGAGCGCTTCGGCGAGACTGTCGCGATTGCTGCGATCAATGTCGGCGAGGCGCGTTTCAATCTGCTCCACGCCGCGGTGGTAGTCGCGGTAAAGCTGTAATCCGGTCAACAACACGGTGACGACGCAACTGACGAGCAACACCGTGCCGAGCAGCCGCAATACAAGGCTGCTCCGGAAGCGATTGATCAAACTCCACCATGCGTCGAACAGGTTGTACGTCATACATCCCCGCGAGTGCTACGGTTCTCGTTTCGTCTATTCTGCACTCGTTGCCGCACCGGGATACTGACACGGCTGCCGCTGCATCGGCAGGGTGGCCATTTATCGTTTGTCTGCCCGGCCCATTGGTCATTCGGGTTTTTCCTGGGCCTGGCCGGCGCTCACGCTGGGTGAAACGTACCCCGACTCATCTGAAGGGCACTTACATCCCGTACACGGCCCGCCCCACCGGCGGCGCATCGTCTACCGCCTTGCGCAAATAGATCCGCGGATACAGCACAATCTCGTCGATGCATGAAGCCAGATCGCAGAGAATCGGCCAGATGCGCCCGCCAAGGGCGTCGGGATCCGTCCTGCCCAGTTCGCGCAATCCGTCTGCCAACCGTTTCACGGACGCATGCCCCTTATCCGGCAACGGCCAGCAGTGCAACAGATAACCGAGCGGTATGACGCTTCTGCTTTCACACCACGTCTCGAACAGACGCTGACACGCGGTGTTCAGGCGTTCAAACGCGTGTTCGTGGTTTTCTGAATGACGGCTCATGACAGGCCCGTGGATAAGGACGACGACAAGATCATCCTAGGGAGACCGGCGGCGCACCGCAGTCAGGAAGCGCGGAAAAATGCACTTCCGGTCTGCTGAATATGCCGTCAGGAAATCCTGAATGCCTTCGCCGGCGGGTCGACCCGTCCGGCCCGTCCAGCCTGTTTAACCAGGCCCGTCGTCACCACGGCAAGGACGGACGCGCGCGCACGGCATTAGCTCATCCAGTACTTGTCCGGGATTCTGCGATCCCCTTCGGAAAGGTACGGATTGTCGAGCACGAACACCTTGCGATTCGCAAGGTCGGCGCGGCTCAGCGCGTCTTGAATGTAGGGATGGGTGTTGAACAGCCGCATATACGATCCGTCGAGATAAGCCTTAGCTAGCCCTTGATTAATGGTCTGGGCCAGGCTTTCATACCCTGCGGAGACGTAGAAAATGAAGTCCGACCGGTATTTCAGCAGCAAGCGCTTCTCCACGACCAGATTCCGCTCCCTGTGCCGCGGCTCGTCCAGTTCGGCGAAGGCTTCAACGACGCCGCGCGGAAAATAGTCGAGCCGGCCACCCTGAACCATATCGAACACCGCTTCATAGGGAACCGTGTCGATGCTCAGATCGGCTGCTCGCATGATGTCGGTATCGATCCAGCCAAGCCCCTGGCCGCCTGTCAACGCCTTCAGATCGGACAGGCTCTCCACCCTGTCGAAGTCAGCTTGACGGTCTTTTCGTATGATAAAAACCCGATATCCGATCAGCCCGCGATTGATCGGAATCCGCACCACGTTCAAGCCTCGTTCCGCCTCTGCGCCCATGCTCGTCCAAAGCAGATTGATGGCTTTGCCGCCGCAGGCCAGTTCCGCCAATGCGCGCGCCCGTTCCATCAGGACGTCGGCCTGGCGCGCCACATACCCAGCTCCCGCGGCTTTCATGGCGAGGTCGAGTACCGCCAGCGGAAAGGCCGCACGCGCCCGATCTTCGGGCCGGTAATGCGGATAAAGGATATCGAATCGGTCCGCCGACGCTGCATGCGCGCGAAGCGTCACGCCTGCCGCACTCAGTGCTGCCAATACAAAACGCCTGCGATGCATAGATAGTTTCGACACGTGACAATGCACCCGTGCTGCCGCGGATCGCCCAGAATCACGCCGGGTCAAACAAGTCATCGTGCCACGATTCGTGCAAGCATACAAACCCACGGGCAGTAGCTTATTTGCCCGATGATCGACGAAGAAAACCTCGCGATTCTTTCGAGGCCACCTGTCCGTCAGCATGCCGCCCGCGCGTCATCGTGATGGCGGCCCGATTTGATTCACCCGCCTCAACCCCATGACGGAGGCTCATATGCAATACCTATTGATGATCTATTCGGAAGAAAACGGCTGGAACCAGATGACCGACAGCGAGCGGCAGCAAGGTGTTGCCGCGTATCTGGCGTACACCGAATCGTTGAAAAAAGCGGAGGTTCTGGTCGGCGCCAACCGGCTGCAGAACACGAGCACGGGCACCACGGTGCGGCTCGTCGACGGCAAACCGCAGGTGCTTGACGGACCGTTTTCCGATTCGAAGGAGCAGCTCGCCGGCTATTACCTGATCGACGTGCCCAACCTGGACGCGGCGATCGCCTGGGCGTCGCGTTGTCCCGGCGCGGCGCACGGCCTCATGGAAGTGCGCCCGGTCTGGACAGCCCCGTACGACGCGCCATCCGGTGCATGAGTCCGTACGGTTGCGGCCGTGACGCTGACGGCGCCGCGCGTTCGATTGCCGAGGCGGTCGCCCGCCGCAGTTACGGCAAGCTCGTCGCGCTGCTGGCGATGCGCACGCGCGACGTCGCCGCGGCCGAGGACGCGCTCGCCGACGCGTTTGCGGCCGCGCTCGCCGACTGGCCGGAGCGCGGCTGCCCCGCGAATCCCGAAGCGTGGCTGATGACGGTTGCGCGCCGCCGGGCAATCGACGGCGCGCGCCATCGCCGCGTCGGCGACGACGTGACGAATCAGCTCACGATCCTCGCCGACGAGATCGACGAGCGTGAAACCGGCGCGTTGCCCGACCGGCGGCTTGCGCTGCTGTTCGCCTGCACGCACCCTGCGCTCGAGGCCGCGATTCGCACGCCGCTGATGCTGCAGGTGGTACTGGGGCTCGAAGCGAAGACGATTGCCTCCGCGTTCCTGATGTCGCCCGCCGCGATGAGCAAGCGCCTTGTGCGGGCGAAGCACAAGATCCGCGAAGCGGGCATTCCGTTCAGCGTGCCCGAGCGCGAGGAGTTGCCCGGCCGGCTCGCGGCGGTGCTGGAAGCGGTCTATGCGGTGTATGCGGAAGGGTGGACCGATCCTGTCGGCGGCGATACCGAGCAGCGCGATCTCGTCGGCGAGGCACTGTTTCTTGCACATCTGCTCGTCGAGCTGCTGCCCGAGGAGCCGGAGACGCTGGGTTTGCTCGCGCTGATGCTGTACGCGCAGGCACGACGCGATGCGCGACGCGATGCGGCTGGCGACTACGTACCGCTGTCGGCTCAGGATCCGGCGACATGGAACGCACCGATGATCGACGCAGCCGACGCATTGCTGCGGCGCGCAAGCGCATTCAACGCCATCGGACGCTTTCAGCTCGAGGCCGCGCTGCAGTCGGCCCACGTCTACCGCTGTCGCACGCATCGCTCGAACTGGGACGAAATCGTGCAGCTCTACGATGCGCTGCTCGCGATTGCACCTTCGCCGGTGGTCGCGGTGAACCGCGCGCTCGCGCAGGCGGAACGGGACGGCCCACAGGCGGCGCTCGACGCGCTCGCGCCGTATGTGGACGATCCGCGCCTCGCCGACTACCAGCCGTACTGGGCCGCGCGCGCCGACCTGCTCGCGCGTGCCGGTGAGACGGCCGAAGCGCTCGTCGCCTACGACCTCGCGATGGGACTCGAACGCGATCCAGCCGTGCGCCGGTTCCTGCACCGCAAGCGCGTCGAGTTGTTGTCGGCAAGAAGTTAGGAGTACGCGGTGGATCCAAGCCAGTTCTGCAGGTTAGCGCGCAGAGCGTCGACGCCGCGCGGAGTGTGTCCGGCATCATTGTTGTGGGTGCAACTTTGCGACGCCCACGGTTACGTAGGCCGTCTGCGTTGGCGTGTCGATACCGCTTTACTCGCGCGTTCGTTTCGAAGCGTCCTGGACGGTTCTTTCGTTATCTGCGGTGTAGCGGCGTGCGGGCGTGTTGGTCGACAGTTCTGGTGACATCGCCTGGCGCGCGGCTTCGAAAGCGTCCCACTTCGCGCCGTCGTGCAGGGACGGAATCGTGACGAGTTCGCCCCGATCGAAGCCCGTGAGCGCCGCGTCAACCATGTCGCCTGCGGACATGACGATGGCCGGATTGAGGTTCTCGATCGGTAAGCCGGCGGTCTGCCAGAAATCGGTGGCCGTGGCACCGGGCAGCACCGCCTGGACCTTCACGCCCTTGGTGGCGAGCTCGTGATGCAGCGACTGGCTGAACGCAAGAACAAAGGCCTTGGTGCCGCCATACACGCCGTTCAGGATCTCCGGCGCGATGCTGACGATCGACGAGATATTGATGACCACGCCCTTGCCACGCGAGACGAAGCCCGGCACCGCGGCGTACGTGAGGCGGGTGAGCACGGTGACGTTCAGGTCGATCATCCGCGTCATGGCGTCGACATTGCTGTCGAGCAACGGCGTGTGCGTGCCGACACCCGCGTTGTTCACGAGCAGCGTGATGCTCGCATCTTCCGTCAGTTTCGCTTCCACCGTGGCGCGTGAAATCGGATCATTGAGATCGGCGTCGATGATCTCGACGGACCGCCGCGTTCCGTTCTCGATGCGCTCGGCGAGACTGACTAGCCGGTCGCGACTGCGCGCAACGAGGATCAGATCGTAGCCGCGTTGCGCGAGCCGCTCGGCATAGACCGCGCCGATGCCTGTGGATGCGCCCGTAATGAGCGCCGTACCCTGATGTGCCTGCGTCATGATGTACTCCTGCTGAATGTTCGTTGGTGATTGCATGAGGGGATTGCGTGAGGTGATTGTGGTCCGGATTGACGCCGACGCATATGACGTATAGGGTCGTGATTCAGGACATCGCTTCGCAGCGGATGTTTGACCTGATGAATAGCGGAGGGCCGACGTGCACCGAATCGGATTTTTGCTGAGCGATGGCTTCCAGGTGATGGCGCTCGCGTCACAGGCGGTTTTCGAATACGCGAACGTTGTGGCGGGCGAAACCTTCTACGGGATCGAGAACTTCTCGGTAGCGGGCGGCGAGGTGCGTTCCTCGCTCGGCATGTCCGTCGTCACGCGCCCGGTCGGGGTGCGTACCGCGATCGACACGTGGATCGCGGCGGGCGTCACCACGCCGCTAACCTCGCCGCCCCCAGCCGAAGTGCTCGCGTTCCTGCGTAAGGCGGCTACGCGCGCGCGGCGCATCGCCGGCATCTGCACGGGCGGTTTTGTACTGGCTGAAGCGGGGCTGCTCGCGAACCGGCGCGCGACCACGCATTGGGCCTATGCCCGCGAGATGACGAGCCGGTTTCCGGACATCCACGTCGAAGAAGATCGCATCTACATTGTCGATGGGCCGATCTGGACATCGGCGGGCATGACCGCGGGGCTCGACCTCGCGCTCGGGATGGTCGAGAAGGACCTCGGCGCCGATGTGGCGCGTTCGGTCGCGCACAAGCTCGTGATGCATCAGCGGCGCGCGGGCGGCCAGTCGCAGCATTCGGAAATGCTCGATCTGGCGCCAAAGTCAGACCGCATCCAGGACGCGCTGAACTATGCGCGCAAGCACCTGAGCCGGCCGCTCACCGTCGACGAACTCGCGAGTACGGCCCATCTGAGCCCGCGGCAGTTCAGCCGGGTGTTCACTCTGGAAACCGGACAATCGCCCGCGAAGGCGATCGAAGGATTGCGGCTCGAAGCCGCGCGGCTAATGATCGAGAAGAGCCGGCACTCGCTGGAAGTGATCGCAAAAGAGACGGGGTTTCGCGATCGCCGGCATATGCGCGAAGCGTTCATGCGCGGGTTTGGCCTACCGCCGCAGGAGGTGCGGCGTGAGGCTCGCGCCGGTGATCGGGCCGGTGTTTAGGTGGGTGCCGCTGGGTGTACTCGACGCGTGGATGTGGGCGCGTGAGCCCAAGGACGCGCAGGGCAAGCGCGGCGGCCTCAAGGAAAGCCTGCGCTGGATCGAGGGTTACGAGCGGGTAGCGGAAACGGCATCGAGCCTGCCGTACACGCGACTGGTGTACGTCGCTGATCGCGAGGCAGACATGCTCGCGCTGATGGTGCGGGCGCAGGAGTTGGGCACGCCGGCGGATTGGCTGATTCGCTCGACCCACGACCGCGCGCTGCCCGAGGGAGCCAAGCTGTGGACGGCGACGACAGAAGACGCACCGCTCGGCGAGATTGCCTTCACGATGGGCTCGCGTCACGGCGTGAAGGCGCGCCAGGTGCGTCAGCACGTATGGTTGCGGCGCATCGAACTGCCGGCAGGCGTGGGTCAAAGCGTAGCGGCCACGTGTCTGGTGGCGCGTGAGTTTGATGCACCAAGCGGCGTCAAGCCGATCGAATGGCGCTTGCTTACCAACCGCGAAGCCACGACGCTGAAGGAAGCGATTGAACTGATCGACTGGTATCGGGCACGCTGGGAAATCGAGATCCTGTTCAACGTGCTGAAGAACGGTTGTCGTGTCGAGGCGCTGCAACTGGGCGCGATCGAACGGCTCGAGCGCGCGCTGGCGCTGTTTCTGGTCGTGGCTTGGCGAATCGTCCATCTGATGCACAGGGGCCGCAGTTGCCCCGATCTGGATGCCGAACTGTTCTTCGATGTCGACGAAATTCGCGGCGCGTATTTGCTGACCGACGTCAAGCAGCCGGCCAAGCCCAAGCTCAACGAGGTGCTGCGCTTGATCGCGCGCCTGGGCGGATTCCTCGGCCGCAAGGGCGATGGCGAACCCGGCGCGAAAGCTATTTGGCTGGGACTCAAAGAGGTTCATGTCGCTGCCAAGACATTGCAGAAGTTACGTGCCGGCGGTCACGCTGGAGATTGTGTATAAGCCGATGGGTTGACCCAGATCAGCGGAGAGGGCCTGCCTATCGACGGACACATCGACCACGGCAGTGAAGGTTCGATTACGACGGAGTCCTCAGTCAGAATCGTCACTTAAAGCGACATCGTCACGATCCGTTATCATGCGTCCGGTGACCTTGCGTGGCTCGACGGCATGCTCTCGGCGTCGATGACCGCGACTCCGGATCGACAGCGGCATCGAAGTAGCAACGCGGCCCGAATAATTTCAACAAGCTTTCAGCGCGACTTGCCGCTCGCCGCGACCACCTCCCAAAGACCCCCCCCACATTCAAACGTCCGTTTGCGCAGGCTGCGGGCCGGAAGACACTCGACCGTGTCTTTCAGATCCCGACATGTCTTACTCCGGTAACTCAAGCTTTACGCACACCCGGTACATTGTCGCCAGGCTCGTCATTAAATTGTGACAACGCACGAGAACCATGGCATGTTCCCAAAATCCCAGCAGAGAATGACTTCCCGCCCGATCATCAACGGCAGCATCTGTTTCCGGAGAGACCTATGAGCGAAGCCGTGTCCAAGCAACCCAAGCGCTCCCGACGCGGGCTCATTCTTTTTGCAGTTGTCGTGCTGGCGCTGATCGCGCTGGTCGTTGTCCACCTGTTGACCCAGAACAAACCCTCGCGCGACGTCGCCCCGATCGTCGTCACCGTGGCAAGCGCTACGCTCGGTTCAATGCCCGTCACGTTGAGCGAACTCGGCACGGTCACGCCGACCGCCACCGTGACCGTGCTGCCGCAACTAAGCGGTTACCTCACGGCCGTCGGCTATCACGAAGGCGAGGAAGTACAGAAAGGCCAGTTCCTCGCCCAGATCGATCCGCGCCAATATCAGATCAGCAAGCAGCAGGCTCAGGCGACACTCGCCAAAGACCGCGCGTCACTTGCTCAGGCGCGCGCCGATCTTGCCCGCTTCACGCAGTTGAACGAGCGCAAGTCGATCGCCCAGCAGACCTTCGAGGATCAGAAATTCCTCGTGCAGCAGGACGAGGCCGCGGTCCAGTCCGATCTCGCCAACATCGCCCAGTTCGACCTCGACCTGGCCTATTGCCGCATCACCGCGCCGGTCTCCGGCAAAGTCGGCCTTCGCCTCGTCGACCCGGGTAACTACGTGACGGCGTCATCGTCGACGGGGATCGTCGTCATCACCACCGTCAAGCCGACTACCGTGCAATTCACGGTGCCACAGGACGCGCTGGCCTCCATCGTGCAGCGCGTGAATGGCGGCGCTACGTTGCCCGTCACCGCCTATTCCAGCGACAACGCGCGCGAAATTGCCACCGGCGCGCTCTACGCAGTCAGCAACCAGATGGCCACGGCGACCGGCACCGTCTCCTTACGCGCCACTTTCGCCAACGAGAACGAAGCGCTGTTCCCCAACGAGTTCGTCAACGTCAAGTTGCTGGTCGATACGATGCAGAATGCCGTGCTGGTGCCGACCCCCGCCGTGCAAACCGGCGCGCCGGGCGACTTCGTCTATCTGGTCAACGCGGACAACACCGTCTCCGTCCACAAGGTCAAGCTCGGCCCGAGCGACGGCAAGAACACGGTCATCCTGTCCGGCCTCTCTCAAGGCAATCAGGTGGTCACGGACGGCACGGACCGCCTGAACGACGGCGCCAAAATCCAGGCGGCCAAGCCGAAGGGCGCGGGGGCCGGCGCATCGGCCAGCGGCGCCGCCGCGGAGCCTGCCGCCTCCGAACCCGCTGCTGCCCCCGCGGCAAAGTCGTCGGCACCGGCTGCGGCCCATGCTGCTTCGTCGTAGCAGGCTCGCGCGCCGATGAATATTTCCCGCCTGTTTATTCTTCGACCGGTAGCCACGCTGCTGCTGATGATCGCCCTCGTGCTGGTGGGCCTCGTCGCCATGCGCGTGCTGCCGGTTTCGTCGCTGCCCAGCGTCGACTATCCGACCATCCAGGTGCAGACGTTCTATCCGGGCGCGAGCCCGGACGTGATGGCCACCACGGTCACGGCGCCGCTCGAAGTGCAGTTGGGCGAGATCCCCGGCTTGCAACAGATGACGTCGTATAGCTCGGACGGCGCGTCGGTCATCACGCTGCAGTTCGATCTGTCGCTGAACCTCGACATCGCCGAGCAGAACGTCCAGCAGGCCATCAACGCCTCCAACAGCTACCTGCCCTCCGGCCTGCCGGCGCCGCCGACGTATGCCAAGGTCAATCCGGCCGACCAGCCGATCCTGACGCTCGCGGTCACATCGAAGTCGATGTCGCTGACCCAGCTTGAAGACATCGCCAACAACCGTCTCGGCACCAAGATTTCCGAAGTGTCGGGCGTGGGTGTGGTCACGACGAGCGGCGGCAATGTGCCGGCCATCCGCGTCGAAGCGGACCCGCACAAGCTGGCCGCCTACGGCCTGAACATCGACGATCTGCGAACGCTGCTCAGCTATGTCAACGTCAGCCAGCCGAAGGGCAATTTCGACGGCCCGGACCTCGATTACACGATCAACGGCAACGATCAGATCACCGATCCAAAGGACTATCTGGACACGGTGATCGCCTACAAGGACGGCGCCCCGGTGTTCATGCGCGACGTGGCGCGCGTGAGCCAGGCCGCCCAGGACGTCGAGCGCGGCGCCTGGTACAACGGCTCGCCGGCCATCGTGCTCAACGTGCAGCGGCAACCGGGCGCGAACGTGATCGCGACCGTCAACCAGATCATGAAGCAACTGCCGCAGCTCGAATCCACGCTGCCGGCCGGCATGAACGTGACCGTGGTGTCGGACAGCACGGGCGTGATCCGCTCGTCGGTCTCCGACGCGGCGCTCGAACTGATTCTCGCCATCGTGCTGGTGGTGGCGGTGATCTTCGTGTTCCTGCGCAACGTGCCCGCCACGCTCATTCCGAGCATATCGGTGCCGGTGTCGCTGATCGGCACCCTGGCGGTGATGTACCAGCTGAACTACTCGATCGACAACCTCTCGCTGATGGCGCTCATCATCGCCACCGGCTTCGTGGTCGACGACTCGATCGTGATGATCGAGAACATCGTGCGTTATCTGGAGGAAGGCAAGACACCGCTCGAAGCCGCGCTGGAAGGCGCGGGGCAAATCGGCTTCACGATTCTGTCGCTGACCATCTCGCTGATTGCCGTGCTGATTCCGCTGCTCTTCATGGGCGGTGTGATCGGGCGTCTGTTCAGCGAATTCGCGGTAACGCTTGCCGTCACCATCGTGATCTCCGCGATCGTGTCGCTGACCGTGGTGCCGATGCTCTGCGCGCGCATGTTGCGCGCGCAGGCCGAACGTCATCCGAGTCGCTTTGAGCGGATCAGCGAGGGCCTGTTCAACAAAACGCTCGCCGCCTATGAACGCGGCCTGCGCTCGGTGCTGGATCACCAGGTGCTGACGCTCGTGGTGGCCGTCGGCACGGTCGTGCTGACCGGCATCCTGTACGTGGTGATTCCGAAAGGCCTCTTTCCGGTGCAGGACGTCGGCGTGATCGAGGGGATCAGCGTGGCCGACAACTCGGTATCGTACGCCGCGATGGTCAATCGCCAGGGCGCGCTCGCCGATGCGATCCTGAAGGACCCGGATGTCACCTCGCTGACCTCCTACGTGGGTATCGACGGCACCAACTCGACGCTGAACAATGGCCGCTTCCTGATCAATCTTCGCGAACACGACAAGCGTTCCGATACGGCGCAAGAGATTGCCCGGCGACTGCAACAGGAAGTCGCCCATGTGCCGGGCGTCAGGCTCTACATGCAGCCTGAGCAGGATCTGACGCTCGACACGACGGTCTCGCCGAACCAGTACAGCTTCGTGCTGCGCGGACCGAGCCAGCAGGCATTCCAGAAGTACGTGCCGGAACTGATCGCGCGGATGAAGCAGATCCCGTCGCTCGCCGACGTGCAAAGCGACATGAATACCGACGGCCTCAGCGTGAACGTCGAAGTCAACCGGCAACTGGCTGCACGCTTCGGCATTACGCCTGCGACGATCGACAACGCGCTGTACGACGCGCTCGGCCAGCGGATCGTCTCGACCATCTTCGAGCAGTCGAACCAGTACCGCGTGATTCTCGTGGCCAAACCGGAAGCGTTGCCGAACGTGCAGTCGATCGGCAACCTGTATCTGCCGAGTCAGACCAGCAGTACGGGCCAGGTGCCGCTGTCGGGCATCGCGAAGATCCAGATCACGAAGTCGCCGCTCGTGATCAGCCATCTCGCGCAATTCCCGTCGGTCACCATCTCGTTCAATCTCGCGAAAGATGCGTCGCTGAGCACTGCCGTCAAAGCCGTCCATCAAGCCGAACAATCGGTAAACCTGCCGCCGTCGATCACCTCGTCGCTGCAGGGCGCGGCTCAGGCATTCGAGGATTCGCTGTCGAGCGAAGTCTATCTGCTGATCGCGGCACTGGTGGCGGTGTATATCGTGCTCGGCGTGCTGTATGAGAGCTTCATCCATCCGGTGACGATTCTGTCCACGCTGCCCTCGGCGGGTATCGGCGCGCTGCTCGCGCTGATGATCGCCGGCAGCGACCTGGATGTGATCGGCATTATCGGTATCGTGCTGCTCATTGGTATCGTCAAGAAGAACGCCATCATGATGGTGGACTTCGCGCTGGACGCCGAACGCAATCACGGCAAAGCGCCGCGCGAGGCGATCTTCGAGGCGTCGCTGCTGCGTTTCCGCCCGATCCTGATGACCACGCTCGCCGCCATGCTCGGTGCGCTGCCGATGCTGCTCGGCACCGGCACGGGTTCGGAATTGCGCCGCCCGCTGGGGCTCGCGATCATCGGCGGTCTGACGCTGAGCCAGATACTGACGCTCTTCACCACGCCCGTGATCTATCTGTTCTTCGACAGAATGGCCGAGCGGACGCGACGCTGGCGCAACCGCAATAAACCGGAGAATTCGCCTCCCGGCGGGACGGAGAACGCGCCTTGAACATCTCGGCGTTATTCATCCGGCGGCCCGTCGCGACCACGCTTCTGGCCATCGCGATCCTGATCTCCGGGGCGCTCGCCTATTTCCGGCTGCCGGTTGCGCCGTTGCCGAACATTGCCTTCCCGGTCATCGTGGTGCAGGCGAACATGGCGGGCGCGAGCCCGGACATCATGGGGACCACGGTGGCCGAGCCGCTCGAGCGGCGGCTCGCCACCATTGCCGACGTTGAAGAACTGACTTCGATCAGCTCCGTCGGCTCGTCGTTGATCGTGGTCGAGTTCGGCTTGAAGCGCGACATCAACGGCGCCGCGCGCGACGTCGAAGCGGCCATCCAGGCGGCGCGCGCCGACTTGCCGACTACGCTGCGCAGCAATCCGAGCTATCGCCAGTACAACCCGGCGGATGCACCGATCATGGTGCTCTCGCTGACGTCGGACACGTTCACCAAGGCCCAGCTCTACGATTCCGCGGATTCGGTGATCCAGCAGCAACTCTCGCAGGTCAGGGGCGTGGGTCAGATCACGCTTGGCGGCGGCGCGTTGCCCTCGGTACGCGTCGAGTTGCAACCGGGCAAACTGAGCAGCTACGGCATCGGCCTGGAAGACGTGCGCGCGGCGATCAGCGCAGCGAATGCCGACAGCGCGAAGGGCCATCTCGACGAGGGCGACCAGCGCTATGTTGTCACCTCCAACGACCAGATTACGCATGCCGCGCCGTACCGCGACCTGGTGGTCGCCTACCGCAACGGCGCGCCGGTCCAGTTGCGCGACGTGGCCCAGGTTAGGGATTCGAACGAGAATATCCGCAATGCCGGCCTCTTCAACGGCAAGTCCGCCATTCTCGTCATCGTGTATCCGATGCCCGGCAGCAATGTCGTGAGCACCGTCGCGCAGATTCGCCAGGTCCTGCCGTCAATCGAGGCGACGCTGCCGAGCAGTGTGCATGTGGGCATCGCGATCGACCGCTCGGAGTCGGTCAGATCGTCGGTGGGCGACACGGAGCGCACGCTGTTCATCGCCGTGCTGCTGGTGGTGGGCGTGGTGTTCATTTTTCTGCAATCGCCGCGCGCCACGCTGATACCGGCCGTCGCGCTGCCGCTGTCGATCGTGGGTAGCTTCGGGCCGATGTACCTGCTCGGCTACAGCATCGACAACCTCTCGCTGATGGCGCTCACCATCGGTACCGGCTTCGTGGTCGACGATGCGGTAGTGGTGCTGGAAAACATCGTGCGTCACATGGAGTTGGGGCTCAGTCCGAAAGAGGCCGCCTTGAAAGGCAGCGGCGAGGTGGGCTTCACGGTGATCTCGATGAGCCTCTCGCTGATCGCGGTGTTCCTCCCCATCATGCTGATGCCGGGTGTTGTCGGCCTGCTGTTCCATGAGTTCGCGGTCACGCTGTCCGTCGCCATCCTGATCTCGCTGGTGATTTCGCTGACGGTCACGCCGGCCATGTGCGCCTATGTGCTGAGCCGCGACAACGCCGGGCATTCGAAAGCCCGTTGGGCGATGTGGGTCGAAAAGCAGTTCGACCGCTTCAAGAATGCCTACTCGCGCTCGCTCACGGCCGTCCTGGACCATGCCCTGCTGGTCATCCTGCTGTTGATCGGTCTGCTGGTGGCCAACGTGTTCCTGTTCAAGCTGGTGCCGGCCACCTTCTTTCCGGAGCAGGACACGGGCATCCTGATTGGACAGATCATCGCCGACCAGAGCATCTCCTTTACCGCGATGCAAAAGAAGCTGACGCAATTGCAGGAGATCGTGCAGAAGGATCCGGCCGTGGCCTCGGTAGCCGGCTTTACCGGCGGCCGCGCGCTCAATACCGCGAACGTGTTCGTCGAACTCAAGCCGCTGGCGGAGCGCCATGCCACGGCCACCGAGGTCGTGAACCGCCTTCGGCCCAAACTCAATGCGGTCTCGGGCGCCCGGCTCTTTATGCAGGCGCAGCAGGATCTGCGAATCGGCGGACGGCAATCCGCCGCCGAGTACCAATACACGCTCACCAGCGACGATTCCGCCGCGCTGTTCAAGTGGACACCGCTACTCGTCGCCGCGCTCAGCAAGGAGCACGCGCAGATCCTCGACGTGAACTCGGACTTGCAGCAAAACGGTCTGCAGACCTACATCAAAATCAATCGCTCGACAGCGGCGCGCTACGGCTTTGCGCCCAACCAGGTCGACAACGTGCTGTATGACGCATTCGGCCAGCGGACGGTGTCGACCATCTACAACCCGCTCAACCAGTATTTCGTGGTGATGGAGGTGGCGCCGGATTACTGGCAATACCCGCAAGCGCTCAACCAGATTTACCTGAGTACGGCGTCGGGCAACGCTACCGGCACGGCGGGCACGCAGATGCCGGGTGCCACGGTGTCCGGCGTGACGGTGGCGACCGAAAGTACGACCACTTCGTCGGGCACGAACGCACTCAACTCGAACGCGCAAGCCAACGCGACCACCAACAGCATCGCCAATAGCAAGGGCGGCAGTTCGACCGGCAGTGCGGACAGCACGTCGGCTGAAACCATGGTGCCGCTGGCAGCGCTGGCTTCGTACTCGAACAGCCATACGTCGACGCAGGTGAACCACCAGAGCGGCCTCGTGGCCGCGACGATTTCGTTCAACCTGCCGGCGGGCGGTTCGTTGAGCAACGCGGGCGTGTCGATCAACAACACGATCCGCGAGATCGGCATGCCCGCCAGCATCCACGGATCGTTTGCCGGCGCGGCGGCGGCTTATTCGCAGTCCATGGGGACGGTGCCGCTGCTGATCCTGGCGGCGCTCGGCGTGGTGTATATCGTGCTCGGCGTGCTGTACGAAAGCTCGATCCACCCGCTGACCATCCTGTCGACGCTGCCGTCCGCGGGCATCGGCGCGACGCTGGCATTGCTGATTTTCGGCACACCGTTCTCGGTGATCGCGCTGATCGGCATCATCCTGCTGATCGGTATCGTCAAGAAGAACGGCATCATGATGGTCGACGTCGCGATCCAGTTGCAGCGCAGCGAAGGCATGCCGGCGAAGGACGCGATTCACTCCGCAGCCGTGGTCCGTCTGCGGCCGATCATGATGACCACATTCGCGGCCGTGCTCGGCGCGGTGCCGCTCGCCATCGGCATTGGCCAGGGCGCGTCGCTGCGTCAACCGCTCGGTATCACGGTGATGGGTGGTCTGATCCTGAGTCAGGTCTTTACCTTGTACACGACGCCGGTAATCTACCTCTACCTCGATCGCTTGCGTTTCAGGCTGGTCAGATGGTCCGCCAACCTGCCATGGAATCGCGACGCGCAGCAACCCGGACAACCGGATACGAGGGCATGACGATGAAACTTTCCCGTAACCGCTTTGGGACGCTTCGGCCGCTGGCTGTCACGACGCTGGCGACGCTGGCCCTGCTGGCCGGCGGCTGTACGGTCGGCCCGGACTACCACCGGCCGCAAGTCAACGTGGCCGCCACCTACTCGGAGTTGCCGGGCTGGACGCAAGCCGAGCCCGCGGCGGATAAACCGAAAGGCGAATGGTGGACGGCATTCAACGATCCGCTGATCGACCAGCTCGAACCGCTGGTGTCGGTGTCGAACCAGACCGTGCGGGCGGACTACGCGAACTATCAGGAGGCGCTGGCAGAAGTGCGGGTGGCGCATGCCGGCCTGTTTCCGACCATCGGCGTAACCGGTTCGGCGACCAAGGCGCGTTCCGGGAGCGGCAATGCCGCGCGCGTGGTCAACTCGGGTTCACTGGAAGGCACAGTCAGCTGGGCGCCTGACCTGTGGGGCCAGGTGCGGCGCACGATCGAAGAAAACGCCGCGACGGCGCAATCGAGCGAAGCGACGCTCGCCAATGCGACGCTCTCCGAGCAGGTGGCGCTCGCCACGGCGATCATCGAACTGCGCACCAGCGACGCCAATATCGACCTGCTGCAGAGGACGGTCGTGGCCTACCAGCACTTTCTGGATGTCGTGTCCGACCAGGACCAGGCGGGCACCATCCCGCCGTCCGACGTGATCACGGCCCGTACCCAGCTCGAGACGGCGCAGTCCAACCTGATCGCGCTCGGCGTGGCGCGCGCTCAAAACGCGCACGCGATCGCCGTGTTGGTGGGCAAGAATCCGGAAGATCTGTCGATTACGCACAGCACCACGATGCCGACGCTGCCGGGCGTGCCCGTCGGCGTGCCGTCGACGCTGCTCGAACGCCGGCCCGACATCGCCGTCGCCGAGCGCAAGATGGCTGCACAAAACGCGGCGATCGGCGTGGCGGTGTCGGCGTATTACCCGGACATTTCCATCTCCGGGCTGGCCGGCCTCACGCAGTCGCCGTTGTCCGGTCTGTTCAACGTGGCCAACTACGTCTGGTCGCTGGGCGGCAGCGCCACTGAAACGCTGTTCGACGGCGGCTTGCGCAGCGCCGACGTCGACGTGGCGAAGGCGGCCTACGATGCGGCCGTCGCCAACTACCGGGGCACGGTGTTGACGGCGTTCCAGAACGTTGAAGACGACTTGAGCGGGTTGCGAATCCTGGCCGAGCAATCAGTTGTCCTCGATACGGCTGTAAAAGACGCAACCCGTGGCGCCGAGATCGCGTTCAACGAGTATCAAGCCGGTACGGTGGACTACACGACGGTGGCGACCGCGCAGGCTACGCAGTTGAGCACTCAGCAGACCGCACTGAATGTTCAGGAGACGCGCCTGCTGGATACGGCGTCGCTATTCGGCGATCTGGGCGGCGGCTGGTCGGCAGACCAGCTGCATGATCCGCGGCATCCGGAGAGGCAGGTGGCGCCTACGCAGACGGGGGACGTGGCGGCGGGGGGTGCTGAGGCGAAGGTGCGGTGAGATGGGGGGCGTGGGGGCTTTTCCGAAGTTGTGGAGGAACGCGCCCGAACGGACCCGCCTTCTACCGCCATGAAGATCCTTCGTATGTGCGATGGCGCGCAGAAAAATTCTGACGTGGGTTCATAGTCGCTTTTTGGTCGTCTTGATATGAGGATTGTGACCTGCGTAATCCCGGCATCAAATTCGCTATATTCATAGGTTCACCAGGATTGCTGCTTGCGGGCTGTGCCGGGATGCGTGGGCCATCGCTCGCGCAGAGGGGTTGAAGTGAACCATGGTCATCATTCGGGGCAACTCCAGGTTTAGGCGCTTCCTGCTCACCGGATTTGTGGCATTGGCGTACTACGCAGGTGCAAAAGTAGGACTTGCTTATGCAGTAGTGGGCGGCGCCGTGTCTCTGGTGTGGCCCTCCAGCGGCATCGCCCTGGTTGCGCTGCTCGCTCTGGGCTTCGAAGTTGCCCCCGGAATCGTTATTGGCTCCTTCCTGGCCAACGTGTCGGTGGGCGTGCCCTTGCCGGTAGCCGCGATGATTAGCGCCGGCGCTACCGTTGCCGTCTTGACGGCAGCATTCCTGCTGAACCGTGCGGCCCGATTCCAGATCACCCTCGACCGCATCAGTGACGTGCTGGCCTTCATCGGTCTCGCTGCGGTGGTGAGCACGGCAGTCAGTGCGCTGATCGGCGTGACCGCGTTATTCGCAGGGGGCCTCGTGCCGGTCGCCGAGTATGGCGCAGTCTTTCTGAAATGGTGGCTCGGCGACATGATGGGCGTGCTGGTCGTGGCCCCGCCCCTGTTCAGCTTCCTCACGCATTCGAACCCTGTCCGCTCCGCGAAACGGACCGTAGAGGCGTGCGGACTGACCGTTGCGACCTTCGGAGTGAGCTACCTCATCTTCGACGCCCCGCAACTTGCCGGCCACGGCTACTATCCTGCAGCCTTGGCGATCTTTCCGTTCGTTATCTGGGCTGCTCTGCGCTTCGATCACCTGGGCACCAGCATCGCGACCTTGATGGTTTCAGTCGTGGCAGTCTGGGGTACCACCCACGGCACGGGCCCGTTCGCCGCCGAATCTCCAGTGGATAGCCTCGTGAGGTGGTGCACCTTCGCGAACGTCATGGCGATAACCGGACTGCTGCTGGTGGCGGCACGTGCTCAGGAACAGCGCGTTCATAGACTGCTGCAGGTATCGCACCTCGAATTGGAACGGCGCGTCCAGGAGCGAACCGAAGACCTGGAGAAAACGAACAGTGAACTAAAGGAAGAGATGGCGCAGCGCCGTCTGCTGGAAGAAGAACTGATCCAGATCGGTGATCAGCAACAGAGACTGATCGGCCGGGAACTGCATGACGGACTCGGGCAGCACCTGACCAGCCTGGGTCTGTACAGCGCCGCCATGAAACAGAAACTGCAGACACAGGGCCATCCAGCCGCCGCCGACGCCGCTATCATCGTCGGATTGGTGAAGCAGGCATCCTTGATGACCCGCAGGATTGCCCATGGCCTGGATCCGGTCGCCATGGAATACGGTGGCCTTGCGGCCGCACTGCATGCGCTGGCAGAGACGGCTCGCACGCTCAATAGCGTGGATTGCGTGCTGCGGATCGCGCCAGATGTGGACTGCCAGGATCCGCTGATGCAAATCAACCTCTACCGTGCGGCACAGGAAGCAGTCAACAACGCGCTGAAATATAGCCACGGCCACCGCATCTGGATCGATCTGGAGCGGGCAGACGGTATGCAGACGCTTTCAATCAGTGACGACGGAGTGGGCGTTGGCCAGGAAGACATGGAGCGTGCCTCGGGACTGGGACTTCACAACCTGCGTCACCGGGCAAGCCTTCTGGGCGGCTCTTGCACCGTGATCCGCAACGCCTGCGGTGGGACCACGGTCGCCCTCCACTATCCACTACCGGAGGGGCCGGACCATGAACGGGAAATCGTCTAGCCCAGACCGTGCGACTCAAATCCTGATCGTGGATGACCACCCCATCATCCGCGAGGGAATGACGCACCTGCTGAATCTGCAAGGGAATCTGCACGTCTGCTGTGCAGCCGGCAGTGCTGAGGAAGCTTTGGCGGCCATGGCCTGCCAGCCTGACATGGCCATTGTGGACATCAGTCTGCAATCGGACTCCGGCCTCGATCTTGTCAGGACCCTCCGCCACCGCTACCCAAATCTGGCAATCCTCGTCCTCAGCATGCATGATGAAAGCCTGTTTGCCGAACGCGCATTACGGGCCGGGGCAAACGGGTATCTGATGAAACTCGAGGCCACTGAGCATGTCGTGAGCGCCATCCGCGAAGTGCTGGCAGGCAATATTTATTTGAGCGCCGCCATGCACGAAAAGCTGGCGCGAGCCCTTACCGCTCCCCGAAAAAAGCCGGATGGCCCAATTGCGAGCCTTTCGGGACGGGAATTCGAGGTCCTGCATCTGATCGGGCTCGGCTTCAGCACCCGCGAAATCGCCGCGAAACTGAATCGGAGCGTGAAGACCATCGAGGCGCATCAGGCCAACATCAAGGAAAAGCTGAATATCCGTAACGGCAAGGAGCTGATGCGCTTCGCAATTCAATGGATCGAGAATCAATAGGCCGGCATCCGTCCGCTGAATAAGGCAATCCCCTAGCCTCTTTTAGGAAGGAGGCCTTATTCATGCGCACGCAGTCAGCGCATACAGTGCAGTGGTACCTGCCGGCGTGCCGCAATCCTTGGGCGGGAGGAGCAGGCGCAACCCCAAGGCTCCATGGGAGTCGCCGCCATGAACACCAGAGTCCATCGAACCGCTGTCGTTCTGATCTCCGCATTTATTCCTGGAGCGGCCCGCGACCTATGGCCGGTGTTTCGATGGGTCGCGGTTACGTGCCTCGTTGCGAGTCAAGCGCTGGCAGCGCAGGCGGCAGGAGGAATCACGGGCGCCGGTTCAAGCTTCTTCGATCCGCTGGTGCAGAAGTGGGCCGCCTCCTATTACGGCAAAACCGGCCAGCAGGTGAGTTTTCATCCCATTGGCTCGGGCAACGGCATCGATCAGCTGAAAGCGGCCAAGGTGGATTTTGGCGCCTCGGACATGCCGCTGAAACCAGACGAATTGCGCGCATTTGGACTTATCCAGTTTCCGGTGGCGGCGGGCGGCCTCGTGCCGGTGGTCAACCTCGATGGCATTGGCGCGGGACAGCTTCACTTGACGGGTGCGCTGCTGGCGGACATCTACCTGGGCAAGATCACCGATTGGAACGACGCGGCCATCAAGGCAGTCAATCCCGGCCTCGCGCTCCCTGATCTGAAAATCGTCGTGGTGCATCGCGGCGATCGCTCCGGGTCGACCTTCAACTGGACGAACTACCTGTGCGCGGCGAGTGCGCAATGGCGCGAGCAGGTGGGCAGCGGCCTGACGGTCAAATGGCCTGTGGGGATCAGCGCCACGAGCAGCCAGCTCGCCGCGACCTATGTCAAGCGGATCAAGGGCGCGATCGCCTATGTCGAACTGACCTACGCCGGGCCGGCGCCCTTCGCCTATGCGAGCGTTCAGAATAAAAGTGGCGCGTTTGTCGAGCCATCGGCCGCGAGTTTCAAGGCTGCGGTCGAAACAGTGGCGTGGGGCCGTGAAGGCGATTTCTACCAACTCGTCACCGATCCACCGGGCGACCACGCCTGGCCGATTCCTGGTGTCGTATTCATCCTGATGAGAGCCGACTCCAGGGACAAGGCTGGCACCAATGCTGTGCTAGCGCTCTTCCGGTGGGCCCTCACTGAGGGCCGGGGAGATGCGGCCACTGAAAATTACGGCACCCCGCCGCCGAACCTGGTCGGGGAGATAGAAGCGTATTGGGCCCAGAACCTGACCAACGGGCACATCATCGGCGTCGGCGCCATCGGCTCGCCGAAGAGCCAGACAGGCATGGTTCACGAAACCAGCTCGTTGCCGACCGGCTTCTAAGAGCACTTCACGCGCGAGCGCACCGAGCGGTATATCCACGAGCGCGCAGCTTCGCGCAAAACATGAGCCACTCGTTTCACTTTATTAAAGAGGCTCAAATGAAAATCCGGACAGAGCCTTGAGCTGGCAGCGTCAGTTACGCCGACCTACGGCTTGCAGATCCTGGAACTGCCGCGATACGAAAAAAAACGGTAACGCAGGAATGAAGGCGGCCCTGCCCTGGTATTACAAGAGCGTCCCGCTTCCTCACGAGCGTCTTCGATGCCCTTCGAAGCGGCACGAAATCCCGGCGCCAACGGCGTGATTCGCACGGGCGTCGGACCTGTCATACATCGTGCTGGAGAATACGATGAAAACTTTGACTTTGATCCCTATTGCCGCATTGGCGTTGTGCACAACGCTGGCCTATGCGGGCGACGACGCTGCCACAGCCCGTACGACAACCGACAGCAACGCAGCCATGACGTCGGACGCAGTCGGCGGCACGTCCGTGGGCAGCAGCGGTAGCGGTGGCTTCCAGGGCAAGACTCGCGCGGAGGTCAAACAGGAATTGCAGCGCGCCCAGCAGGACGGCACGCTGGATCGCCTGAACACGCTCTACGCCGGGCAGTGACCAGAAGCACGGGATGCCTGACTCCGATTGCTCACCGCAATGAGGGTTATTGCCGGCTAGTGAACGGAATCTGGCATCACGGCTTTCACAACTTTGTCGTGCTTCGCTGGTGGCTCAACGTGTGCGCCGCCGAATCGAAGGTTACCCGATGATCAGGACGTTCACTGTGCTTCTCGCCTATCAGTGCCTGGGCGAGTTAATCGCATACGCAGGGAACCTGCCGATTCCTGGGGCGGTGATAGGGATGATCCTGTTGTTAGCCTCCCTGAGCCTCCGTCCGGGCCTTTCATCCGCTATTGAAAGCGACGCTCTGGCCTTCCTTAAGTTCTTGCCTCTTTTGTTCGTTCCAGCAGGCGTGGGCATCATGGTCTTTGCCGGCCACGTGGCTCATGACCTGCTCCCGATAGCCGCGTCCATTGTTGTGTGTACGGCACTGGCCATTGTCGTTACCGCGCTTGTCGGCCAGACGTTGTGCGCTTTATGGCCTCCGAGCGCCGCACCGCTTGCACCGCCTGCAACACCGTTTGCACCGCTGCTCCATGCCGACGAAAAGACAACGCCTGCCGTTGCCGATATTGCGAAGGTTGATATACCGTGAAGGATCATCTGAATATCGCGTGCGCGTGGGCATTTCTCGGTACAACACCGCTTCTTTGGCTGACCCTCACGTTCCTCGCGTACGCAATCGCGCAGGTCGTCCACGGTTCGCCAAGAAAAAATGCGCTCGCGAATCCCGTGTTGATTGCAATAGCGCTCTTGATACTTGCCTTGCGTGAATCGAACACATCGTATGTCACCTACATGCAAAGCGCCCAGCCCATTCAATTTTTGCTCGGACCGGCAATCGTGGCGCTCGCCATACCGATGCACCGGCAATTACCTAAATTGCGCCGGCTAGCCCCGCAGCTGGCTGGCGCACTTGTTGCGGGGTGTGCGACGCGTATCGCATCGGCCGTTTTGATCCCAAGGCTCCTGGGCGCCACGGGTCAAATACTGGCCACTATTGCGCCGAAGAGCGTGACGGCAGGCATTGCTATCCGTATTTCCGAGAAAATCGGTGGGTTGCCATCGCTGACCGCTGTCCTTGTGATCATGACCGGCATTACTGGCGCAGTGATTGGCAGCGGCCTTTTGAGGTTGATTCACGTGTCGAGACATGACCTGGGTGGCTTCGCACTCGGTGTTGCGTCTCATGGAATCGGCACTGCTTGCGCGTTGCAGTTGAGCGAAGAAGCCGGCGCATTTGCAGGCCTCGGGATGGGCCTGAACGGTATTCTGACGTCCTTTGTCCTGCCAATTATTTATCCCATCCTGAGCGGTTTTTCTTGACGCATCTCGTTCGGGGACAATCCGCCTCGCTGCCGCAATCGGCCTGGGCATCGAGGCGTGATCCGTGGCTACGGGACCACGCCACTTAGCGTTGGTTGCACGTGTTCAGGGTGTTCGGTGTGCGCGCGTAATCAATGGTACGTCGTCGTGGACGACTGCAGTTTCGTCAGCACGCTGCGTTTAAACCGAAACCAGCCTTCCGAGCTTTGCATCACGACTTCATCGTCTTGCCAGAACACACGCTTGACCGTCATGCGCTTACCCGTGCGTTGCACCAGTGGCGGCTGGCGGCGAAAGTCGTACAGCACCGGACCCGAATCAGTCTGGACGAGCGTGCGCGTGACGCTGTCATTTTCGTTGCCGACTTCATCGAAATGCGTAAGCGTGCTCGCGCTGAAGCGATCGAAAATTTCCTTGTCGAGCATCCCCACAAAATCGCGGTCGACGCGCACGAATTGCAAGTTACCCGAGGGCGTGACGAGCGGGCCAGGCGCATTGCTTTGCGCATGAACGCCAGTCACGAAAGAGGTGGCTGCCAGCGCAGCGAGCAATAGTCGTCTCATGTTTCCTGTTAGATTCAGCGGCGTCTCCAACAACGGAGCACGACCCGCAATCGGTCCTTGGGAACATTGTCGCCAATTTTGCTCGGCACGTCGAAGGTCTTTAACTGTATTAGCTGGCCAGGTTCTGCCGGATGCGTCGCACTCACATTGCATGCATGCTCCCTTCCCGCTTCAATGCCTGCCTGAAACATGACAGGCATTGCCAACCTTCCTTCAACCGATCTTCCCAGCCACGATCGAGTTGACGCCCCGATACGCAGATCGCGAATCGAAACAACTTGTAAGGTATCTGACGCCAATCATTCATACGTGCGTGATTGAATGATTGGCGCTTGCTGTAATGCAACCACCGCGTGGCTCTCTATTGTCGAATCGGATCGGCGTTGTGAAGCAGTTTGCCAAGCCATCCCGGGCGCCGCGATTTTCTTTGGGTAACACTACTGGGAGCCACACAATGCTTTGGCGTCGGATTGCCTTTATTTCGCTCACGGCTGTCGCGCTTGCGACGACGGCTGCATGGAGCGCCAGCGAAGACCACGACGGGGACCAGCATGGCTCGCGTCGGGATGAAGTCCATACAGCGACACCCATTAAGCATCTGGTAGTGATCTACGGTGAGAACGTATCGTTCGATCACTACTTCGCGACCTACCCGCATGCGGCAAATCCGTCTGGCGAACCTGCGTTTTCGGCGCAAGCCGGCACGCCAGAGGTGAACGGGTTATCGGGCACGTTGTTGACGGCCAACCCGAACTCTACGAATTCTGCCAATGGCACGGGCGCGGCCAATCCGTTTCGTCTCGATCGCACGCAGGCGGCCACGGCCGACCAGAATCATGCGTACACAGCTGAGCAGCAGGCATACGACAACGGCCGTGCAGACCTCTTTCCGGAATTCACGGGCCGCGGCACCAGCGGCGGCGCTGGTGCGTTCGGCACGGCCGGCCAGGTGATGGGTTACTACGACGGCAATACGGTCACGGCGCTCTGGAACTATGCGCAGAACTTCGCGATGAGCGATAGCGCCTATACCTCGACCTATGGTCCGTCGACGCCAGGTGCCCTCGAAGTCGTCTCAGGACAGACCAACGGCATGAAAGTCGTCCTGACGTCGAAGCAGCCCTCGACGGCCGGCTCGTATTACGTCAACGACGGCCAAGGCGGATTCACGATGATCAACGACGTCGATCCTGCCTACGACCTGTGCTCGAGCACCACCGATACCGCGCAGATGACCGGCAAGAACATCGGCGACCTGCTCAACGCGCGCAACATTTCGTGGGGCGGCTTCATGGGGGGCTTCAATCTGTCGACCACGAACAGCAACGGAACGACAGCATGCAAACGCAGCACGACGTCACAAGTGGTCGGCGCCGCCACGGCCGACTACATTCCGCACCACAACTGGTTCCAGTACTTCGCATCGACGTCAAACCCGCAGCATCTGCGCCCCAGTTCGGTGTCGGCCATCGGGCATACCTACGGAGAACATCGCTTGACCGTCGATCCCGCGAATCACCAGTACGACATCGACGATTTCTATAGCGCCGTTCAAGCGGGTAATTTCCCTGCGGTGAGCTTCCTGAAGGCGCCTGCCTATCAGGACGGTCACGCCGGGTACTCGGATCCGCTTGACGAGCAGGCGTTCGTTACGAAGGTGGTCAACTTCCTGCAACAGCAACCGGATTGGCGCGACACGGCCGTTATCGTGGCATGGGATGACTCCGACGGCTGGTACGACCACGCCTACGCGCTGCCGACAAGCGCCTCGTTCGACTCGGTCGCGGATCAGTTGACCGGCCCAGGTATTTGCGGCTCAGGCACTGGACCCGACGGTTTGAATGGCAAACCTGTGAACGGCCGGTGCGGTCCGGGTACCCGCATCCCGTTTGTTGTGATTTCGCCATGGGCGAAACAGAACTACGTCGACCATACGCTGATCGATCAGTCGTCAGTAGTGCGCTTCATCGAGGACAACTGGCTTGATGGCAAGCGGATCGGCGGCGGCTCGTTCGACGCGAAGGCGGGCAGTATCATGGGTATGTTCGATTTCAACCGCCGCCACGATGAGCACCGTGAGAGCAAGCTCTACCTCGATCCAGCCTCTGGCTTGCCCGTCAAGACGCCTCCATCCATCTGACGCGCAACGCGGGTCCTTCCGACGATGAATGTCTTGCGCCACAGTCCGCTGTCGCCGGGCTGTGGCAGTTTCCCTGATCGATCAGGTGAAGTTGCGCGAGTGGGACCGCACGCACGACCAAACGGTGCGGGCGGAGGTTAATCAAGAAAAGCCCGGGCGCGCAGAGAGAGTGCTCAGCTTTTCATGACCAGCGCGAGCGACGCGGAGAGAATTGATTTCGCCAGTTTGTCGTCGTCAACGGCGCGCGCAAGCGTAATGGCCCCCACAATGGCCGCGACGATACCCAGGCCAGCGTCTTTGCTATCGCTGGATGCGGCTTGCGTTATTTTTGACGCCAGTTTGCGCACGTAACCTGTAAGCAATTCCCTGACGTCCGGATTCGCATGCCGCGCTTCCCCGGCGAGTGCGCATAGCGCGCATCCATTGCCGGGATTCTTCAGGTGACGCTCATTGAGGAAAATCTCGGCAATCGACTGCAGAGGCGTTTCCCCACGCTTTCCCGAACTGGTTACGTGAGACGCAATGCGTTTCTCGCTCTGGCTAACCGCGTGCTCGAGCGCCTCCAGGATCAACGCATCACGCGACGAAAAATGACCGTAAAACGCACCGTGCGTAAGCCCCGCGCTGCGCATGCAGTCGGCGACACCGAGCGCCTCGATGCCGTGTTCGCGAATCTGGCGTGACGCGTTCTCCAGAACCCGCTGCCTGCTCTCAGCCTTTTGTGCCTGCGAATAACCCATTTTTTGCCTCATCACGCTTGACAATCTGCATGATGAGCATAATACTGAATTCCTGCATGATGATCAACATACAGAATGAGGTATTGACGATGCTCATGCCAGTTCGGATGCAGCGTCTGTCCTGCGCTGCTTAACAGAGATTTTGCGGGATTATTGCGACGTTTTTGCGAGGTTTTCGCGCCGTCAGCAGGGGCGGCTCTGAACGTGATCTCGCGGCGTAATACACAGGAGAAGGCTATGCGTTTTACTGGAAAGACAGCGCTCGTCACTGGCGGCAACAGTGGCATTGGCTTTACTGCGGCGCAGCTTTTGATCGCCGAAGGCGCGCGTGTTGCGATCACCGGCCGCGATCGTGCAAAACTGGATCAGGCAGTATCCGAGCTCGGCGAAAACGCGCTTGGCATTCAGGCCGATCTCGACGATGAAACCGCGATCGAGTCGATGTTCAAGCAGATCCAGGCGGCATTCGGGTCCCTCGACATCGTGTTCGCCAACGCCGGAATCTCCGGTCCGACCCCGCTCGGCGGCACGACCGCTGCTGCATTTGAGGCGATTCTTCGCACCAATCTCACCGCTGTTTTTCTCACGGTTCAATCGGCTCTGCCGTTGATGAGCGCCGGAGGCTCGATCGTATTGAACGGCTCCGTGATGCGCGAGCTGGGCTCGCCCGGGTCGGCCGCTTATTCCGCAACGAAGGCGGGCGTCACCGGCATGGCAAAGGTGTTTGCCTCCGAACTCGTGCAGCGTGGCATTCGCGTCAACACCGTGATTCCCGGTGGCACGCGCACACCGATCTGGACGCGCGGCGCACGGGCCGGCGCAACGATCGACGGGACCGAAGAAGCAGCGCTCGCGCCGCGCATTCCGATGGCTCGCCTCGCGGCACCTGAAGAAGTTGCCAAGGCCGTGCTTTTCCTCGCGTCCGACGATGCTTCGGGAATCACGGCGGCGGAAATCGTTGTCGACGGCGGCACGATCGGTGCGCCATGGGGAGCGGCTATGTTCCGCAAGGGGTGAAGGCGTACGACTTTCCGGTAGCGGGTCGACCAGCTTAGGACAGCGACGCGCAGTCCTAAGCTGGTCGACCCGCTGCTGCCGGCAAAAGTAAGAATTTAGTCGACCCGCCCGGCGTCCTGAAACAGGCCCGTATCTCGTATGAGAGCGGGCCTGTGCTATTGCAGTTGATATCTCCGTCACCGGATTCCGGTGACTTCGCCCGGAAGTGTTCGTCCGTAGAAACTACGCAGCGCGAAAAGGATCGTCGATGGAATATGCCGGTTGGGTAAACCACCTCGGCCCCTCCTCGGTCATGTAGAAGTGATCTTCGTGCCGCACTCCAAATTCGCCGGGAATGCAGATCATGGGTTCATTGCTAAAACACATGCCAACTTCCAGCGGCGTTTCATCGTTGCCCACCAGATACGGCGCCTCGTGCAAGTCGAGACCAATGCCGTGGCCAGTCCGATGCGGCAGACCCGGCAGATGATAGCCTGGGCCGAACCCATAGGTTTCCAGGCAACGTCTCGCCGCGCGATCGACCTCTGCACATGAAACACCCAACTGGGCTGCATCAAAAGCAGCGGCTTGTGCTGCCTTTTCTGCGTTCCACACAAATCGCTGCCGATCGTTTGCATCACCGAAAACGTAGGTGCGCGTGATATCCGAAACATAGTTCCTGTACTTGCAGCCGGTGTCGATCAGGACCACGTCATTGCGTTTGAGAACTTGCGGCTCTTTGACTCCATGTGGATACGATGTGGCCTCCCCAAACAGAACGATGCAGAAATGCGATCCTGCTGCACCCACTTTCCGATGCGCACGGTCGATGAAATCACAAACCTCCACCGTGCTAATTCCCTCGCGCAAAATGCTTGCCGCCGCCTGCTGAACCTGCAAAGTCATGTCCTTAGCGGCCTGCATGATTGCAATCTCCGTGCGCGATTTGTTCTTTCTCAAAGACCTGATCAAAGCGTCGGCACAGACTAATTCATAATTCTCCGAGTGTTCCTTCAATCCAAAATAGACCGATGTGGAGGCGGTTCCACAGATAGCAATTTTCGCGTGACTTCCGTGAACTGGCGCGATGCCGATTGCAAGCAAGGCTTTATAAAATGCCGCATACGCACTTTCGTCTTCGTGCCAGCACATGACGTCGCTTTCGACCTTCATGCGATCGCGCAATGTTCTTTCCTCGAACCACGGAGCGATGTAGATCAAGCTCCCCTTCGCAGGGATGATCGCACCAAGCAGCCTTTCACTGGGGTGCCATTCAATTCCAGTGAAATAAAGCAGATTCGTTCCCGCGTTGACGTAAACCGCATCGACGCCAGCATCCGTCATATTGCTCTGCAATTTACTTATCCGCGTCTGGTGCTCAACCGCACTGATTTCCTCAACCTCGCTCGCGCATGGCAAGAGTCGCGCCAATGCCGTTTCCTGATCACTACCACCTACGCCGTTTGTCATTTTCACACTCATTAGTGAAACGGAACACGTTTCGGTTGTCCTTGACGACCGCCCCACTGGCGAAAATTCGATGCCCTCACAGGCGATTCTCTGCTCCACGCCGGGTACGTGTTGTCCCAATTGAACTGTTAGCACACTCGCGCATCCGCAACGGGGACTACGCATGGCGAAACTAGCACAATAGAGGTTCTGTTTGCTTGTGAGATCGGATCGTAATAGATGCGGATTCTTGCATAGTCTCGTACCCATCCAATCATCCGCCGGCTAGCCTCACACCAATTGGCGTTCAAAAATTCAGACGGCCTTGCGCAGGAAGCCCTGGTTACCACCGTTGCGGTTGGGCGCGAAGCCGTTGGCCAGCAGGGTCTCTTCCGCCGTGTCGTAGAACACGCCGATCTTGCTGATTTCGCGCGCCTCCTGGGCGGTGGCCACCTCGCGGCCGAACTCGCGCGAAATGCGCACCAGTTGCTCGATCTGCTCGACTGAGCTCATCTTCTTCGTGCGCGCCTGGTTCCAGAGACAGTCCTCGGTGCCGCAGCGCACGTGCAGCCCCAGAGCAATGCCCATCATGTTGACCGGCAGTACGTTGCGCACTGAGCTCTCTACCGTCAGTACTGCGCCGTCCGGCGTAGCACGCACAAAGTTGGCCAGGTTGTAGATATTCGGTGCGTCCATACCGCCGCTGATCGCCACCCAGTTCATCACCAGCGGGCCCTTATAGATGCCACGCCGGATCAACCGCTCCACCGACTCGAAGCTGTTGATGTTGTAGCACTGGAAGGCGCTCTGAATGCCGGCTTCGCTCAGACGGCGAATGTGCTCCTCGGCCCAGCCAGGCTGAGCCGGCACGGTCATCTCCTTGTAGGCGTTGTAGATCGCCGGATTTTCTCTCGATGTGCCCTTGAAATCCGCCAGCTCCGCATGTTCGGTAACGTTCATCTGCGAGGTGTTGATCGTTACCGTAACCTGATCCGGCTTGGGATCGAGCTCGGCCAGCATGTGGCGCGTGTCGTCGCTCAGCCATTTGGCCGCGGCACCTTCGGTCTCAGGCGCGAAGCTGATCGAACCACCCACCTGGATGATCATCTCGGGCACGCGGGCGCGTACGCCGGCGATCAGCTCGTTGAACTTCGACAGGCGCTTGCTGCCCTTGCCGTCGAGTTCGCGCACGTGCAGGTGCAACACGGTGGCGCCGGCGTTATAGCAATCCACGGCCTTCTGGATCTGCTGCTCCATCGTGACCGGGATGTCTTCGGGAAAATCTGAGGGCAGCCATCCTGGGGCATAGGGTGCAGCCGTGATGATCAGGGGTTGCTGGTTTTCGGGGTAGAGGGAACCGTCGAGAAAATTCATGTCATGTCTCCAATCGCAGGTTGGGATTTAGGAAGGAAATAGGGAGATTGGGTTGGCGATCTCGACATTCAGTCATGCTTATCATTGATAGTTATCTTTCGGTAATCCAATGACTTCGTTTGTTCGACGCGTCTCCTTGCCCCAATGCCCCAAAATCAGACCGCAGTGCCGGTGCTCAGGGTGCCGGCGAGGGCTGGCGCCACATCCAGCTTCACACCGGAGATCCTGGTGGCGTCCGCGTCGTAACTGCGCATTGCGACGACAAAAAACACCGCGGCTAATACGCTGCACAGAGGAATGAAGGTCAGCGCGTGCTGCAAACCCCATTGGTCGGACAGGACACCCGCCAGAAACGGACCCACGGCCAGGCCAAACACGTTTTGAAACAGGGAAAGGACGGCCGCGCCGGTAGAGCGCACACCTGGGTGAATGACGTCCATGGCAACGCCGGCAACCACACCGACGGTGCAGTTCATGAAAAAAGCGCCAAGAAGGATCAGCTTGAACTGTGTATCGCTCGTGTAGGTGCCGCCAAACGCCACCATGAAGATCACCGATGTGATCAGGCACAGTACGGACAGCGCGGGCAGCTTGTTGCGCGGTGTGCGAACGGCCAGGCGTCCCACCACAATGCCCCAGAACGTGCAGCTAAAGGCGCCGACCAGGACCACCGCCGCAGCCGCCTTGCCTGCAGCCTCCGGGGCCATGCCGTGGAAACGGTTTAGGTAGCTGGGCAGCCACGACCAGATGGCCGACACCGTAATCAGTTCTGCCGCCGCTCCGGCACAGAGCCACAACAGCGTGCGCGTGCGTGCCAGCGTGCCAAAGATGTGCTTGAGCGTCCCACCCAGAGACTGGGTTACCTGATTCGAGCCTGGCGTTAGCGCCACCGTCTTGTAGTCGCGCACGAGCAGATAAAGCAGGGCCAGCACGAGCCCGGGTACACCGACCACGCCAAAGGCGGCCTTCCAGCCCCACCTGGCCGCGATCATGCCCCCCAACACCACGCCCAGCACTGAACCGAGCGATGGAGCAGCGAAGAAGGCGCCGAGCACGGCGCTGCGCAAGCGCTTGGGAAACAGTGTGGAGATCAGGGCTGCTCCCACTGAACCGTAGCCGGTTTCGCCCACCCCCACCATCGCACGCGCCACAAACAATTGACTGTAATTGGCGGTGAACATGCACGAGATAGTGGCGAGGCTCCATGCGATAGCCATCACGACGATGCTCTTCACACGGCCCATGCGGTCGGCCACCAGCGCTACCGGCAATCCGCCCGCCCCCACCACGATGGAGATGATGGAAACCAGGGAACCCAACTGTTTGTCACTCAGATGCCATTCGCTCTTGATGTGAGGAAATAGCGAAACGATCACCTGTCGGTCGATAAAATCGAACATCATGAGTGCGAAGGTCAGCGCGAATGCAAACCAGGCTTGCCGCCTGCTCGTCAGGTAGTCGTCGTTGTTGCCGGCCGCCGCGCCATCGGGTATCGCGTTCATGCTTGTCTCCCAACATTTTTTGAAATACCGGCCGTGGTCCTGACGCCTCGCGTGTTCAGATGGTCCGCTTGTCGATCGGACCAATCAAGCTTGATAGTGTGGGTGTGATGGGTTTCCCCCGCTTGACATTACATGACACGGACTTATCATTTTGTGCCAGTCTTCTATTCAGTTTTCCGATGTCGACACTTGTCCGCGCTGCGAGCTTAACCAACTACAGCCAGGTCGCTCGTGCATCCGGACTGGACCCGGTGCGGATGCTTCTTGACGCGGGGTTAAGCCCGTGCGTACTGCGCGAGCCGGACCTCATGATTCCGGTCGAGCGTGTCGGACAACTGCTCCAGGCGTCCGCCACCCTGTCAGGCAACGAGAGTTTCGGACTGTGCATGGCCGAGACGCGCCTCTTGTCCAACCTCGGGGCGGTAGGATTGCTGATCCGCGACCAGGCAACGCTGCGCGACTCGCTCGACATGCTGATGCGCTACCAGGCCTTGCTCAACGGGGCGCTGTCGCTGGCGGTCGAGGAATACGGCGAACTGGTCATCATTCGCGAGGTGGTCATTGCTGGCAGTGCGCATCAGCCCACGCGCCAAAGGGTTGAGCTGGCGCTAGGTGTGATGGTGCAGTTGATACGCCAGCTCCTCAAGACCGACTGGCAGCCGCGGCGGGTATGCTTCGAACATCCGGCGCCGCGCGACGCCAGTACACACCAACGGTTTTTTGGCAGTTGCGTCGAGTTCGACTATGACTTCAACTGCATTATCTGCTCGAAGGACGATCTCGACGCACGCAACCCGTCAGCCGATCCGGCCATGGCGCGCTACGCGCAGCAGTTGTTAGACGCGTCTGTCATGTCGCAGCAAGCGACCATGCTTGAGGACGTGCGGCGCACAATCCTGCTGCTGTTACCCAGTGGACGCTGCGGCATCGAACAGGTGGCCGGGCACCTCGGCGTGGTGTGCCGCACGGTCCAGCGCCGGCTGGCGGAACAGGGGCAGAGCTTCTCGTCGATCGTCAACGACGTCCGCAAGGAACTGAGCACGCGTCACGTCATCGAGAGCGATCGTCCCTTGACCGAGGTGGCGACTCTGCTCGGTTTTTCCGCTCCGAGCGCATTTTCCCGCTGGTATCACACGCAATTCGGTTGCAGCGCCAAAGAGAGCCGGGCGATGCGCGGCGCAGTGCGCGGACAGACGACAGACGAGGCTCTCTAACGCGTCGTGCGGCGCGTCCCCTGGCGCTTCATGACGCCGCCGTATGACAGCGCTGTATCGATGAACCTCAGAACGCACGGCGAATGCTCGCGAACTCGATACGCCACCGCGATTTCGACCTGGTCTTCGAAGTCGCTTAAAGGTTTGAACACCACGCCGGGTTGAGCAAATCCCTGGATGGATTGAGGCACGAGGGCTACCCCATAGCCCGCCGACGCCATGCTGACCGCAGTCATGAAATCGTTGACCCGATACTCGGGTTGCGCATCGAACCCACCGACGCGGCCAAGTCTGGCGAGATCTTCCGCGAAGCCCGCCGCCTCGTTAAACTGCGGCGCAATGAATGACACCCCCCGCAATTCGGAAGCCTTCACGGCTTTCACGCGCACAAGTGGGCTGTCCGCCGGCAGAGCAATCAGCAAGCGTTCGCGCTGAACGACTTTGGCCGTGACCCCATCGGGATAATGCGGGCGGGGCCGAATGAAACCGACATCGATAGTCCCGTCAGACAATCGCTCCAGTTGCGTCGGTGTTTCCATCGCCACGACGTGCATGCGGACGTCCGGGCTCGCCACCCTGAACGCCCTAAGCGTATCGGGCAGCAGCCCGGTTGTAACGGCCGAGCCGATATAGCCGAGCGCAACCTGACCCGCTTCTCCTCTTGCCGCCAGACGCCCGATGCGATCGGCGCGTTCCAGTTGCCGCAGTGCGGCCTTGGCTTCGACCAGAAAAACGTCCCCTGCATCGGTCAGCGTGATAGCCGCACGTTTGTTGCGGTTGAGCAACCGCACGCCGAGATCGGTTTCGAGCCGCTTGATCTGCTGGCTGAGCGCCGATTGTGCGATGTCGAGCCGGTCGGCTGTGTGAGCGAAGTGCAAGTCTTCGGCCAATGCGACGAACAGTTTGAGTTGCCGGCTATCGATCATTTTTAATCTCAATTCGCGAATAAAAATGCAGTTTATACGTGTTTAACGAATCACAGATAAGGAGTCAAATAGCCATACTTTCTTCCCAAGGACACCTTCATGAGCTCCGTCACCGCATTGCCGATGGCTGCACCGGTCGATTCGCAACAGAAGTTTTCGATCCAGCGTCATCCGCATCACGAACGTCTGCGTCATATCACGGTGCAACGTGACGCGTTGCAGACATTCTTCTCTTCAGTCAAAGACATCGACCTCCAGAACCTCGAATACGTGCCGTTCATGCGCTTTATGGTTGCGGATGCGCTCGAGCGCGCAGTCGGCAACGGTTTCGCCTCCGCACTTCGGCAACTCGTGCGGGATCGATCCACCGGCGGATTCACGCTGGGCGTCCAGGACGCGAGCGCCGACCCTCGCGACTTCGTCCGTTTCGGAACGGCAGTCGGGTACCTGCTTGGACCGGCGAATCACGACGCAATGTCCGGCACGTATTACGCGCGCTTCCTCGTGAAGAACACGGACGACAGCGACTCCTACCTGCGTCAGGCATACCGCCTGTTCACGCTGCACACAGACGGAACCTTTGTCGACGAGCCGACCGAATGGCTGCTCATGATGAAGTTCGCGGAAGAGAACGCGACCGGAGGCGAGTCACGCTTCATGCATATCGACGACTGGAGCGAGCGCGACACGTTCCTCGACGATCCACTCGGCACCGGGCCATTTCTCTACAAGGCGCCCGGTTCTAAGAACGTCGACGCGCAGATCGAACGCCCCGTGTTTTTCCAGAGCGAGTATGGCCTGGCGATGTCGTTTATCGATCAGTTCGTACAGCCCCGTTCATCGGCCGAAGCGGTTTATCTGCATAACCTGTCGGCGTCGATGGAAGCGTCTTCCGCGACGCGCGAAGTACCGCTTCCCGTGGGCGACCTCGTGGTCCTCAACAACTATTTCTGGCTGCATGGCCGGGCGCCGTTCCAGAAGCATCCGGCGCTTCATCGTGAACTGATGCGCCAACGCGGAGTGTTCGCACAATGACGACCGTCCAGCATCACCGCGGCTATGACGCGGACGTCCTTATCGTGGGTGGTGGCATCGTCGGGGTCTCGACGGCCATGCAACTGATCGAACGTCATCCGGGCCTGAGCGTGCTGCTGCTCGAGAAGGAGGCCTCACTCGCAGCTCACCAGTCCAGTCACAACAGCGGCGTGATTCACGCCGGCGTGTATTACGCGCCGGGAAGCCTCAAGGCCGAGTTCTGCAGGCGAGGCGCCGCCGCGACCTATGAGTTCGCCCGCCGTCATGACGTGCGGGTCGAGCAATGCGGCAAGCTGATCGTCGCAACCGAAGACGTCGAAGTCGAAAGGCTGAATGCGCTCTACGCACGTTGCGAGCAGAACCGGCTCGACCCGCAGATGCTCGATGAGGCTGCATTGAGGGAACTGGAACCGCGCATCGCGGGACGTGCAGCGATCCGCGTGGCAACGAGCGGCATTGCGGACTATCCGGCCATGACCACGACGATGGCCCGACTCGCGCAGGAGCGAGGCGCGCAGATTCTGCTGAACCAGCGTGTAGACGCACTCCATGAGGACGAAAACGGCATGACCGCGGAAACGTCAGGCGACCGCTTCCGGGCAAAGCACGCCATCGTCTGCGCGGGACTGATGGCGGATCGCCTCGCGAAGATGTGCAATGTCGATCTCGATTTTCGGATCGTGCCATTTCGCGGTGAATACTATCGGTTGCCGGCAGAGAAGAACGACATCGTGAAGCACCTGATCTATCCGGTGCCAGATCCTGATCTGCCCTTTCTCGGCGTGCACCTGACGCGCATGATTGGAGGATATGTCACGGTGGGTCCAAACGCCGTGCTTGCGCTCGCGCGCGAGGGCTATCGCTGGCGCGACGCAAGTCTGAAGGATCTGGCCGACATGGCAACCTTCCCGGGCTTCTGGAAGATGCTCGGAAAGCATGGCGCATCGGGGCTCATCGAGATGCGCAACTCGCTATGGAAACGGGGCTATCTCGAACTGTGCCGCCGCTATTGTCCGGAACTCGCGCTGTCCGACCTCGAACCTTACCCGTCCGGCGTACGCGCGCAGGCCGTGATGGCGGACGGCAGCATGGTGCATGACTTCCTGATCCGCTCCTCGCAGCGCAGCCTGCATGTATGCAACGCGCCGTCTCCGGCGGCGACCTCCGCGTTGCCGATCGGCGCCTATCTCGTCGACGAGTTCGACAAGCGTTTCGATCTTGCTCCACTTACGCGCCCGCATTCGAGAGAGCAGCTACATGGTCTGGCGATCGGGTAAGCACACGGCCGGGTGAAAGTCCCGGCATGGGTTCACGTCGTCAAGCGCATGATGCTGCGTCAACACGCGACGTCAAATGACGCCGTCAGCCTTTAACCGGGAAAGTTGCTCGCCGGACAACCCGAGCAACGTCTGGAGCACGTCGTCCGTGCCCTCCCCCAGTCGAGGCGGGGCGCTTCGTACCGGCAGGCGCGCGCCGTCGAAACGCCAGGGCGGAGCGAGCACTTGCGTGCTGCCAACCTCCGGATGCGAATGCGTCGTTACGAGTCCGGCATCCGTCGCGCGCTTCGAGGTCAGCGCTTCGTGGAGCCCGAGCACTTCACCGCATGGAATGCCGGCCTGCGTCAGACGGTCGAGCAGACTGCGGCGCGCTCTTCGTCCAATCTCGCGATCGATTTCGGGCACCAGCACCGCCCGATTCGCAGCGCGGCCGATATTGGTCTGGAAGCGATCGTCCTCGGCAAGATCGGGCCGTTCGATCACCTCGCGGCAAAAGCGCACAAACTGGTTATTGTTGCCGACCGTGATGACGAGCGGGCCGTCCGCGGCATCGAACACACCGTAAGGGACGATTGAAGGATGCGCGTTTCCGTAACGCGGCGTGTCCTCGCCCGAGATCAACGCTTCCATCCCGCAATACGAAGTGATCATCAGTCCGCAATCGAACAACGCCATTTCAATGTGGTGTCCCTTGCCGGTTCGTTGACGCTCGAAGAGTGCCGCCAGAATGGCCTGGGCCGAGTACATCCCGGTGAACATGTCGACTGCGGCGATCCCGAATTTTAACGGGGGCTGGCTGGCCTCGCCGTTGAGCGCCATCAGCCCGGCCTCGCCCTGAACCACCAGATCGTAGCCGGGACGTGCGGCTTCCGGTCCCGTGCGGTCGTAGCCGGAAATCGAGCAGTAGATCAGGCCCTCGTGATTCTGCTTCAGCTGCTCGTATCCGAGACCCAGCTTCTCCATGCCGCCGAACTTGAAATTCTGGATCACGACGTCGCTCTTCTGAGCCAGATCCCGCGCGATCTGCTGGCCCTCGGCGGTTTGCAGGTCGAGGCTCACGGAGCGCTTGTTGCGGTTGACGCTATTGAAATAGGCCGTCTCGGTCGATCCAATGCGCAAGCCCCAATCGCGCGTGTCGTCGCCGCGTTTCGGGTGCTCGACCTTGATCACTTCGGCGCCGAGGTCGCCCAGCACCATGCCGCACCACGGGCCCGCCAGTACGCGGGAAAAATCGAGCACGCGCACGCCTGCGAGCGGCAGAGAGGAGTTCAGGTCTGACATGGCAAGTCCGTATTTGCAGAAGTTTCTGGCTCGCCCGGCGTAAGCGGTGTAGTTGGCCCATCAAGGCGGACCACTCGGAACATGGACATCGGAAAACGTCCAGTCAATGAGGTTCGCGACGCCGGCGGCACGGTCAGCCGCGTCGCGCTTCCACGATGTAGCGCCACCGGCCAATGAGGTACACCGTTAAGGGCAGAACTGCCGCGAGCGGAAGCCAGCGCAACGCGCCTTGAAGACCCACCGCGTCCGCTACCACACCGGTGAAAAAGGGGCCAGCCGCGAGGCCCAAGATATTGTTGAACAGCGTCAACGTGGCAAATGCCGAGCCATGGATAGCCGGTGGTGTGGCCCCAGCGATAATCGCGCTACATGTACCGAACGAACTGGCAAGGAAAAACACCGCCGGCGCAAGGAGCGCGAGTTGCAGATTACCCGGCGGCAAGCGGAACGCGATCGCAAGCAGGATGCCTAGCACGAGGCAGTAGCCAATGGCCATGTTCCACCTCTTAAGCGACGAGTCTCCGCTGATCCGGTCGGTGATCACACCGCACAGGAGTTGGCCCATGCCGCTGACAAGGACAAGGCCGGCCGCCACTATGGCAGCCTTGCTGACAGGCATGCCCCAGTAGCGATTCAGGTAGCTGGGCAGCCATACGAAAAGCGTGCCCTGAATGAATATCTGCAGGGCGCTGCCGAGGTACGCGCAAAAGACGGAACGGGACGGAAACAGGCCAGAGAAAAGCGCTCGAGGCGTCAGTTTCAGACGCTCGGACACCGGCGTTCCGCTCGCATTGTCCGCATGCGCACGCGCGAGCCTTTTTTCCGTGACGACGAAGAAGTAAATGATCACCAGCCCAAAACCAAAGATCGCCATCAGACCCATCGACCAGCGCCAGCCAAAGTGAGTCGCAACGATGCCGGAAAGCGAAACACCGAGTACGGACCCAAAGGCAGCGGCAGACGTAAAGCCGCCGGCAATGGTAGACCGCAGACGCTTTGGAAAGATGCTCATGAGCATCGCGAGTCCGACACTTCCGTAGGCAGCCTCGCCGACACCAACGAAGATCCGCGCGACGAACATCTCGTGGTAGCTGCTGGCAATCGCGCACCCGAGCGTGGCGACACTCCACAGCGCAGCCATCAATGCAATGCTTTTGACACGTCCCCAACGGTCCGCGATTATGGAAAATGGGAGAGTCAGCACGCCGACCGCCAACGGCACCACGCCGCTAATCGAACCGAGCTTTGTATCGGAAAGCTGCCACTGCACTTTCAGGATCGGGAACAAGGCATTGAGCGCCTGCCGCGACATGTAGTCGGACAGTAAGAGGCAAAACATCAATGCAAATACCACCCACGCGTAGGTTCGGGCGCCACGGGTAACCGCCGCCGACTCGGCCGGCACTACGCTACTTGTATAAAGGTTCAATTCTGTCTCCTCCGATGATTCACTAAATTCATACTGAATCGTGCCGCTTGATGTCGTCTGGTCCGCGTGAAGCAGGACCTCTGCGCCAGGACCGGTAGTGGTTTCTGCTGACCGTCAGCATCGCCGGACGCTTTCTTTGTGTCGCCGTGCGCGCTTTGGATTTCGACGCTTATTTCAAGCATCTTGATGATAGGTGTTGCGCCAAAGCCTCCCTTGTAGCCGCGAAGCTCCAGACGATGAACACTGATTTCAGGATAGCACTGAGAATTATTTTTGGCGACATTAATTATTTGACGCGCACGAAGCATCATATCTGAGCGTAGAGACGAATGGCTGCGAAGCGGCATAAACCAGAAGCGAAGCTAAGGTTCGCAATATTGAGAGTGCGACGAAACGCGATCACGTGCGCGACATGCTGGCCAACCTGGTTCGTTGTCAACGCCGGCCGTTTCGTCGGTTCTGGTGGATGTCTGGTATGCGGTGTCTGCTCTTAAGCGAGCGTACCCAGCGTCGAGGAGAGGATAAATGAGCGGGAAACGAGGCCGATTCCGACGCCATGACATCCCAACTCGTCCCTACTCTATAGGGAACGTCCCGATCAATTCGTGCGACATCGCGACGACGATAGACGGGCCGCCGCCAGTGGAAAACTCGACGCGGCGTTCCAAACCATGGAACGCCGGGCAATCAGGATTCAACGGTCCTAAGCACGCGGGGGGCGACTCGCTTTGTAGAGGCGGCTGCGACTTCGGGCTGCGCCGCCTTTGGAGTACGTGCACGCCGGCTGTCTGCCGGATTTGCGGCGATTGCGCGAACGGCAGCATCTCTCGCGTCGTCCAGCCGCGAGGCCGCAAGGGAAAGCAGTAGTTCGTTGTCCCGCTTGATCGCAGCCTTGTGCAACGCGTGCCAGAATTTTAAAGATGTGCGAACCGATTGAGGCTTAGCCACAAATCCTAGCCGGACATACCGCAGGGTTCGCAATGAGATGGAGTGCAGGACATCGACCAGAAGCCGGTTGCGGCACAGATCGACCGTGTTGAAATTCAGGAGGAAGCTTTCCACGGCATAGGCGTCTTCCGACTCCTCGGCCGCCCTGGTTAGCTTGGGCATATGTGCGGTTAGTAACGCCTCGAACTCGGCCGGGCTTTCGCGCGCCACCTGCTCCAACATCGTGACGTAAAGCACGCTGCGCACCCGGAAAATATCCCGAAGTTCATTCTCGTCGGGTGCCGTAACGATCGCCCCGCGCCTGGCCTGAAACTCAACCAGGCGGTCCCGCTCCAATATACGCATCGCTTCGCGCACCGGAGCACGGCTGACGTGCAGCACCTCGCTGATATCCTTCTCCAGCAAGCGTTGCCCCGATTTCACGAGGTCGAGCGTAATGACTCCAGCCAGCCGGGCAGCGATCTGCTCGGCAATCGGCACCGATGCATACGCCCAGTCCTGCCCACGCAGCACCGCCCGCTCGACTGCCAACATCAGTGAATTCTTGGGCGTCAGGAGCGCGGAAAGATCGGGAAGGTTTTGCGTTTTATTTCGGGCCATGGCGGATAGCGGAGTGAATTTTCGTCGAATTTAATCCTTTGATCATTATAGTCTCCAGCTTTGTAATGTCGACAAAAATTCCCTGACCGCCGGCCGGAGCCTGAACACCTCGAGCCTCGCGAGGACAGGCAAACTGTCAGTATGGTTTATCGCCTTCGATTCCTGCTCGCTCCATCTTCCGCGGAGCAGGCCAATAATCCATTACTGCGTAGTGCTGCGTTGGCCGGTTGTCCCAGACGGCAATACTGTTCGGTTTCCATCGGAAACGAACCTGATACTCAGGGATCGATGCCTGGCTCTGCAGATAACTTAGCAGAAGGCCCGCACCTGGCGTCTTGTCCAAACCGTAACGCACATTTTCAACTGTGTGGTAGTTGATGAAATGCGTCGTGAAACTGCTGACGTATAGGATCTTTTCGCCAGTCTCTGGGTGCGTCCGCACGACAGGGTGCTCCACCTCCGGATTCTGCGCCGCCAGTTTTCTTCGCTCCTCCGGGTCCATCGCCGCACCGAACGAGTGCTCAATGCTGCTCTTTGCTCTCAATCCGTCGATGCGCTTCTTGATCTCCTCTGGTAGTTGCTTATAAGCCTCCACCATGTTGACCCAGATGGTGTCCCCGCCGACCTCTGGGCACTCGACGCAGCGCAGCACTGCGCCCATAGATGGGTTCGGCCGCCAAAGACCATCACTGTGATAGTTGTTTTCGTAAGGATTTCTTGCTTCCGATCGATAGATCTGCACGAGACCCGGGTGTTCCGGATCGCTTCCCGCAACTGGATGATCTTCCAGCTTCCCAAAACGGCGCGCAAAGGAAACTTGCTCTTCCCGAGAGATATCCTGATCTCGAAAGAAGAGGACTCGGTGCTTAAGCAACAGTGCCTTGATTTCTGCGAACAGCGATGCATCTCGAGACGCATCCCCCAGACTCACACCGGACAGCTCGGCACCAATGCAAGCGGTCAGTCTCTCTACTTTAATCATGAGTGGTATCTCCTTGTATCTGGCAGGTATTTCACTAACCCACCCACCGTCGCCGCGTGGCGCCGCAGCGTTACGAAACCGTGAAATATTGTTTGCCCTGCATCTGTACAAACAAGATAGCAGATCACTGTATTTATGTCGACATTAATTTCCTTATTCACGGACCTGACTGGTCGCGAAATGCGATGGCGGGTTCTGCCAGCCGACCGTGAAGGGTCATGCCTCGTTTGCAGACGCGAACCAGGTTCAAATCCAGGGGCAAGTCTGCCAATTCGAACAGAACTGGCGCGCGCGCCTCACTACTGGCCGAACGGCCGCTGCACCGTGAGCTTGCTGGTCACCGACGTCACGCCCTCTACGCCCTTCGCGACCTCGGTGACGGTATTGATCTGCGACGCCTCCGGGACCGTGCCGGTGATCAGCACCGCGCCGCCTTTCGCGGTGATACTGATGTCACCCGCGTCGATCTCCTTGCGCTTCGCGAGCGCCGCGTACACCTTGCGTCGCAGCGCACGATTTGCCTGCCGCGCGGCTTTGGCCGTCATACCGCCAGACGCGGTGACCGCCGCGCTGGCCGTGCCAGCCGATGCCCCCCCTGACGCGCCGTCCTGCGCCCATGCACTGATCGACGCCGCGGCGACCACAACGCCGAGTGCCACCCTGAGTCCATTCATCGTTTTCATCGTTGTTCTCCGTTTCGATTTCAAATCGTCAGAAGCTGTGACGCAGACCGATCATCGCGGCCGTGGTCGATACGCCCGGCGCGACGATCTGCCCATACATGATCGTCTGGTTCATCGTCCCGCGGTTCGCGACGTACCCGACCTGCGCAGAAACGATAGTGCGCTTCGACAGGCTGTATTCCGCGCCCACCGCGTATTCACTCGAATGGTTCGCCGAGTTGTTGCGGTCCTTCAGGTAGTAGAAGCCGGACGTGACCTTGAGGAACGGGGTGAACTGATAGCCGAGACCACCCGAAATCATTTCGTAGTCCGCGAGGCTCGTTTTCGACGGATTCTTGCCGATCCCGTACGACGCCGACGCCGATACGCCGCGGAACGTGTACTTCGCGCCGAAATAGTAGAAGCGGTTGTTGTCGAGTCCGGTCGGCGCGGCCGTCGCAAGGTTCGTGTCGTGAGCGTTGTAGTAGACGGCGGACAGATTGAGGCCGTAGTTCGAATATCTGAGCACCGCCGATTCGCGCGTGCCGCCCTGAATCTGGCCCGGCACGCCGCCCGGCGCGTACTCCAGCGCGACCGACGCACCGTGGAACTTCGGCGTCTGATAGACGAGCGCGTTGCTATCGTACAGCGCGCCGATCGGCACGTTCGTGTTGGTCCCGGGCCAGCCGGCGGCCTGATTCAGCCCGAGCCATGCGCCCAGGACGCTACCGAAGTACTGCGCCGCGCGGACGTCGGTATCGGCCATCGCGTAGATCATCGGCGTGTACTGCCGCCCGGCGTCGAACGTGCCGAACGGTCCGGAGAGGCCGACCGTCGCCTGCTGGTTGAACACCGCGGTACCACCCGTTGTGTCGGCCAGCCCTAGCTTGCCGTTGCTGCTGTTGAATACGCCCTGCAGCCTGAAGTTGACCTTGTAGCCACCGCCAATGTCCTCGGTCCCCTTCATACCCCAGAAGCTCCCATAGAGGCTGCCGTCCTTGAAGCCGTATACGTGCCCGTTGTTGTGGGCGTTCGGCGCGAACATCGACGCCGCCGTGCTTTGATAGAACAGGCCCGAATCGATTGCACCGTACAACGTGACCGACGACTGCGCATGCGCCGCGCTGGCGAATACCGCGAGTACCGCTACTCCGCTCCACTTCAGTTTCATTGGCGTCTCCTCCGCTTTTTATGATGACCGGGCAAACCGGGCCGAATGCCTGACCGACCACTTCGCATACGCGCCGCCCAATAACGACGACTTTCTGCTTCGTCGCGCCCTTTTTTCACGCCTGGCAACTGGTTTTGACGGGATGCGTGACTTGACGATCGCCCCGACGATTCCGGCCTTCCTGCAATGGCCCGGCTTGCCGACTGAGTACTGACAATGCCGATCATCCTCCAAAATTGTTGATGTCGACATTAATACTTACACTGAGTCGACCGGACAAGCAGAACGGTTGACGGTTTCGCGACAAGCGATCACGTTCGGCCCCCAGATTCGCAACGTCGGAGTCAATAGGCGTCTGCCTCATCTGGTGAAAAATTCCACACCTCTATTTTTGTCGACATTATTAACTTGTGGAGATACACTGCGAATCACAGTGGCCTTGCACTGCCGCGGCCGATGCAAAGTCAATGAACGGAGGAATTCCAATGCGGTCGACGTTGTCGTTTTCGAAGACATTGGCGAACAAAACTCATGCCGCTCGGCGAATCGCGGCGCGGATTGCTGCAGAGTTTGTCCCGAGAGGAAATCTCACTCCAATGACTCATGAAGCGCTTTGCTATGTGTGCATGGTCGGCATGGTGATGCCGACCCACCATGACATCACACAGTGGGATCGGGTCATAACAACAGGAGGCTCGAACTGAACGACGACTCCGTCGGTACGCCTGAACGACACAATTCGGGTGGAAAGCGATGAATGGCAGCCACGATTTCCGTCGTCGTCGTCGGCAATCGTGGCTGCGGTAGTCGATGACCCGGCGCTCCTGCGGCAGCGGATGACTGTCATGAAAAGTCAAGTGCCAGGCATGCAATGTAAAGCAGGAAGTGGCGACCGGCCAGATGATTCACTGGCCGCCTCAGACACTCAGACAACAACCACGTGAAGAAGATGTACGCGCGTTTCATGGACGATTCTCTGCTGCCTGAAAACCAGCAGCCGCCGGTCATTCAAGCCGCTCCCTACGGACCGCAATGGCTGCCCAGCGATACGGAGATGTGCAGGTGACTATGGCCGCTCAGGTGCAAAGACAATGGACTGCTACAACGCGATCGCCACCGTTTTGCACGTGCAGGTGCGCGAAGCCGACGGCAACGGCTCCAGCCGCATGTTCATGTTCAACGAAATACAGGATCGCTTGCGAACCGCCGTGTCGAAGATGCTGCTGCAAATTTGACTCTAAAGCTTTCCCATTTAGTTCGATATCTTAAATATTCACATTCAAACTTGGAGATCCATCATGAACTTCCTTGACGGTCACCTGTATCCTGAGAACCAGCAGCCCCTGATCATTACAGCCGCTCCCTATGCGCCGGGCTGGATTCCCTCTGACTTCCCGGAAGACATCCCGGTCACAATGGAGGAGCAGATCCAGAAGGCGGTGGATTGCTACGAAGCCGGTGCCACCGTGCTGCATCTGCATGTGCGCGAACCCAATGGCAAGGGCAGCAAACGCCTGTCCATGTTCAATGAGCTGATCGCCGGGGTGCGCGCCCGCGTGCCGGAAATGGTCATCCAGGTGGGCGGCTCCATCAGTTTCGCGCCTGAATCCGAGGGCCAGGCCGCCCAATGGCTAAGCGATGACACGCGGCATATGCTGGCCGAACTCGATCCGAAACCCGACCAGGTGACTGTGACCGTCAACACGACGCAGATGAATGTGACAGAGCATGCCGGTATGGACGACTTCAAGGGGGTTTCGCGAGGATTCCCGCACCTCTATGCAACCTACAAGGACATGATCGTCCCCTCGAATCCCAGCTGGGCCGAAGAGCACATCCGGCGCCTGACAGCCGCCGGAATCCAAAGTGAGTTTCAGTGCTACAACATCAACAGCTTTGAAACGATTGAGCGGATGATTCGCCGTGGCGTGTACAAGGGCCCCCTGGTGATGAACTGGGTGGCTATCAGCGGCGGCATGGATCAGGCGAACATCTACAACCTGGCCAACTTCCTGCGTGCCGCGCCCGACGGCGCGGTGGTCACGGTGGAGAGTTCGGTGCTAAATGTGCTGCCCGTGAATATGATCGGCATTGCCCTGGGCCTGCATGTGCGGTGCGGCATCGAGGATGTGCTCTGGAATCAGACCCGCACAGGCAAGATGAGCTCCGTCGAGCAGATCAAGCAGTTGGTGCGTATCGCCGGCGAATTTGGCCGCCCCATCGCGACAGCGCAACAGGCACGAGAGATCATGAAGATTGGGGTCTTCTACGACACGGCGGAAGAGACGCTTCAGGCGAATGGCTTCGCGCCCAATCGTAACGGCGGCAACCAGGGATTCCTGCGCAAACCGACCTGAAGTCTCCGGGGCGAAAGACATATTAAGGACGAAGTAAGCGCTAGCGAGCCGCGGGCGAACTGCGGCAATCAATACATAACCGCAACTATCTTGCATGGGACCAGAGTAACGAGCTTTGCATGGGACCAGAGTAACGCGCTAAAGCGCGAACTCTGGCCGACAGCTAAAGCGCCAACTCTGGTCGACAGGAGACAAAATGGCGAAAGTCGTTAAATTCTACGAAACCGGCGGTCCCGAGGTCCTGCGTTTTGAGGACGCTGAAGTTGGAGAGCCGGGACCAGGAGAGGTGCGTGTCCGCCACGTGGCAGTGGGGCTTAACTTTGCCGACACCTACTTCCGCGGTGGCACCTACGAGGTTCCGCTCCCCAGCGGCCTCGGCAACGAGGCAGCGGGCGTGGTCGAGGCCATCGGTGCCGGCGTGACCCATCTGGCGGTCGGCGACCGTGTCACCTACACGGGCTTCATCAACACGCTAGGCGCCTACAGTACGGAGCGGCTGATTTCAGCCGCGCCGCTGATCAAGCTGCCGGAGGCCATCAGTTGCGAGGCTGCGGCGGCCATGACCATGCGGGGTTTGTCCGCCGCCTACCTGGTACGCCGAATCTATCCTTTCAAGGCGGGCGACGCTGTGCTGCTGCATGCCGCAGCAGGCGGTGTTGGCCTGATCGTTTCGCAGTGGGCCAAATTGCTCGGGCTGACGGTGATCGGCACGGTTTCGACTGACGCCAAGGCCGAGGTGGCGCGCACTCACAGCTGCGATCACACGATCAACTACAGTCATGAGGATGTGGCCAAGCGCGTGCGGGAACTCACCAACGGAGTTGGTGTGTCCGTGGTCTTCGACAGCGTAGGCAAGACCACCTTCATGTCCTCGCTAGACTCCCTCAAGCGCCGCGGCCTGCTGGTCTGCGTCGGCACCGCTTCCGGCAAAATCCCGCCGTTCGATCCGGCAATTCTGGCTCGCAAGGGCTCCCTGTACGTGACCCGCCCGGGTCTCGCCGACTACATCGCTGATCCGGACGAGAAGGCAGAACTGGTCGATGAGCTATTCGGCCACGTGGCGGCAGGGCGCATCCGCATCGGGATCAATCAGCGCTATGCCCTGGAAGACGCGGTGCAGGCACATCAGGATCTGGAGGCTCGAAAAACTACGGGCTCCTCCATTTTCGTGATTTGAGTGTGTCAGGCTGTTTGGCCTGAAAAAATGTAGCGCAGCGCGTCGCAGAAGAGCGCCGCGCTCTTACGAGTGGCCGCAGTGACGGACGGCCTTGGCGTTGCCGATCCGCGCCGCCTCGATCGAGTGCGCGACCTGGCCATACGCAATTAACATTTTCAACAATCCCTGGCAATGACACCTTCTTCGCCACCCACCATATTGATCGTTCCCGGCCTGCGGGACCACGTCGAAGATCACTGGCAAACGATTCTTGCACGCAAACTGCCCAACGCGCGCGTGGTGCCGCCGCTGGAACACGACAAGCTGAGCTGCGCGGCAAGGATCGAGGCGCTCGATCAGGCTCTCGCCAGCATCACCGGTCCCGTGGTGCTCGTGTCGCACAGTGCCGGGGCCATGATCACTGTGCACTGGGCGCAACATCATCGGCGAGAAATCAAAGGCGCGCTGCTCGCCGCGCCGCCCGATTTCGAAACGCCGCTGCCGGACGGCTATCCGACGCTGGATGCGTTGCGTCAGAACGGCTGGCTGCCCACCCCACGAACCCGGCTACCGTTTCCGAGCATCGTGGCGGCCAGCACGAACGATCCCCTCGCGCGGATCGAAGAAGTCACACGACTGGCGAGCGCGTGGGGCAGCCGTCTGGTTGACGTCGGCGCTGTCGGCCATCTCAACCCCGCCTCGGGCTACGGTGAGTGGCCACGCGCTTGGGATTTTGTTGAAGAACTCAGTTGAAAAACAGCGGAGACGAGTCCAAACATTTGCTCCATCGCCTGTGAGCAAGAACGGACGACGTGCGCCGCGAAGATCGCTGCACAACTAACCCAAAAGCTTCACGCGAGGCGCCCGCCATTCCGTCCCAGCGCCTTGCTGGCGGCCATCGAGACAACGCGGGTGCGCTTGACAGCGGCGCCTCGACCGCCTGATGCCGAACCGCGCCGCCTTGCCCGCGCCTGCTGGCTGGAAAACGCTGGTGCCATGGACGAAACAACATCCGGGCGAGGCGCGTGAATTGAGGCATCGGACTGCCCCGACATCGGCCACTGCGCGGGTCGAACCTTGAATAGATCCGCCTGCAAATCGTTCGCACCGTCGTGGACGGAGGGCAGATAGACGGTTGACGACACCTCTTTCAAACTTGCCGCCGCGTCGACGCCAGCTTGCAGTTCACCAGCATGCTGGCGCACGGCACGGTCGACGGTACCCTGCATATTGGTCACTGCCAGTTCGATACCGTCTTTCATCTTGCGCAGTTCTTCGATCCTGATCTGCCGGTCTACTTCCGCCCGCACGCCATTCAGGTAACGTTGCGCGCGCCCCAGTAACGCGCCGGCGGTGCGCGCAACACGGGGAAGTCGTTCCGGACCGAGCACAACCAGTGCAACCGTGCCGATGACGGCCATTTTGGAAATGTCGATGTCAAACATGGCAATCGTCCCTCCAGACTGTTGCGAATTCAATCACATGCATGGGTCAGTGTTGCGAGACGGCAGAGGGATCCCGCACGTCGATGTGCGCGGCCACCGGCGCCTCTTTCGCGGCGGTGTTTGCAGTAACCGGTTCGATTTCCTGCATGCCTTCCTTGAAACCCTTGATCGCTCCGCCAAGGTCCGAGCCGAGATTGCGGATCTTCTTCGTGCCGAAAACCAGCGCAATGGTTGCCAGGACGATCAGCCAGTGCGCAATGCTAAGGCTACCCATGATCAAACTCCTTTCATATGCAATGAACTCAACAGCAATCTGCCCCAGGTCTTGCGCTCATCGTAGTGCCATTTGAATGTAGCGTGCATCAGATGTTCTTATGGCTTCTTCAAAGAAATCCTGATTGTTCATTTGCGCCGCACGTTTCTAATATTTGTCGCACGGAGCGGATGGCGACGTCCCGATTCTGCGGGGAGCCCTCCAGATTGAGCGAGGACTCACCGCAGCACAAGCCAATGCCGGATCCCGCCCACACCTTTGTCGTACAGGAGTTCATCCTGACCACCTGGAATTATTCAATAGGAATACTGATTAGATAGCAACCATGACTGACCTGAAACGTCGCAGTGTACTAGCCGGGCGGCCGCAGGTGCTGTGGCACTCGGTGCAACGGCCGCCGCCAAGGCCGCCGAATTCGGCAACCCGGACCGCCCCTTGCAAGGAAGTATCAACTCGACGCCCGCTGCGATTTCCGAGCCCGTCCCACAGAATCCGCAACTGCGCGATGTTTTGCCGTCGTTCAACAACCCGCCGCCGACGGATGTCGGCGGAATGCCGATTCCGTGGGCATCCTTCAATGAGGCGCACAAGCGGGTTCTGGTGTAAATAGGCTCGGCGAATCGGTTAAAGTATCCAGCCTAACAATCTGGTGATCGGTGATGAGCAAGCGCAAAGGCCTGGAGGCGTTGTTTGATGGGCGGCATTTTGATCGGGAGATCATCATTCTCTGCGTGCGCTGGTACCTTCGCTACAAGCTCAGCCTGCGCGATATCGTCGAGATGATGGCCGAACGCGGTTTGTCGCTGGTGCACACCACGATCATGCGCTGGGTGAAGCGCTTCACGCCGGAGTTCGTCAAGCGTTGGAATCGTTTTGGCATACCCACAGGGCGGTCATGGCGTGTTGACGAAACCTACCTGAAGGTTCGTGGCAAATGGGTTTATCTGTACCGTGCAGTAGATCGAGCCGGCCAGACGGTAGACTTCATGCTCAGAGCGAAGCGCGACGTGGCCGCGGCCAAAGCCTTTTTCAGCAAGGCAATCAAACATCAGGGCCAGCCGCCGGAGACGATCACGCTCGATGGGTATGCCGCCTCGCACCGCGCCGTGCGCGAGATGAAGGCCGATGGCCTGCTGCCTGAGGACACGAATATCCGGTCCTCGAAGTACGTGAACAATCTGATCGAGGTGCGACACGAGGTCGCTTACAGAAGTTGTTCTCACTTCTCGCGGTATAGAAGGAGTGAACCACCGGTGTCACCTGGTGAATCTAGGAGCCTGAATCAAGAGCGGCTCTGACAACGTAACGAAGCGCCGCAAGGCGCGGGGTATTAATCGCGAGAGGCGTACCCTTCTGGCAGCCATACGCCGGATGAGTGCCAGATAGTCGGTATGGTGAAACCATTTGAATCTGCAATAGGGTCGTTAGATTGAACGAGCGGAAATGGCTATTGCGCTCGAACCAAAACGGTACCGGAGGTGGGAACAGCGTTTTTCGATTACGCTTTCGTGACCCATATACCTCCCGGCCCAGAGCAGGCACCTAACCCGACGTACTTCGATAAGCGAAACGTGGAAACCCCGTATCACTCCCTTCGGGGACAGCAGACTGCGAGGTCTGCCCATGGCGGTGCGGGCACAGGAACGGGGAAAAAGCGAATGCCCGGCTGTAATGGACGGGATACGGGTTGCAACATCACCCGACGCGAAAGCGGGCAGACTTCCTCATGGTCTCTCCTCACCAGAGAGTTTGCAGAACCATCTATACGGGAGGAAAGCAAATGAGTGCAGCAACACGGGCGCGTGCACCTTCCGGCGTGACGTGGGACGGCATCAATTGGGCCAATGTTCAACGCCAGGTAAGAAGGCTGCAGACGCGTATGGTGAAGGCCGTACAGGCTGGCCGGCATAACAGGGTGAAAGCCCTGCAATGGCTGCTGACCCACTCGTTCAGCGGCCGTGCATTGGCCGTGAAGCGGGTGACTGAAAACAAAGGCAGGAACACCCCCGGTGTGGACAAGGTAACGTGGAAAACACCGGCGGCAAAGATCAACGCGGTTGCGTCGTTGAAGAGGCGGGGTTATTCGCCCCTTCCACTTCGGAGGGTTTTTATTCTGAAGAAAAACGGCAAGACGAGGCCGCTCGGCATACCCGTGATGGAATGCCGCGCCATGCAGGCGCTGCACCTGCTGGCGCTGGAACCTGTTGCGGAAACCACCGCCGATCTGAATTCTTATGGGTTCAGGCCGGAACGTTCTACTGCTGACGCTGGAGGACAATGCTTCATTTCTCTGGCAAAAAAGGCGAGCGCGGAATGGGTGCTGGAGGCCGACATCCAGGGCTGTTTCGACAAAATCTCCCACGACTGGATGATCGCCAATATCCCCACGGACAAGGTGATTCTAAAGAAGTGGCTCAAAGCGGGATACGTGTATCTAAACGAACTCTTCCCCACTGACGCCGGCACCCCGCAAGGGGGAATCATTTCACCGGTGGCAGCCCACATGACGCTCGATGGCCTCGAAGCAATGCTAGCGGAAAAATTCCCGCGAGCGAGGCAGAGGAGTCTGAAAATGAACATGGTGCGTTACGCGGACGACTTCATCATTACCGGCCACTCGAAAGAGTGGCTGGAACATGAGGTCAGGCCGGCAGTCGCTGAATTTCTGGCGGAACGCGGGCTGGTCTTATCGCCAGAAAAGACCAGGATAACGCACATCAAGGATGGGTTTGATTTCCTCGGATGGAACATTCGCAAGTACAACGGCAAGCTACTGATGAAACCGTCGAAAGCGAACGTCAAGGCGCATCTTGGCAAAGTCCGTGAAATCATCAAGGCCAACAAGACGGCTAAACAGGCGAGCCTGATAAGGCTGCTCAATCCTGTTTTACGAGGATGGGCGAATTACCATAGCCATGTAGTCGCCAAGAAAGCCTTCGATCGGGTTGATCACGAGGTCTGGTCAATGCTATGGCGATGGGCGGTAAGAAGGCACCCTAAAAAAGGAGCCCGATGGGTGAAGCTCAAATACTTCAAGACCAAAGGTTTCCGGGACTGGGTATTTGCCGCCACAGAAAAAAAAGAGGATGGTACGACAAGAGAGGTCACCTTGCTGAAGGAATCGGACACGCCAATAAAACGGCATATCAAGATCCGAGCGGGCGCCAATCCGCACGATCCGCAATGGGCACCATACTTCGAATCCCGATGGGGCCAGAAGATGCTGAACTCGGCGCGCGGTCGCCGTAAGCTGTACCGCGTCTGGGTAAGGCAAGATGGCATGTGTTCCAACTGTCAGCAGCCCATCACAATGAACACCCGCTGGGGTGTTACGCATATTGTGAAGCAAACTGACGGCGGGTCGGATGCAGCAAGCAACCTTCAAGTGCACCATCTCAATTGCCGTAGAAATCCGCAATACGCCTGAGTAGAAGTTGTGCCACCGGGTGTCGACAGATGCCTTTGTAGAGGCTTGAGCCGTATGCTCCTAAAGGCGCACGTACGGTTCTTAGGGGGCCGTGCCGCAGCAATGCGGTACGGCTACCCGACCAGGACCATCGAAACATCAAGTCCAGAACGAACGTGATGCTCGGTTTCAAACGATTCAGGAATGCCGTGACCACGATTTCAGGCATCGAATTGATGCATCGCATTCGCAAGGGTCAGTTCAACTTCTCCATGCTCGGGCTTGAAGATACAGCTGCGCTCGCTGTCTGGAATGCTGTCCTGTTCAATCGATAAGGTATCCATATCTATTGGAAAAATCTCGGCCTGACCAGCCATTTGCACCAGAGCCGGAAGAAGCAATACCGCGCTTGGCGCATTCTACCGACGCCTTGCCGGCCGGATCGGGAATGCCAAGGCCGTGACCGCGACGGCGCGCAAGATCGCTGTCCTGTTTTATAACGCGATGCGCTACGGTATGGACTACCGCGACCCGGGCGCTGATCATTACGAACAGCAGTACAGGGACCGTGTTATCAAGCAGCTTCATCGCCGCGCGGCGCAATTTGGATATTCACTGCAACCTCAGGGCTCGCCAACGTGAAGTTGGGTTTCTTAGGAAGTCTACATAAACCGCTCTGCTCTCTACGCCCTCTCTCAACAATTTTGACGTTATCCTTATAATGTTGAAATGATGCGGCACAGATGCGACAACCATTGCTTGACACCCCGAAACTGGACCCGCCGCGCTCTCGACCATGAAAACGACCCTGATCGTACCGCGTCCGCTTGATGCGGTCGAATTGCCGGCCGAACTCGATGGACGACACGGCACCAACCGCGCGAACGGCCGCTGCAGATCATAGCAGTCGACGATCTCAATGTAATACGCGTATGGCTCGCACGCGTGGTCGACACAAAAACCACCTTCGAGAACTACCGCAAGGAAGCCGGGCGGCTGTTGCCGTGGGCGATCGTCCAGCTGGGCAAACCGCTATCGTCGCTTACGCACGAGGATCTGCTTCAACTAATGGAATGGACGCTCTCTCCGATCAGGTGGTGTTACGACACCGACCACTTTGGCACATTGATGCCGTTTCGGGTGGGGGCGTCCATTCCATTAGTTGAAGGCGTCACCACTTCGACGCCGTGCTTCGGGAATGACGTCTATCGCCTGAGCTACCGGCTACCGTCAAACCACTTTCGCCGAACGTTCCACCGCGCCACCGCGACGATACAGCACAAGCGTCGCAACCAGCCCGCACAACGCGGCGAAGCTCATCCAGTAGCCCGGTGCAGCCTTGTCATGCGTGACCTCAATCAGAAATGTCGACACCGCGGGTGTAAATCCGCCGAAGAGCGCCGTCGCGAGACTGTATGCCAGCGAAAACCCTGCCACGCGGACACTTACCGGCATCACTTCGGTCAGCGCGACGACCATTGCCCCATTGTAGATGCCGAAGAAGAATGAGAGCCACTGCAGGACGAGCAGCATCCGGAGGAAGCTCGGCGCTGCCGCCAGCCACGAAAGCGCCGGATAGGTTGTGAAAATGGCAAGCACCGTGATACCGATCAGAAGCGGCCGGCGTCCAATACGATCCGACAGCGCACCGCCAATCGGCAGCCAGATGAAATTGGAAACGCCAACGCACAGCGTAACGACGAGACTGTCGGCGGTGCTAAGTTTCAGGACGGCCCGGCCGAACGTCGGCGTATAGACGGTAATCAGATAGAACGTGGTGGTCGTCATCGCAACCAGCAGCATGCCGGCGAACACGATTTGCCAGTTCGCCATCATCGTCGCGAGGATTTCCTTTGTCTTCGGACGGTGCTGCCTCGCTTTGAACTCCTCGGTTTCCTGTAGCGAACGGCGCAACACGAACAGGAACGGTACGATCGCGCAGCCGACAAAGAACGGGATGCGCCAGCCCCACGCACCGATACTCGCCGCGGACATCCAGCTGTTGAGTCCATAGCCTAGCCCCGCTGCAACCACAATCGCGACCTGCTGGCTTGCCGACTGCCAGCTCGTATAAAAGCCCTTGTGACCTGGCGTCGCCATTTCAGCCAGATAGACCGACACGCCGCCCAGTTCGGCGCCAGCCGAGAAGCCCTGTAGCAGCCGGCCGATCAGCACCAGTGCCGGCGCCAGCATGCCGATCGTTGCGTAGCCGGGGACCGCGGCGATGAGTATCGTGCCACTCGCCATGAGCGACAGCGTCACGATCAGGCCCTTGCGACGGCCGACTTCGTCGATGTAGGCGCCAAGCACGATGGCGCCTAACGGCCGCATCAGGAAGCCTGCGCCAAACACGGCGAACGTCAACATCAGCGAGGCAAACTCGCTGCTCGACGGAAAAAACACCCTCGAAATGTAGGTGGCGTAAAAGCCAAACAGAAAGAAGTCGAACTGTTCGAGGAAGTTACCGCTGGTGACGCGCAAAACGGCGCCGACCTTGGAGCGGGACGGTTTGGGTGCATCTGCCACCATGCTGGCTGAAGGGTTCATGATTACTGTCTCCTTGCGTTTGTCTGTCTGGCTTGTGAGCCGGCAGGTCCGGAGCATTTGCCTTGCTGACCCAACGGCACCGCACTTTGAAAACGAACCGCTAACAGCGTCAATCCGATCCCACCTGTGCACCGCGCTTCTGTCGCTTTTCGATTGCCGATTTCAGTAACGCCGCGCCGCGGTAGATGCCATTGCGTCTGCGGGGCGCACCATGAACGGTGACCATGCATATTCAGCATACTTCTCAGCACGAACTTTCGCCATTGGCCCCGCAATCTTCCGCCAGACTCGTGCAGAGGCGCGTACTGGCAAGGCGCTATAGGGGCCGTTTGACGACTGTGCGGTAGGGGTAGACACGCTATCCGCGCTGCGCACGCAGTGCTAGGCTCTGAATGCTACGCGCAGTTGCTATTAAGCGCGGACTTCTGCCAAGCTGCGGACAACCCGTTCAGCCGTCACGGCATGCATGAGGCGTGTCTTTGACAATCCAGAAAGTCGATAGCGAACTGTATAAGCAGAATTATCGGTCGATCGCCAACCGCGTCTCCGACGAGTACCTTCGTATGGGGATAGTAAGGTTTGCCTTCTTCGGTCTCACAGTTGCGTAGATCGGCAAGCGCGTCCTGACGGCGGCCAATCGCGTGACGCTGATGCCGTTCGCCCGAGGGCGATCCGGATCGGCGGGGCGATTACCGTGACGACCGTGCTGATTGTCCTGTCGCGCGTTGTCCAGCCAGTACCTCTCCACCGCGAGGTCACCATGCAAGTCACCGGTATGCTGTACGGAGCCAAAATGCTCCAGTTCGTCGACTTCCCGACCACTGAAGTGCTCGGCCCCGACGCCAGCGAAGAAGATATCCGCGCCATGATCGATAAGCATGGTCTGGTGTTCATCAAGCCGGTGTTCAAGGGCGGCGTCGGCAAGAAGGGCAAGTCCGGGCTGATCGGCAAGGCCGCTGACCTGAAGACCGCGCTGAAGGAAAAGGAGCGTCTGTACTTCGTCGAGCACCGCATCGGCAACACGGTGGCCAAGGCCAACGGCGTGACCTTCGAGGCTGGCGTGCCGGCCGAGCACGAGGTCTACTTTTCGATCACCGACTCGACGCATTTCCGTGCGCCGACGATGACGCTAACCCACCACGGCGGCGTCGACATCGAGGAGCTCGAACGGAGCCAGGTGGCGCAGGTGCCATTCGATCCGCTCACGGGGCTGAAAGCCTTCGTCGTGGCCAATGCGCTGTCCGCGCTCGGGGCCCCCAAGCAGATCATTTCGCCGCTGGTGCAGCACCTGCCCAAGCTGTGGGAGCTGTACCACGACTACGGCATGACGACGCTGGAGTTGAATCCGATCCGCATGCGGGAGGATAAGAAGGGCCGCATGACACCCGTGGCCTGCGACTTCAAATGCGGCTTCGATCGCGACGATCCGCGCTGGCGGCGTCTGAACCTGCCGGCGAGCCTGTTCGCGGTCGACTACTCCGACTTCGAGCAGGAAATCAATCAGCTTCGCACCTACCAGGGCCAGAGCGACGTCTACGTGATCAACGCCGCGGGGACCATCCTCGCGCCAACCTTCGGCGGCGGCGCCAATTCGCTCGTCACGCAGATGCTGGGCGACGACGCCATCATCTCCTCGGACTTTGGCGGCAACCCGCCTTACGAGAAGATGAAAGAGGTCGCACGCATCTGCTTCAAACACTGGATCAAACAGACCAATGTGCTGTTCATCATTGGTGGCAAGTCGAACAACACCGACATCTTCGAGACCTTCCGCGCGATGGCCGATGCGCTGCGCGAGCACTTCAGCCGGCATGGCGCGACGCCGCTTTACGTCGTGATCGGCCGTGGCGGCCCGAACCTGGTGCGCGGCATGGGCGCGATGCGCGACACCCTCGATGCGCTCGGCCTGCCGTACCGGTTTTTCGGCTTCGACTCCGATATGAGCGAAGTCGTGCTGCACGCGCAGAAAGTCGATGCGTGGATGAAAGCCAGTGGCCGCGAACAGGTCGCCGCCCGGCTCGGCATCGCGGCGAACCAGGCCGCCTGAAGCTTGCCCACGCGTAAGGAGCATGTCATGTACAAGCAAGGCGTAGGCGATTTCAAGTATTTCGTCGGCATCAGTTCGCTCGCCCAGGTGGCCACACGTGAAGACCGGGTCTGCGTGCTCAATATCCTGGGTGGCGAGTCGAGCGACGTGACACCGGTCGGCCATGTCTATTCGGGCGGCAACGTCGTGTTCGGCACCGCGCCGGGCAAGCGCGGCCAGGTGCTGGAGACGTCTCTCGGCAACGTGCCGGTCTACAACAACGTGCTGGAAGGCATCAACGACGGTCACCGCTTCAACTGCGGTGTGATCTACCTGCCGCCCGCAGCGGCGCGTGACGGCGTGGCCGAACTGATCCGGGTGAATCCGGATCTGAAGAAGATCTTCATCGTCACCGAGAAGCTGGCCGTGCACGACTCGCGCGAGATCCGCGCGATGGGTCAGTCCAACGGCATCGACATCTTCGGCGGCAACAGCCTGGGCGTGGCCGATGCCTGGAACCAGGTTCGGATCGGCGGCGCACTGGGCGGCGACCATCCGGAGGAAGCCTTGCGCCGCGGCTCGATCGCGATCTTCTCCAACTCGGGCAACTTCACCACCACCATCGCGACCTATCTGCGCATGGCCGGCTGGGGCACCACCACTTCGATTTCCTGCGGCAAGGATGTCTATATCCATTTCGCGGCACCCGAGTTCGCCTTTGCGCTTTCCAACGATGCACGCAGCAAGGCGGCGGTGCTCTATGTCGAGCCCGGCGGCTACTACGAGCTCGACGCCACCTTCACCAAGCCGGTGGTGGCCTGCGTGGTCGGACGCTGGAAATCCAAGCTGACCCGCGCGGTCGGGCATGCCGGCGCCATGGCCGGCGGTGCCGACGACGCCCTCAGCAAGGAAGGCTGGTTCATGGAGAAGTTCGGCGTGGACGGCATCTTCACGCCCGAGCATCCCGTGTTCTCGGCCAAGGGCGCACTCGTGACCAACATCGCCCACATTCCGGCCGCACTGACGGCGGTGATGGGCGAGAACGCCTGCCGGCCCGACTTCGCGTCAGAGGGCAATCTCGCGCTCAAGCCGTGGTTCGGCGCGAGTCACGGTCTGACGTTGCCGCCCGAGCTCGACCTGCCTGTCGTCGAGGCGAGCGCGCCGTATAACGAACAGATCACGGCGCTGAACCGGCAGATCGGCGCGGTGCCGCCGCGCCAGACGCTGAAGGACGCCTCGGGCGCCTCGCAGATGGACGCGAAGAGCCAGGTCACCAGCCTGTATGGCGTATCGATGCTCGACGCCGCACAGTACCCGCTCGAAGCCAACGTCAGCCTGGCGCTATTGCACGAGCCCGGCGGCGAGAACGACCGGCGCCTGATCAATGTCGCCATCGGCGCCGGTCTCAACCTGGTCGGTCAGCCGGCCCTCGCCGCGGCGCAGGCCGCGCGCGAGGCCGGCAATGCGCCCAACACGGTGCTGGCCGCTGCTGCCAGCATCCTGGGGCCACGCTGCCAGGGCGAGGCGCGCCAGGCCACGCGGGCGCTCATTGACGCTTTCATGGCGGCCGGCATGAGCGACGCGCTGGACGAAAGCTTCGATCTGGGCCGGATCAAGGTGGATGACCCTGTCCTGTTCGTCCGCGCTGACCCCGACGCCCGCGCCGAGGCGATGCTTGAGGGCCTGCGCGCCAGAGGCGCGAAGTCGGTCTTCCTGCGTTACCTGCAAGGACTACCCGGCCATCCCACGGCTGATGCCGTGCTCGCCGCGATCAGCGCTACCCTGGCGTGGGGGCCGCTGCTGCGCAAACGCGTCTCGCGTCTGACTGCTGAAAGCCTGCCGTGGTGGCTGCGCCTGTTCGGCGCCTTGATCGGCGCGTCGGTGAACGCGGATCAGCATCAGCCAGACAGCTTCTGCGGTATCGCGACGAGCGAGATCCTGCAGAACCGGCCGGTCAGCGAAGTGGCGTTCGTCGCGCTGCTTGGCTTCGCACCCCAGCCAGCCGATCTGTTCGCTTTCCAGGTACTGGTGGGGCTGCTGCTGTCCAACGGGCCAGGCACGATCTCGGCCCAAGGCGCCAAGGGCGCGGTCTCGGCCGATGGACCCGAGGACCCCGAGCGGGTGCAGCTCAACAAGGGCCTGGTCGGCTTTCTCACTCACACCGGCTACACCCACGGTGGCAACGGCTACGAAGGTATTGCCTTCCTGATCGAGCAGTTCAAGGACTCGGGCCTGGTCGATCCGGGTGATCCCAACCATGGTATCGACCTGAAGGCGCTGGCCTTGAAGTACGTCGAGGCCTACGCTCGTTACAAGTCGAACAAGAAGAACACCGGGAGCCTCGACATCCAGAAGATTCCGGGCGTCAATCACCCGGTCTTCAAGGACAAACCAGTCAACTACGATCCGCGCGAGGTCTTCATTCGCGAGCTGATGGCCGGGCGCAACGAATACAACATCTTCCACGAGTTCTACGGCACGCTGGTGCAAACCTTGTTCGATGCAGGCGTGTCGCGCAACGTCTATTGCGTCAACGTCGACGCGGTCATTGCCGCGCTACTGCTGAGGATGCTGTGGCAGCCGTATCGCAGCGGCGGATATACCGGCGCGGCGCTCGAGACTGCGGCGTTCACGATCTTCCTGTATCCACGCATGCTCGGCTGCGCCGCTGAGGTCGACGACCACATGAACCGCGGTCGCAACATGGACACGCGCACGCCGGCGTCGCAGTGCCAGTTTGTCGCCTGATTGACGATGGCTGACAAATCGCGCATCGACCGGCCCGATTGATCGGCCTCGACACGCCGGTCTTCGCCGCATTGGGCGTGCCGACGGCCGATGCACAGCAAGCAGTTTGTCCACTGGCAGGTAGAGCCGATCTGAGAGGGCTTCTCGCGTCAGTATGGCAACGTGACGAACGTAGGTAGGGGCAAACAGGAGTTCGGCGACAAGCGTCGCGCCGAAATCGACGTCCGTCTTGGCGGCTGAGTCCAGAAGCATCATCGAGCCAGATCCTTCGCGATAGCCGCCCGGCCGAACAGGACATCACCGCGCGGACGTGACACCTTTTGCGCAAGAGCGCCACAATGCTGCTCGCCGACGCCCCAGCCATTGAGCAGAACCTGATCGCCCGCCCGATAGTCGACATGACAGCTGTCCTCCACAACACCGACCAGGTCGATGCCCGGCAACATCGGAAATTTCCGTACTACTGGACTGCGGCCCGTTATGGCGAGCCCGTCCTTATAGTTGAGCGTCGAGTAACTCACCCGGATCGTTACATCTCCGTCGGGCAATTGCGACTCGTCGATGTCCTTCAGTGTTGCGTGGCAACCTGTCGCATCCTTCTCAATCAGAATTCCCTTGAACACACGCACCTCCTGTTTCCTATCACGCTAGATCCACGTTCGGGCTTATGCTCACCTCGACAACGCCGTGCATATGCCCCGCCGGCTTGGCTTCCCGCTTTCTATCCATGCGAATCATTTCACTCGCTCGCTCTGCGATCATCAATGTTGGCGAGTTGGTGTTGCCCGATGTGATCGTCGGCATGATCGAAGCGTCGACCACCCGTAAGCCGTTCACACCATGCACCCGAAGACGGGAATCGACCACGGAGTCCGGATCGTCCGCCATACCCATTCGGCACGTTCCGACCGGATGAAAGATGGTTGTTCCCACGTCGCCGGCCGCATGCCGCAATTCATCTTCGGTCTGGAATTGGATTCCAGGGAGAATTTCCTGTGGCCGAAACCGCTCAAGCGCGGGCGCCGACACAATGCGCCGAGTCAGTCGCAGCGCGTTTGCCGCGACATGACGGTCCTCCTCGGCCGAAAGGTAGTTGGGCGCGATTCTCGGTGCCATCGCCGGATCACTCGATGTGATGTGCACGCTGCCCCGTGACGACGGCCGTAACTGACAGACGGACGCGGTGAACGCGTCGAACCGATGCAACGGTTCTCCGAACCGTTCGAGTGACAGGGGCTGTACATGGTACTGAACGTCAGGTCGAGTCAGCGTTCCATCATTCGGATCGGACTTTGCAAACACGCCGAGCTGCGACGGCGCCATCGCCATCGGCCCACTCCTGAACACTCCATATTCGAGGCCGATCTTGAGTTTTCCCCACCAGTGAGCGCTGAGGGTGTTCAATGTCCGTACGCCCTCCACCTTGAATGCCATGCGTAACTGCAAATGATCCTGCAGATTTTCGCCGACACCCGGAAGATCTTTGACCACCCCAATTCCATGCTTTGCCAGCCGATCGGCACTTCCGATTCCCGACAATTCCAGCAATTGGGGAGAATTGACGGCCCCTGCACAGAGAATCACTTCGCGCCGCGCTCTCGCCACACGCGGCTCGTCGCCGAGGCGGAACTCGATTCCGGTACACTGGTTATTCTCGAACATCAGTCGTCGCATCTGCGCATTCGTGAGAACCGTCAGGTTCCCGCGCTGTGCTGCAGGTCGAAGATAGGCTTTCGACGCATTCCACCGGACGCCGTGTTTTTGATTGACGTCAAAATACCCGACCCCTGTGTTGTCGCCTCTATTGAAATCGTCCGTCGCTGGTATACCTGTCTGTTGCGCGGCTTGGGAAAATGTCTCGAGAATGTCCCATTTCAATCGCTGCTTCTCCACACGCCACGGGCCGCCAGCACCGTGAGCACCACTTGCATCACCATGGAAGTCCTCGCTCTTCCTGAACGTCTCGAGGACAGACTCCCACCGCCATGACGAATCGCCGGCTATGCGCGCCCATTCGTCGTAATCCTCACTCTGACCGCGCATGTAGATCATGCCGTTAATCGACGAGCAGCCGCCAAGGACCCGGCCTCGCGGATAGGCTAACGCCCTGCCGTTCAGCCCTGCCTCAACGCACGTCTTGTAGCGCCAATCGGTCCGCGAATTTCCAATGCAGTAGAGATAGCCGACCGGGATATGAATCCAATGGTAGTCATCCTTTCCACCTGCCTCGATCAGCAGTACCGACACGTCTTCATCTTCGCTCAAACGGCTTGCGACCACGCAACCCGCCGTACCTGCGCCAATCACGATATAGTCGAATTCACCCACTGACTGCTTCGAGCTGGTTCCTTTGATTGTTCCTTCCGACATCTGGCCTCCTTGTATCTGTGCATATCGATTACTGGCCGTTTTGGCACCCTGTCGCTCTGACAACATCCGATGCACGGGTGCCGACAACGTCAGGTCGACGTCTGCTTTGCTACGGATCTGGACCGCAACCATTCCATGGTGATAAGCAGCAGACTTGAAAAGACGATAAAAATTGACGCAAGCGCAGCCACGGTGGGTGTGATGTTTTCGCGAATCCCGATGAACATCTGAAGCGGGAGCGTTCCCTGCGTCGGGCCGGCGATGAACATGGTGATCACGACGTCGTCCAGCGACGTAGCAAACGCAAACAGCGCTCCGGAAATCACACCGGGCGCGATGATCGGCAAAGTAACCCGGAAGAACGTTCGGACCGGCGACGCGCCCAGACTCAGGCTGGCTCGTACGTAATTCTGGTTGAAGCCGGCAAGCGTTGCGTTTACCGTGATCACGACAAACGGCGCGGCGATCACTACATGCCCGAAAATCAGGCCGGCATAGGTCCCGGCCAATCCCCAGCGGGCAAACAACAGATACATCCCCACTCCTGTGACGATCACCGGGACGATCATCGGGGAGATCAGGACGGCGACCAGCAACCCTTTGCCCTTGAACGAAGCCCTGTTCAATCCTAGTGCGGCCAGCGTCCCGAGTATGGTCGCGACTATCGTAGCGATCGGCGTCACGATGAGGCTGTTGGCTCCGGCCCGTGCCCAGTCCGTCGACGTGAACAGGTCGTGATACCACCTGAACGAAAACCCATGGATCGGATAGACGAGAAACGAGTTCTCGTTAAACGAAAGCGGGATGATCGCCAGAATAGGCAGAATCAGAAACACAAGAATCAGGACGTTCGCCGATCGCAAGGCGTAATGCCAAACGATTTCCGGCGTCGACACGTAGGGCGCGAAACGCGGCATGCTGGTTTTCATGATGCTAGGCCACCTTTATTTCTGTTCCGACGATCTTTCGATAGAGCGCAAAGAGAATCAGCGTCACGAGAAGGAGAACTGCACCGAGCGCGCACGCCATCCCCCAATTCAGCGCCACGTTGGTGAAATATGCGATGTAGTAGCTGACCATCTGATCACCTGCCCCGCCGAGCAGGGCGGGGGTGATGTAGTAGCCCAGTGCAGTAATGAACACCAGCAGACCACCCGCCCCCACGCCAGGAAGCGTCTGCGGCACATAGATTTTCCAGAATGCTCCGAAGGGGTGGCTCCCCAGCGAAATCGCAGCCTTTGTATAGCTTGCCGGGACAGATTTCATCACGCTGTAGAGCGGCAAAATCATGAATGGCAAGAGGATGTGGGTCATGGCGATCAGCACCCCCGTCCTGTTGAACAGGAGCGGCAACGGTTTCGAAATTACGTGCAACGCCATCAACGCCTTGTTGACGAGGCCCTCGCCCTGCAGAATCACGATCCATGCAGAAATGCGAACGAGGATCGATGTCCAGAACGGCAGAAGCACCAGGATCATCACGAGATTCGCCTTGCGAGCTGGCAGAATTGAGATCCAGTAGGCGAGCGGATAACCCAGCAAAAGCGCCGCGAGCGTCACGAATCCGCTGATCTCAAAGGTCCGCATGAACACGGAGCGATATGCCGATGCGCCGTTATCGACCGGCACGATCCGACCATCGGAACTTTCCCGATAGTCGATCGTGGCAAGGAGATACTGGCTTGTGTAACGGGACGACTCGCTGGCTATCGCCCGCCAGTAACTCGCGTCACCCCAGCGTGGATCGATTTCGATCAGGCGTTTCTTCATCTCCTGCGCGGAAATCGCTGCATCGTTATCGCCGAAGGGAAGCGCGCTGGTCGTCCTGTAAAACAACGAGCGGAAACCATCCTTCTGGCCGTTGAGGCGACCGGCCGCGGTGCCCGCATCGTTATTTCCTCCGTTGCTTTCCACGTCGAGCACCAACGCACGGTAAGCGTCATCGGGAACGGGCGACTTGCCATTCCAACGTCTCAATGCCGAGGTCGTTTTCGGCAATGCATCGACCACCTCGGGATTTTGAACCGATCGCGAGATCATCGACGCAACCGGCATCACAAACACCAGCAGAATAAAGATAGCAAGCGGAGCTACCAGCGCAAACGCAACAACTTCCTTGCGGAATTGCACGGCTCGCAGCGACCTCTTGAGCTTACGCGTGTCCCAGCTCTGTTGCTGAGAAGTGATGGTACTCATGCATCCTCCGTTTCCGTTACCTGGCGGCCCACGCTGTAAAGCGTTGCTCAAGCGCATCGCCATGGTCGGTCCAGAATTCGACGCTATTAGGAATAGCTGTGTTACCGTTCTGAGCTGAATTGGGGAGCGCTGCCAGAGTCGCGGCGTCAAGCAATTTAAGCGCCGCTTTGTTGGTTGGGCCATACGGGATTTGCTGCGCGAACGCGGCTTGCGGCTGAGGCTTCAGTACATACGAAATGTATTTTTGGGCCGTATCCTTGTTCTTCGAACCTTTCGGAATAACGAAAAAATCCAGTTCGTAGATACTTTGATCCCAGGCAATGGCGAGATTTTTGTTCCCTTCCCGTTCCGCTGCGTCGATGCGCCCGTTATAAGCAGTCGACATGGCAACATCTCCCGCAATCAGGAACTGCGGAGGCTGAGCGCCAGCTTCCCACCACTGAATATGGGGTTTGAGTTCGTCCATTTTCCTGAACGCCCGCTCGACCCCTGTGGGTGTGCTGAGTACGGTGTAGACATCCTTCGGTGCCACCCCATCCGCCATTAGCGCGAATTCCAGGTTATAGCGGGCCTCCTTCTTCATTCCCCGCTTTCCCGGGAATTTCTTCACATCCCAGAAGTCCTTCCAGCCGTGCGGCGTGCTCCTGCTCAGCGCGGGGTTGTACGCGAGTACGGTCGACCACACAAACGTTCCCGCTGCGCAAGGTGTCGCAGCCCCGGCCATCAGGTCACCCTTGCTGGCGATCTTCGACCAGTCGAGCTTCTCGAAGAGACCATCCTGGCACCCGCGACCGACGTCCGCCGACTCGACCTCTACGACATCCCACGTGACATTCCTGGCCTCGACCATTGCTTTTACCTTCGCCATCTCGCCCGTGTACTGAATGGCGTTCGTCGCAATGCCGCTCTCCTTCGAGAACGGGTCCACCCATGCCGCCTTTTGAGCATTACCGTCTGCCCCGCCGTAGTTGACGGTGGTGAGCGCACCGGCAAAAGCCGCAGTTGACAAGCACGTGAGCACCGCGGCGCAGATCATTTTCGAGTTCGATTTCATTGTCTCCTCCTACTGTGTAATGGAAATTGAAAAACTTCAGTTCAAGATCTTCAGGTGGTCTTCCCGGAACGAAAGGGAAATCCGGTTCCCCGAATGAACGTAGGATTGCCAATCGTTCTCAAGCGAGACTTTCACGAAACACTCGGCTTCTCCGGGACCGCGGCAACGCAGCCGGACATGATCACCAAAATAAATTGCGTCGAGTGTTTCGGTGTGTATGGTATTCGCCCCGGGTGTCAGATGAGATTCAACAGATAGCCGTTCTGGGCGGATAACTGCCGTCGCCTGGTGTCCGACGTCAGCACTCGCCACATTCAGGGCGCGCACCGTCGTCCCATCGGCGAGGCGCAGGTGGCAATAACCACCGTCCCTCGTCACGACAGTGCCCCTCATCCGATTGTTGTCGCCGATGAAATTCGCGACAAAGAGATTTCTCGGCGATTCGTACAGTCGATCCACGGTATCGAGCTGCTGAATCACCCCCTGGTCGAACACGGCGACACGGTCGGACATCGTGAGTGCTTCGCTCTGGTCATGCGTGACGTAGACGAACGTCAGTCCGAGCGTCTCATGCAGCGCCTTCAACTCCAGTTGCATGTGTTCGCGCAACTGTTTGTCGAGCGCACCGAGAGGTTCATCCATCAGCACGAGCTGAGGGTTGAAAACCAGCGCGCGCGCAAGGGCGACGCGCTGCTGCTGGCCACCCGAGAGCTGACTGGGCATCCGTTTGCCCAGCTTCTCCATGCCGACCATTTCGAGCGCCCGCTTTACCTTTGCACCTCGTTCGTCGGCCGGTACTTTCCGAACCTTGAGGGGATATTCCAGATTCTGTGCGACCGTGAGATGGGGAAAGAGCGCATAGTTCTGGAACACCATCCCGATATTGCGTTTATGTGGCGGGACCCGGTTCAGCAGTTGACCATCGAGCCAGATTTCGCCGCCCGTCGGGTACTCGAATCCTGCGAGCATCATCAGGCAAGTCGTTTTCCCCGATCCGGATGGGCCGAGCAAGGTCAGAAACTCGCCTTTCCGGATGTCGAGATTCAGATCTTTGACAACTAGCGTTTCACCATCGTAGGTTTTTTTAACGTGACGGAAGCTCACGAGAGCTTTGGTCTGATCCTGCATGGCTGTCTCCAATATAAAATATTTGTATCCCGCCAAAGCCTCGTACGCTGGGTGTGCTCGCATCGAACAACCCGACGAAACGTCGGCACAACCTTCTCATCACGTGTTGCACACGCTCCTCTGGCACCACGCTTCACGCCGGAATGCTCTGTTCGCCGCACTGCCCTACGTAGAGGCCCGTCTAGCTGGGCAGGTACTCTTCAGACCAGCTATCGCCGACCGCATGTCGCGCTAGCAGCATCTCGATCTCCGCATCGCTATACCCGAACTCGCGCAGAACGGCGTGCGTCGATGCACCGAATTTCTCGGCCGGTGGCAATGCACGAATCCCCGCGTGACGTGGACGAATCGCAAAGGGATCGAGCTGCGTGACACATCGGCCACTCGGATGGTCCGCATAGACGCTGAACGAGTAGCTGCCGTTGTCGATACCGGGACGATCGTCGCAAGGCCTGCTGTAGTGCCGGCGCAGATTGACGATGTTGTCCGGGACCGCCGCGGCAATGTTGGCGGCCTGCAATCGGGTCTGCCATATCTCAGCGGAGGCGGTGTCGAGAGCACACGCGAGAAACTGAGCCGGATCCTCGGCGACGGCGATCCCGTTCAGACCGTCCACCCGATCCAGCTTATCCAGCTCACTTTCGCTGGTATCCACATAAATCCAGTTGTCCGCGGCGCGGAAGAAGCGGGACATCGCGCCAGAGCCGCGCACGTCACGACCGGACGGTTCGTCGAACGGGCGGCGGTCCGCATAGTCGTACGCAAACGGAATCTGCACCAGATTGCCAAGCGCAGCGAGAGAGGTTCTGGCACGCCCCACTTCACCGGTTCTGGCCTTGCGATACAGCGCGGCCGCGACACCCAGTGCAGCCGCGAATCCGCACATGACGTCGATTGTTCCGACGTGAGCATGTTCCTCCGGTGTCTGCATACCACCGCCGAATCGCACCATGATCCCCGTACATGCCTGGATCAGATCGTCGTAGCCGAGATAGTCCGTCCGCGGCCCGCGTCGCGGACCGCCAAAGCAGTCGAGTTGACAGAAGATCACGCCGGGATTGACGGAACGAAGGCTTGCTTCGTCCAGCCCAAGCGGTGCCAGTTGACGATCAGGAGCGTTCATCACGATCACGTCGACAGACCGGGCAACGCGATTGAACACCTCGCGTCCATCCGGGTGATTCAGATCGACGAGCACGCTGCGTTTTCCACGGGCTGAAGACATGCCGAAGACAACGGTATTCCACGGGTCGTAATTCGGCGCGACAGGGTCGAGTTTGATGACATCGGCGCCGAACCGGCCGAGAAACGATGTCGAATGCGGCCCGGCAATCACGTTGGTCAGATCGAGGACGCGCACCCCGTCGAGCCAGCCCTGCGCGCCTGTCTCCGACGGAGGCGGCAGTTCGACGCCCTGCTGCTCATCGAGAATGGCCACCGCGTCCTGAAAAGTCACCGGACAGCGGGACTTCGGCGAAAGCATCGATTCGGCACAGTCTTCGAGCCACGAAACCGGTCCGGGCTGTTTCATCGCGCCGTACTCAAGGTCGTCGACATTCACGACCAGACCGGCAGCATTGGCGTGATCATCGTGCAGCCACTCCTGCATGGTACGGTGTGCTGCTCCGGGAAAGCCGCCTTCGCCAAAGATCTTTTCCCACTCGGCTGCGGTTTTCGTACGGAAGACTTCCGTCATGCGCGCCGAAATGCGCTTTGCCCAATGCTCGGGCAACGGATATACCCCTAACGACGCGTCCCCTTCCCATTCGGAAATCGGCAAGTACGGGTCATCGATCCTCGGCAATCCGGCCGCCAGCATTTCGTCATAGAGTCCCATCGCCTGCAGGCAACGCCGCGCGTGCGACCGATGCGATGGGCACACTGCGTAAAACTTCCGACCATCAGCACACGCGTACGTCCGGTAGAACGGATCGAGATACTCCTGAAGGGCTTCGTACGACAGATCCATCGGAAGATCATTCGAACGCCGTCGCTCAATTTCCTTTTCACGCAGAGTCTTGTATCGCTCGGGATAGTCCTCAATATGAATCGAATTGTAGGAGAGCCCCTCCATCACTGCCGAAGCCAGAGGAACTTCAATTTCATCCCCCACTCCGGTGTGCTGCCGCGCCTGCAATGCCAGCGCGACTGCGGAGACTGCCAGCATGGTGCCGTAGGCGGACGCAAGCGGCAAAGGCGAGAAACTTGGATTGATTCCCATCAGTACGCGGTTCTGCCCCATGTCCGAGAACACGCCCGAAGCGGAAGCGATAATCGGCTCGAAGGCCCGCCATTCGCGACGCAGCTGGTCGCTACTGGCGAAACCCGGCATTGAAAGTGTGATCAACTGCGGGCGTTCTTCGCGCAGCTTCGCGAAATCGAGGCCCAGTCGCGCCAGCACGCCAGGCCGGAAATTTTCAATAACGATGTCCGCACGTCGGACGAGACACTTGGCTTCTTCCAGCCCCTTCTCGGCCTTCAGGTCGAGCCGCATGCAATACTTGTTGCGGTTCAGTACCGCATTCGCCGGGCTATCCCAGAGCGGCCCAGCAGGCGGGTCGACATGAATAACGGTGGCGCCAAGGTCCGCGAGGATCATGGCGACAGCCGGACCTGCAATGTACTGGCCGAAATCGATAACTTTCACGCCGCTAAACGGCAATTGCTTGTTCTTTCCCATAATCTAGCGAGTCGCCTCCAAACTGGTCGCATCGCGCGACCTTCCATCATCGTGTTGTGGGTAAACCCCATGACTGCCAACCGTACGCGTTGAGATGCGTGTTGGACGGCGATCAAACTGGATGGAGGCAACTTTCGGCCAGAAGCCGTAGTGGGTAAAGCAATAAAAATAATGATGGTGGGTCTATTTTTTTTATGGCTGATGCAATCGAGGAGGAGAACAGCGGGCCGCGGCATCGCGCTCTGCCCCGGATACGCGAGCCCGCCCCGAAGTCAGTGTCGCGCGTGCGCTTCCTGCGCCTGTGCGCTTAACCATGCGACGAAAGCAGCCGCATGAGGGTTAACAATGCTGTGCTGGGAGTAGACCAGGTAGAACGCCTCACTAGTAGGAAGGCGGGGTTTTAGCGGCGCGATCAGTTGTCCGGAAACCAGCATGTGTTCAACGAGAGATGACCGGGCGAGTGCAACGCCCTGGCCGAGTTCGGCGAACTTGAGTGCAGAAATCAGCGTATCGAACTGCATCCCCTTCGACGAGTCAATTTTTGACGCACCGGCTTTTTTGAGCCAGTAGCCCCACCCCTCCTCGTAGCCCAGCACGTGGAGAAGTTCGTGATGCGCGAGATCCTTCGGCGAGGAGAGAGGCGCTTTGGGAGAAGGCAACCCGGGAGCGCACACGGGCAGCAGCGTGTCCCAGGTCAGTCGCTCGGCACGCAGGCCGGTCCATTTCCCATGGCCGTAGCGGATCTCCAGATCGGCCTCGACATCGGTGACACTGCTATCGCCTCCCCAGATATTGCTCGTGATGCGCAGATTGACATTCGGATACCGCTCGCGGAAATCCGGCAGTCGCCATGAGAGCCAGTGCGTGAAAAACACGAGGCTGACGCGCACGGTCAGTATTTTCAGGTGGCCTTGCCCGAAAATTTCGTCTGTGGCGGCAGCGAGGCGCTCGATCGCTTCGTGGACGACCGGCAGATATGCGAGTCCCGCCTCGGTCAATTCGATGCCGCGCGGCAGGCGCTTGAACAATGCCGTGCCAAGCTGAGATTCGAGTCCCTTCACCTGCTGGCTCACGGCCGCCTGGGTGAGATTCAACTCGGTCGCAGCGTGAGTGAAGCTTAGGTGTCGGGCCGACGACTCAAACGCACGCAGCCAATTGAGCGGTGGAAGTCGTTTCATCTTGCGAATCGCGATAGCGGAGCGGGAGGCGACTGGAAATGTCGGTATTCTATTGCGCCGGTGCTCTCCGAGTCGCGCGGTGGACGAACTTGCATGTGACAACGTGAGTATCGATAGGTCACATACCTGCTGTACCTGCGGCCCCGATTATGGCACGTCCATGGCATGACACGGAGTTTCGATATAACGAATGGTCGGGTCAATGGCGATCAAGATCTGTTTGCGCGAACGAAACGCGACCGATACAAATCCGATGCAGAGTTCGAGTGTGAACGGCAGAACCAGCTCTCCGAATGGAAGCCAGACTCCAACCGCGGTCGTGTATGGCCGGCAGAAACCCAAACCATATCCTTCCGCCAACTTGCAAAAGCAGGCTGTCTCATCGACTGAAGAGAGCAGCCTGCCCCGAGCCCCAGGCCAATTTGATTCGGGGAGTGGCAGACCGTAGCGCTGCCACTCCCAACTCGCTCTGTTCGAGGCCGCAGAGCCCGGTAGTCGCTGCAGGGCGAGTACTCGCAACGACGTTCCATGCGCCGGGACATGCACCTTGCCTATTTGGCGGTCGGCATCGCGAATTCAGCGCCCTTGTCAATGCTCGATGACCAGCGCTGCATGACCGACTTCTGCCGCGTATAGAAGCGCACGCCTTCCTCGCCGTAAGCATGCATATCGCCAAACAGACTTTTCTTCCAGCCGCCGAAGCCGTGCCATGCCATAGGCACGGGAATCGGCACGTTAATGCCAACCATGCCGACCTGAATGCGTCGCGCGAATTCGCGGGCGATGCCGCCGTCGCTGGTGTAGCAGGACACGCCGTTCCCGAACTCATGCGCGTTTATAAGGCTCACCGCCTCACCAAAATCCTTCACACGAACGCATGCCAATACCGGTCCAAAAATTTCTTCCCTGTAGATACGCATGTCCGCCGTCACGTGGTCGAATAGTGTACCGCCGGTAAAGAAACCCTTCTCGCGGCCCGGCACGCAAATGCCGCGTCCGTCGACGACCAGCTGCGCGCCTTCCTTCACGCCCTGCTCGATGTACCCCTCGATGCGCTGCAGCGCATCGCCGGTGACGATCGGCCCCATTTCGACTTCAGGCGACATGCCGTCACCGATTACGAGGTTCCGCGCACGCTCAGCCAGTGCGGGCACGATGCGATCGGCGACGTCGCCGACCAGCACCGCGACGCTGATCGCCATGCAGCGCTCGCCGGCTGAACCATAGGCAGCGCCGATCAGGGCATCGACCGCCTGATCGAGATTGGCGTCGGGCATCACGACGAGGTGATTCTTGGCGCCACCGAGCGCCTGAACGCGCTTGCCGTGCTGCACACCGCGCTGCTGCACGTAAGCGGCGATCGGCGTCGAACCAACGAAGCTGACGGCCTGCACGTCCGGATGGTCGAGCAGTGCGTCGACCGCCAGCTTGCCGCCCTGAACAACGTTGAACACGCCGGCGGGCAAGCCAGCCTGGGTCAGCAGATCCGCAATGAACAGCGCGGCCGACGGATCGCGCTCGCTCGGCTTCAGCACGAACGTATTACCCGCCGCGATTGCGACCGGGAACATCCAGCACGGCACCATGCATGGAAAGTTGAACGGTGTGATGCCTGCCACGACGCCGAGCGGCTGACGCATCGTCCAGTTGTCCATGCCGGTGCTGACCTGATCGGTGTAGTCGCCCTTGAGCAGTTGCGGAATCCCGCACGCAAACTCGACGATATCAATGCCACGCGCGACTTCACCTTGCGCGTCGGAGAACACCTTGCCATGCTCGGCGGTGATGATCACCGCAAGCGTGTCGCAATGCTCGTTCATCAGTTGCAGGAAACGATGCATCACGCGCGCGCGTCGGATCGGCGGCGTATTTGACCACGCAGGAAAGGCGGCTTGCGCTGCGGCAACCGCCTGCTGCACTTCGTCTTCGTCGGCGAGCGCGACGCGCCGCGCGGCGTGGCCGGCCGCGGGATTGAACACGTCCTGGAAGCGGCCGCTGCGGCCAGGCAGTCGTTCGCCGTTGATGTAATGGCCGATGTCGTCGGTCGAAGTGAAGGCGGATACTGGATTCATCGCGTCGTCTCCTGATAGGGAAGACCCCAGTCTAGGCAAACGACGCGGGGAGGAGAAGACCGATACGATTGATTCACTGTTCAGAATACTGAATAATCACCGGATGAATCCACAAAATGTCCAGGCGCTTTGGCCGCACATCCATTCGCTGACGGTGCTCGCCATGACCGGGAGTTTCACGGCCGCCGCGCAGCGGCTAGGCATCAGTAAGGCTGCGATGAGCCAGCGCATCGCCGATCTCGAGGAGGCCGCCGGCGTGCCGCTCGTGCGTCGGACGACGCGCAGCATGCTGCTCACAGAAGCAGGGCAGACGCTCGTCGACAGTACACGCGAGGCCTACGAGACGATCGAGGTAAACTTCGCGCGCGTGAAGGATCTGGCCGGCGAGCCGCGCGGCCTCGTGCGCGTCACAGCGCCCGTCGCGCTCGGCCGGCAGCAGATCGTGCCATTGCTGCCGGCGTTCATCGAGCGATACCCCGGGGTGCGGATCGAGCTGGAGCTGTCGGACCGGCTGTTTTCGCTGTCCCAGGAGGGCTTCGACGTCGCGATTCGTCATACAACGACCGCGCCGCAGACACACGTGGCCTGGACGTTGTGCGAGACGCGCTCGCTGCTCGTCGCGAGCCAGGAGTATCTGGCGCGGCGCGGTACGCCCGAACATCCGAACGCGCTCGTCAATCACGACTGCCTGTGCTATCTACGCGGCAACGAGCCGACAGCATGGAGCTTCGAGCCGCGCGACCGGCGGAAAAGCCGGGTCAGCGTGCCGGTGCACGGCTGCTTCGCGGCGAACAACAGCGAGGCGATGCGGGAAGCTGCGCTCGGCGGGCTCGGGATCGCGCTGCTGCCTGATTTCAGCGCGCAGCGCGACATCGATGCCGGCAATCTCGTACCGCTGCTCGGCGCGTGGCATCCGTCGGGCGCTTTCGGCGATCGTATCTTCGCGATCCGGCCATACAGCCCGATCGTGCCGAGCGCGGTGCGCGCACTGGTGAAGTATCTACGCGAGCGATTATCCGGAGGATTTTAGTTGCCTTGGACAGGCACCCATTTATCAGCACTACGCCGAAGTCGGCGAGAGAATTCACGACGACTGGAATCCGCGCCCCGTCATGACAAGCCGAGCGTGCTTCTGCCTCGTTAAACAAACCGAGTTGGTCAGTCGCACGCGCCTCGCTCGACGCGCCGAACAACTCGTGTTTATAGGCACGTAGGCGCTCCTCTGCCAGGTCACGCTCAGCCTTCGCCAGCCGAAGCACGCCACGCAGTGCGTCGCGCTCGGCGAGAAGCGCCTGATACTCTTCGGCACTGAGTGTGACGACGTCGTTCGGCATGGCCAGTTAGACCTTCCAGATGCACCGGGCGTTCAGCCGATCCGTTCGTAAAACCGGCGTGGATGCTTCTGGATAACGGCCAGGTCGATGCCGTCGAGCAACCAGTGCAATTGTTCGACCGTCAGAGAGATAGTCTCGGTGCCCGATGGCCAGGTGAAGCGATCCGCTTCGAGTCGTTTGTAACATACCTCGAAATACAGGCTCTGGGGCTGCCACAGAACATCTTGTCCGCGTTACTCACCCGTTCCACCCGCTCAGCGGGCGGCAACTTCTTTGTGTCGGTGAGCGCTATAACCGGTCTGGCCGACGTCTTCTGCTGCGCATCGACGACAAGAGTTATTGCTCCGTACCGCCGAAGTGGACCGATATGAGCGAGCCTGATCCCGAGATCTCTGTGGGACGAGAGCGCGCGTTGTTCACGGTCAGCGACTTGATGGATCTTGCGCTACTCGTGAGACGTCTTTCGTGCAGGCGTGCCGGGATCGGTACTTGACCGTAAAGAGATTTTTGCCGCAAATGTAAGATAATTAACGCCGCTGGACTCTAAGCCGCGTCTCAAATTGTGAACATAAAGCGGCTTTAATTATGGTTAAAACTGAACGTCCTTGAGCTTGACAAAGCCTGTGTCGCGGCATATTTTAATTACATTGAAATGCAACCATTTGGAGTGAATGTGCCGCCCAGTGAACGCAAGCGCTCGAAGACGGATGTCCTCGCGGAGGACGGCACGCTGAATCCAACGCCGTCGAACGTTCTCGATGCCAAGTTCCACGAGGGTGGATTCTTCGATCCCCATGACGCCGTGCAGGTCAAATATGAGATGTTGCGTCGCGTCTCTGTCGAGAAGGCCTCCATAACGCAGATCTCCGATGAATATGGTGTTTCGCGGCCAACCTTCTATCAGGCGCGAACGGACTTCGAGCAAGGAGGAATTGCAGGGCTGGTTCCGAGGAAACGAGGGCCGCATGGTCCGCACAAGATCCAGGGCGAGGTGTTGGCGTTCCTCAAGTTACAACACACGCCCGGAGAACCACTTCGGGCGCGCGAACTGGCAAAGCTGGTTCGCAAAGAATTTGGTCTGGATGTACACCCGAGAACGATCGAGCGAGCGTTCGGTGTAAAAAAAACGGTGGAATAGCGGGATGCTGTGCCTGGCCGTCGACCGTGTCGGCGCCGATCGCCGCGCAATACGAGGTGATGCGTTCCGCTGCTCTTGGCCAGGCCTTGCCTGTAGAAGCCCGGCGCGGACTCAGCGTCTTCCTTACGCGAGGGATGTGGGCGTGGGCACGCATGATGGTTCCGGGGCGTGCGCCGCCCGAACCAAATGTTACTCGGTCATCGCCGAACGCTCAGCCCATCGAGCGTCAAGGCTTTATCTACGTACTTGCAGGCATGGCTGTGACGGTCAATGAGCGGAGAACACCATGAACGCGTCCCTTAAAGTTCAGCCTCACCACCTCGAACGGAGCGCTTACATCTACGTCCGGCAGTCGTCGATGCGGCAAGTTCTCGAGAACGTCGAGAGCACAAAGCGACAATATGCCCTGCGTGGACGTGCGACGGCGCTCGGCTGGCGTGACGAGCAGATCGTCACCATCGATAGCGACCAAGGGGAGTCTGGAGCATCGGCATCCTGGCGGGAGGGGTTTCAACGATTGGTCACTGACGTGGGCATGGGCCGCGCAGGCATCGTCATGGGCCTGGAGGTGTCGCGCCTGGCCCGAAACAATGCTGACTGGCATCGACTTCTGGAAATCTGCGCGCTCGCTGATACGCTGATTCTCGACGAAGACGGGATATACGATCCAGCAAGCTTCAATGACCGGCTCCTGCTTGGGCTCAAAGGAACAATGAGTGAAGCGGAGCTTCATGTTCTCAAAGCGCGCCTACGAGGCGGCATTCTAAACAAGGTGAATCGAGGCGAGTATCGGTGCGTGCTACCGACCGGCTTCGTATATGACGACCTTGGCAACGTAGTGCTTGACCCAGATTCCCAGGTCCGGGAGACCATCACATACTTCTTTGAGACGTTCTTGCGAGTCGGCTCTGCCAGCCAGACAGTCAAGGTCTTCAAAAAGGAGGGCCTCCTGTTTCCATCCCGTATGCGCAACGCGAAGTTCCTGGTCTTCCAGCACCTCACTGCGTCGACGGCACTTCGCATGTTGAACAATCCGCGCTACGCAGGCGCTTACGCCTACGGCCGGAGGCACTATCGCAAACTCGCAGACGGGCGGAAAGTGCCAAGAAAGCGTGATCGCAATGACTGGCTTGCTTGCATTCCGGACGCCCATCCTGGATACATTACCTGGGAGCGGTATGAGCAGAACCTTGCTGTTCTGGAGACGAATGGTCGCGGGTATAAAGTCGCGCGGTCGTCGCCACCTCGCGAGGGAGCTGCTCTTCTGCAGGGCCGCGCCGTTTGCGGACGTTGTGGCCGGTATCTCCGGCTCCGATACGCCACGCGACGCGGACGACAGGAAGCCTGGTATGTCTGCGATCGAGCACAAGGCGCTCGTGGCGAACCTACCTGTCAGTCAATTGCCGGAGCGCCGATTGATGAAGCAGTTGGCGCATTGATCGTCGCGTCGATGACTCCGGCTGCCGTTGAGTTGGCATGGGAGATACGCAGGGAAATCGAAGCGCGTCACGATGAAGCCGATCGATTACGCCTGCGCGCTATCGAACGCGCCCGGTTCGATGCAGATCTTGCGCAACGACGCTTCATGCTGGTCGACCCAAGCAACCGACTGGTTGCCGACACACTGGAGCACGAATGGAACGACAAGCTGCGCATATTGGCCGACGCGAGAGAACAAAGGGAGCGTAGCCAGCAGCAGGAGCGTCTTATACTCGACGATGCGATCCGCGACCGGCTCATCGCAATGACAGCGGACTTCAAAACACTGTGGCGTGATTCATCGTTGGCGAATCGAGAGCGAAAGCGGCTGCTAGCCTACATCGTCGAGGACATCACACTGGTCAAACTTCCAGACGAAGGGACAACAAAGATTCACGTTCGCTTCAAGGCCGGCAAGACTGAAACGCTCACGGCACAGAATCCAAAAACATCTGCACAACAGGTCAAAACTCAGCCAGAGGTCCTCGAGCTCATCGACAAGCTTCTCGATGACCATACATGCTCTCAGATTGCGCAGCTCCTTAATGATCGGGGCATCCGTCCCGGCGGTTGCGTCCGTCCAGGTAAGAGCAACATTCGGTTCGACGCTCTGCGCGTCTCATACATCGCACAGCGGAACGGACTTCGATCCCGCCGCGAAAGACTGCGCGACCGCGGCATGCTCACAAAACTGGAGGCTGCGGCTCGACTCGGCATCCACGAAGCAACCCTCACCAGGTGGGTCGAATACGGCCTTGTCAAACGACACGCCTATAACGATTATGCGTTCCTCTATGAAGTCCCGGATTCCCAGCCGCCTGTGAAGCACAGCAGCAGATGGGATCGACTCACTGACCGCGCGACAGCGGCGCGAGGGAGCGCGGCATCCAAAACCTTCTGATCCGAGAAAAGGAGTTGTAGTATGAACCCAGTTAGTTGAGCAGCAACCAGAAGCCGTTGCCGCCCCAGCCGAGTATCTTGATGCGATCGCGGCGCCGGTTGCCGAATACAAACAGCGCCGAGACCATCGGATTCAGGCGCATTGCCTGCTCGACCAGGATCGAAAGTCCGTTGATACCGACACGGAAATCGACCGGCTCGCGATATAGGTACGCCTTCAACCCTTCGTCGAACCGGAGCACGGCAGCCTCCCGAGCATCTGGACGATCCTCTCCAACTCCTCCACGGCTGCGTGGCCAACCTCGAAACGAACGCCGTTTGGCAATACAACGCTCAACATGAACGTCGCGGCTGGTTTGACTGGTGCCGGCGGCAGTAAAGGAGTCTCGAGCCGGACGAAGGCCAGCTCATCCGACGGCGCGACGGCAGCGATCTCGGTCTGGGCATGACGGCCAGGCTCACTCGCGAGCCCGGCAACTCCGACGCGGCCCTGCTCGCGCTGGTACTGCGAAATCCAGGTCCGCACGAGGTTCGGATTAATACCGTGATCCATCGCAGTGCGCGCTATCGATACGCCGGGCTTGAGACATTCCAGTATCAGCTCGCGCTTCGCGCTCTCATCGTATTTACGCCGCCCGTCGCGCTTCGAACCAACTACCAGACGGCCCTGCAACCCCTCTTCCTGTTCGCTCATGTGCACCTGTCCACGTTCGTTGAACATGGACAGGTAGCCCTACTCTGTGACCTAATGAAGTTTCACGCGCAACGGCGCACCCATGGAATCACTCCCGCTGACAGCAGAGGCAACAACTCCACCGGCAACATAAAATCCCGTCCCCAATCAACCCAGCGCGCTTTCAGTGCGCCAAGTACCACCCTCTCAGACGCGCGGTTGCATTAGATCCTCGTAGAAGGCACCGAAGGGTCGCGTCTTGTGACGAATGTGCATCTCGAGAAGCCTCGCTTTGACGAAGGAATATGAAACCGAATCCTTCCGATTTTTATCGGGTAGCCAACCAGCGTGATCAGTGAAATCCGTGCGACAGAGCACCCAAACCGAAGACTCTCCGCAGCCCCGACAGTCTCGCGAAAATGATTGAACCGCCACCGGGCCCTCGCCCACTGACTCCACGGGCAGGACAGGCTCAGCCGATTCCCCTGCGTACCCAGAACTTCCATCGCGTTCCCGATACTGGAGTGGCCTAAAAGTGGCACTATTCTGGAAGCTAACGAAAAAGGCCTTACAAGCATTGCTTGTAAGGCCTTGATTTCTTTGGTCGGGGCGAAAGGATTTGAACCTCCGACCACCTGCACCCCATTCAACAATTCCACTTAGCAGTACGCATCGAAAAGTCCTTTGCATGCGTACCCGTTCCCGTCATCAATGCCCAATGAGCGATGGCAACGCATCCATCGAACGATCCTGATTTCTCAACGTACACTGACAACTATGCAGCGAACGCTTGCGGTACAGCCGACGCCGTTGACGCAGTTTTCTCCTGCTCGTTGCCGCAGTACCTTCCCCAGTCCTCCATCATCAGCCGCCGACGCTCAAGCTGGTCGCGACGCCGGTAAGCCGCCACCGTCTGCGAAACGATGACGTGAGCCAGGGCTTCTTCCGCTAGCGAATCCGGGTATTCCGTGCATTCGGCCACCCAGTCGCGGAACGTTGACCGGAAACCATGTACAGTGATTCCCCGGCGCGACATGCGTCTCAGGAGGGTCAGCATCGCCATATTCGACAATGGACGGCCTTCCTTGCAACCCGGGAAGAGATATTCGTATTTCGCCTTGGGCAACGCGCTGCGCACAATCTCCATGGCCCGCTCACAGAGCGGCACGCGAAGCGGCCGACCACTTTTCGTACGGTCGCCGGGAATTGACCAGACGCGGCTGTCCAGATCAAATTCCTCTGGCCGCGCAAAGCGCACCTCGTTCGTGCGGGTTGCCGTGAGGATGAGCAGGTGCAGAACCCGTGCCGCGCGCCGGGGACGTTGCTCAAGTTCGCGCACAAAACCCGGGATATCTTCCCATGGCAGCGCCGGGTGGTGTCTTACCTGCGAGCGCTTCTTCGACCGCGGCAACACGAGTTGCAGATGGTCAACGTACCGTGCCGGGTTGCTGCCGGTGCGATGGCCCAACACAGTCTCTGCGTCGAGGATGGCCTTGATGCGGCCGCGCACGCGGCGCGCAGTCTCCGCCTTTTTCGTCCAGATCGGCTGGAGAATCCGTACGATCATCGCGGTGTCGATGTCGCGCACCCGGACTTCGCCGATCACCGGATATGCGTACGTGCTGAGTGTGTTGCGCCACTGCTGCACATGCTTGCCGTTTCGCCAATGAGGTTCCTGCACACGGACAAACGCTTCGGCCGCCTCACGGAATGTCAGGTTGGCATCCGACGAGATATCGAGCAACTGTCTACGCTGTTGCTCACGCCGCGCGAGGATAGGATCAATCAGGTCCCTCACCATGTCACGGTATCCGGCGGCGAGTTTGCGCGCCTCGCCAAGCGAGACGCGCGAAAGAGGTCCGAGGCCCATCTCCCGCACGCGCCCGCCAAGCTTGAACCGGAACACCCACGAACGCGCGCCACTGTCCGCGATCTGCATGTAGAGACCGCCGCCGTCAGAGTAATGGCCCGGGGTCACCTCCTTCGCGACCCGCAATGCGCTGAGCCGGTGCAACTGTCGTCCTGCCATGTTGCCCTCCATTCCTACCCACAAAACCCATTCCGCTACCCATACTTCGTGCGGAAATTGTGCGGGACGGAGCGGAATGACGCAAGCACGCCGCTACCCACAAAATCACGCAAAATCATGGGGTTACGGGTGATTCCGGGAAACTGTGTGACTGCGCGGGAAGCCTTACCGGGCGGAAGGCAGCCGGAGTCGAACCGACCTGAGAGCGTCTGACGCCCTCAACTGGGTTTGAAGCCCAGCCGTACCACCGGATACGAATGCCTTCCTACGGTGATTGAACTACTCAAACTACGCATTGCAACCCAAACGCCGATCAAAGCAGTTCGAGCCAACGACTATCCGTGCGCATCAGGTGCAGGCCACGGTGGAAGCGAGTATATCCAACGCGGTCGAAGAACTCCAAAAGCTGAATCGCGCGCTTTCGGCCAAGGCCGGTGACATCGCGAAACGGTGCCGCCGCTACCGTACCCGCATTCTTTCGCGCTTCGGCACCTGCAATCAAGGCCAGTTCGCGAATCACCTCATGGTGATAAAAGAGGTCGCGCACGACCTGAAAAAGCTCGCCCTGCCGCGCGAGCTTGCGCAGCAACTGCCGCACGCGGTCTTCGGGTACGCCCTGCGCGTTTGCCAGATCACGCACCCAGGGCGGATCGAAACGTCCTTCTTTCAGCGCCGGGAGCAGCGCCGCCGCGAGTGCACGATCGGCGTCGTCGAGCGTTACCGCGTGGTCCGGCAAATGCAGCCACGGCCCGCGTCTGACGATCTCACCGCGCGCCGCCACGTCGTCGACCAGCGCGCGCCATACAGCATCGTCAACGAGTGGCGCCGCGATCCTCCGTAAGCGCGATACATCGGGGCCCAGTTCGTCGGGTGAGCGCTCGTGGTATTGCTTTAGCATCGTAGTCAGCCGCGTATTCAGTGCTCGCCATGACGCATCGGCGATCAACAACGCGTCATGACCGGGAAGCTCCACAACGCGCGTGTCGGGCGGCAACTCGAGCACGGCCGCCTGCCTGCCCGTCAGCCTTTCCAGCAACGCACGGGACAACCCAAACGGAGCCCTCGCCAGAAGCAATTCCAATGCGCCGCTGTCGAGCAGGGTCTGAATCGTATCGAGCCACGCGAGCCGCTCAGTTGAGCGACGCTTACGCGAAGGCGCAAATGGGTCAAGCACATGACCGCCACCAACCGTGCGATCGGCTTGCGCATTGCGCACGACAAAGCGGTCGCCAGGAAGCGCACACACCGGCCGTTCGAATACAAGTTGCACGCGCGCCGATTGACCTGCCGCGAGCGTCTCGCCATCGAGCAACGCGACGTGCGCAACCTGATGCTGCGTGCCCAGATGCACATGCAGCGGCGCCCAATGCTCCAGTGTCAACGGTGCATCGGCGAGCAGCGTCAACATGACGTCGATGCGTTCCGAGGCTTGCGACAGACGCGGATCGACGATCCAGTCGCCGCGATCGATTGCGCTCTTCTCAATGCCCGCAAGATTCAAAGCGCAACGCTCGCCTGCCCGCCCGGTCTCTGCCGGACGATTCTGCGCATGAATACTGCGCACACGCACCGGCTGATTTTTCGGCGCGAGCAGCATGGTCTCACCTACCGCCACGCGTCCCGACGCCACGGTCCCCGTCACGATCGTGCCCTGGCCCGCCAGCGTGAAGACCCGGTCGACCGCGAGACGGAACAGGCCGTCGTCGCGCTTCATGTGCCACGCTGCTGCCGCTGCGTGCAAATGCGCCTTCAGCACCGCCACGCCAGGATCGTCGTCATTTAGGGCGTTGGTATTGAACACCGGCGCGTCCTGCAGTACGCTGCCGCTCAGAAACGCTGCGACCTCGTCATGCACCTGCTTCAGCCGCTCGGCATCAACGCGGTCTATCTTGGTCAGCGCTATCGCGCCGTGCCTGATGCCGAGCAATTCCACAATCGCCAGATGTTCGCGCGTTTGCGGCATCACGCCGTCGTCGGCAGCGATCACGAGCAGCGCGAAATCAATCCCGCTTGCGCCCGCGGTCATCGTATGGACGAGTTTTTCGTGGCCCGGCACGTCGATCAGACCGAGCACGTCGCCGTTATCGAGCGGTACGTACGCATAGCCCAGTTCGATCGAAATACCGCGCGCCTTTTCTTCCTTGAGACGATCTGTATCGACGCCCGTCAGCGCTCTCACCAGACTCGTTTTGCCGTGGTCGATATGCCCCGCCGTACCTACGATCATGCGTGCATGCCCTTCAGTTGCTCGATCAACTGCGCTTCGTCAGCGGCTTCGATACAGCGCAGATCGAGACGCAACGCATCGTCTGCAATACGTCCGATGACCGGCCGCGCCATCTCACGCAAGCGCTTCTCAAGCGCGAGCAATTGACGTCCGCCGCGCTTGCCATCGGCAGTCCTGATGACCAGGCCGTAACTCGGCAACACGTCACCGGGCAACGCGCCGCTGCCAATCTGGCTGAACATGGGCTCGGCCACCACGGCGTAGCGTTCGCCGGCCGCGCGCTGCAGCGCAGGCTGTACCCGCTCCGCAGTGAGCCGGATATCCTCGCTCGGGCGCGTGAGCAAGCGCAGCGTGATCAGCCGTTCCGCGAGTTTCTCCGGCGCACGATACATCTGCAGAACGGGCTCCAGTGCCGCAAGCGTCAGTTTGCCGACCCGCAGCGCGCGCTTGAGGGGATGCTTCTTGATCCTGGCGATCAGATCGCGCCGGCCGACGATCAAACCGGCTTGCGGGCCGCCGAGCAATTTGTCGCCGCTGAACGTGACAAGATCGGCACCGGCTTCGATGGTTTCGCGCACCGTCGTCTCGCGTGGCAAGCCCCATTGCGTCAGATCGACCAGCGTGCCGCTGCCGAGGTCCACGGCAACGGCGATCCCGCGCGCGTGGGCGAGCGGTGCGAGGGCATCGACCCCGACCTCCTTGGTGAATCCGCTGATCGCATAGTTACTCGCATGGACTTTCATCAACAGCGCGGTTTGCGGGCCGATGGCTTCGCCGTAGTCCTTCAGATGCGTACGATTGGTTGTGCCGACTTCGCGCAGCTTCGCGCCCGCACGGCTCATGATGTCGGGAATGCGAAACGCGCCGCCGATTTCAACCAACTCGCCCCGCGACACAATCACTTCTCTCTTCGAGGCCAACGCGGACAACGTGAGCAACACGGCGGCGGCATTGTTATTGACTACGGTCGCCGCTTCGGCGCCGGTCAATTCGCAGATGAGCCCGTCGATCAGATCGTCGCGGTCACCGCGCTTGCCCGTGCCGAGATCGAACTCGAGGTTGACCGGTTGCGTGAGCGCCTTCATGACGGCTTGCACCGCTTCGTCCGGCAGCAAGGCGCGGCCGAGGTTGGTATGCAGCACGGTGCCGGTCATATTGAAGACGCTGCGCAAACGGGCCGCGTTGCGCCGGCGCAGCGCAGCTTCGACCGTTACCTGCAGTTGCGCGACATCGAGCGCGCTCACCGGTGCCTCGCCGGACTGTGCGCTGGCACGCCAGGTGTCGAGCGCGTGACGCAAGGCGTTCAACACCTGCGTGCGGCCGAACTCGCTCAGCAGCGCCGCGAATTCGGCCGACGCCATCACCTTTTCCACCGACGGCACACGCGCCATCAGCGCGCGCAATTCAGAGCCGGTTACATCGCTCACGAGGTTATCCCTTTTCTTCTGTCGTGCTTCAGTCGTGCTTCATTCCGACTCGCCGGAAGACTCAGCCGCTGCGCCGGTCTGCTCCGGCCACAGCCACGGATGCGGCGACGCGCGCCGGTAACCCTCCGCCCCCATCAGCAGATCCAGCGTGAGACTGGCGAGATCGTCCGCGAACGGTTCGAAATCGTAGTCTTTCGACTGAATGCCGATCTTCCGGTAAGTATGGCATTCGTCGCACGACTCTGCCTTCAAGGCTGCATTCCTGGAATCGGCTTCGCGAGTGGCCTCATCGGCGTCCTGCGCGCCGACAGCGTGATAGGCAATGCCCTTGGTCGAGTCGCAGTTCGAACATTTCGAGCGGACCATGTGCCACTCCGTTGCACACAAACCGCATTGCAGGTAGCGGTAATTGTCATACGCACCACCCACGCGCACCATGCTCGCCACCGGATGCGATCCGCATACCGGACACAGGCCGAGCGTCTCGATGTACGGCACCTCGCGCTTGTCGATATCGGCGGCGAGGTCGGTCCAGACCACTTGCAGTGCGGCCATGATGAACGGCGCGCTCGCCGGATCGACTTCGTCGAAACGCTGCGCGAAGATGGCATCGGCCTGGGCTTCGAGCGTGGCTTTATCGAGTGTTCCCAGTCTGACGAAAAGCGCTTCGAGCGGCGGTGTGAGCGGGCCGGCGGCTTGCACCTTGTCGACCAATTGCAGCAAAACATCGTGCCACGCCGGATCGCGCGCGCCGGAGAGCGCTGGAATCAGCGGCATGGAATGCTGTTGTGCGCGCGCGATCGAGTCGGCGCTGGGCGGCTGGGCCTTGAAGCCAGTGATCACGGCTTGCTGCGCATCCGCCAGCTCGGCCATCAGGCGCAAATAGCCGGCAATCGGATTGCTGAGCGCCGCCAGTTGACGCAACCGCGCGGCGCGCGCCGAAAAAACCGCCAGCCGTTCCGGCGTACGGATACGGGGAATCGCCGTGTGATCGAGCGATTTGATATCGCCTGCTTCAAGAATGCGTTGAACCAAAGTATCGACCTCTGAGAACTGAAGATCCGCCGCCGTTCATCGAACTGGAGCGGCGGCTCGGGGTGCGGTGCGCGGCACGTCGCGCCGCAAATCGTGCCGCGCTTCTTGTCGATCCTACTTGCCGATGATTTCCTTGAACCAGTTCGGATGATGCTTTCTTGCCCAGCCGTAGGTCACGGTACCGCGCGTCATCGCGCCAATCGAGCCCTTGACCCACAACGCCGCGTAAATATGCACGACGATGCCGACAATCAGTACGAACGCCGCCGCCGCATGAACCAGCGCCGCGAAGCGAATGACCTCAATCGGGAAATAGAACGAGAAATAGCGCCGCCAGATCACGATGCCACTCGCCAGCAACAGCAGCAGGCAGATCACCATGGTGAAAAATAACAGCTTTTGACCGGCGTTGTACTTTCCGATCGCGGGGAGCTTGTCCTCGCGATTGTTGAGCACGTCGTCGATCTGCTTCATCCACTGGATGTCGGCGCGGTCGAGATAGTTGTGATGCCAGAAGCGCAACGCAAGAATCAGGAACGAGAGGAACATCACGCAGCCGACAAACGGATGCAGAATCCGCGTCCATTGCCCGCCGCCGAAGATCGCGTACAGCCACGACATCGCCGGATGAAACATGGCGAGGCCCGACAGCGCCAACAGAACGAACGTGATCGCGGTGATCCAGTGATTCGTCCGTTCATTCGGCGTGTAGCGTTGGATCAAGCTGTTGCCCTTCACGTCTTTCAGCACAACGTGCTCATGGTTTTCAGCGTGCTTCATCGGATGCCTCCCGCGAACGGCGTGCTTCGTCGGCTTCATGTTGCGCTTCGGCTTCTTCTGCTTCCGTCACCTCGTTCGGACCGATTCGCGTGTAGTGGAAGAACCCTGCCACTGCAGCAAACGCGATCCCCGCCAGCGCCAGCGGTTTCGCCAGACCTTTCCATAGAGAAACCATCGCGCTGATCTTCGGATTCTGCGGCAAGCCGTGATACAGGTTGGCTTTGTCGGCGTGATGCAGCACATACATCACGTGCGTGCCGCCCACGCCGGCAGGATCGTACAAACCGGCATTCTCGAAACCGCGCTCCTTCAGATCGACGATCCGATCCGCCGCCTGCTGCTTCATGTCCTCCTTGGTGCCGAACATGATCGCGCCGGTCGGGCAGGTCTTCACGCACGCCGGCTCCTGGCCCACGGCCACGCGGTCAGAACACAGCGTGCACTTGTACGCGCGGTTGTCCTTCTTCGAAATGCGCGGCACGTTGAACGGGCAACCGGTGATGCAATAGCCGCAGCCAATGCAGTTTTCCTCGTGAAAATCCACGATGCCGTTCGTGTACTGCACGATCGCGCCCGGCGAAGGACACGCCTTCAGGCAACCCGGATCCTCGCAGTGCATGCACCCGTCCTTGCGGATCAGCCACTCGAGATCGCCCTCGGTGTTCTCGTACTCCGAGAACCGCATGACGGTCCAAGAATGCTCCGACAAATCGCGCGGGTTGTCATAGATGCCGGTCGTCGTGCCGATCTCGTCGCGCAGATCGTTCCACTCCATACAGGCCGTCTGACACGCCTTGCAGCCAATGCACTTCGATACATCGATGAGCTTGGCGACCGTGCCCGTCACCGGCTCACGCACTTGCGGTTCGGGCAAAGTCGTGGCCGAGAGGCGTTTGATATCCAGTGATTGCAGTGCCATCTCTTTTCCTTATGCCTTTTCGACCTTGACGAGGAACGACTTGAATTCCGGTGTTTGCGAATTCCCGTCGCCCACGGAGGGCGTCAGCGTATTGACGAGATAGCCCGGCTTCGCGAGCCCCTTGAAGCCCCAATGCAGCGGCAAGCCGACTGTCTGGACCTTCTTGCCTTCGATCATCAGCGGTTTGATCCGCTTGGTGACGAGCGCCACGGCAATAATGTGCCCGCGATTGGACGACACCTTCACGCGATCTCCCGCGACCACACCCACCTCCTTCGCCAGATCCTCGCCGATCTCCACGAACTGCTGCGGCTGCACGATCGCGTTCAAACGCGCGTGCTTGGTCCAGTAGTGGAAATGTTCGGTCAGACGATATGTGGTCGCCGTATGCGGGAAGTTCTCATGCGTGCCGAATGCGGCCCGATCGTCCGGGAATACCCGTGCCGCCGGATTGCTGACAACCGCCTTGTTCTCCGGATGCAGCGGGTTGTAACCGAGCGGCGTTTCGAATGGTTCGTAGTGCTCGGGGAATGGACCTTCCACCAGGCCGTCACGCGAGAAGAAACGCGCCACGCCTTCCGGATTCATGATGAACGGATTCATGCCGTTTTCCGGCGGTTCGTCGATCTTGAAGTCGGGAACATCCGGTCCGGTCCACGCCGTGCCATTCCACGCGATCAGCTTGCGCGTGGGGTCGAACGGCTTGCCGCTGACGTCGCACGAAGCACGGTTATACAGAATTCGCCGGTTCGCGGGCCACGCCCACGCCCAGTTCAGTGTATTGCCGATGCCGGTCGGGTCGGAGTTGTCGCGGCGGCCCATCTGGTTGCCCGCCTGAGTCCAGGCGCCGCAGAAGATCCAGCAGCCGCTTGCCGTGCTGCCGTCGTCCCGAAGCTGCGCGAAGCCTGCCAGTTGCTCACCCTTTTTGGCGAGCACCTTGGTTTTGTCGGTCGCATCGGTCACGTCAGCCAGCGCCTTGCCGTTGAACTCCATGGCGATTTCTTCAGGCGTCGGGCTTTCCGGATTCGAATACGGCCAGCTCATCTTGAGAATCGGATCGGGATACTTGCCGCCCTTCTCCTGATAAGCCTTACGCATGCGCAGCCAGAGCCCCGACATGATCTCCAGGTCGTTCTTCGATTCGCCGGGGCCGTCCGCGCCCTGCCAGTGCCACTGCAGCACGCGGCTCGAGCTCACCAGCGAACCGCGCTCTTCCGCGAAACACGTGGTCGGCAATCGGAAAACTTCCGTTTGAATCGAGGCAGGATCGACGTCGTTGAACTCGCCGAAGTTCTTCCAGAACTCGGAGGTTTCAGTGGCGAGCGGATCCATGATGACGAGCCACTTCAGCTTGGCCAGACTCGCGCCGATCTTCGCCTTGTTCGGCGCCGCGGCAAGCGGGTTGAAGCCCTGCGCGATGTAGCCGGTCATCTTGCCTTGATTCATCAGCTCGAAGACCTGCAGCATGTCGTATGACTTATCGAGCTTCGGCAGATAGTCGTAGCCGAAGTTGTTCTCCGCGGTCGCGTTATCGCCCCACCACGACTTCATGAAGCTAACGTGGAACGCGCGATAGTTGCGCCAGTAGCTGAGCTGGTTCGGCCGCAACGGCTGCGTCGCACGCTTCGCGATGAAGGCGTCGTAGTCCTGCTCGGCTTCCATCGGCAGCGTCATGTAACCCGGCAACAGGTTCGACATCAGGCCCAGGTCAGTCAAGCCTTGAATGTTCGAGTGGCCGCGCAACGCATTCATGCCGCCGCCTGCAATGCCGATGTTGCCCAGCAGCAATTGCACCATCGCGCCGGTGCGGATGATCTGCGACCCCACCGAGTGATGCGTCCAGCCGAGCGCGTACAGGATCGTGCCGGCGCGCCCTGGAACGGCCGTCGACGCCAGCATTTCGCACACCTTCAGGAATTTCTCCTTCGGCGTTCCGCAGATTTTCTCGACCTGCTCGGGCGTATAGCGCGCGTAATGCTGCTTCATCAGTTGATAGACGCAGCGCGGGTTCTGCAGCGTCGGATCGATCTTCGCAAAGCCGTCGTCGCCGAGTTCGTAGTCCCACGAACTCTTGTCGTAGCTGTGCTTGTCCGCGTCATAGCCGGAATACAGACCGTCGGTAAACGAGAAGTCCTCACGAACGATAAACGGCATGTCCGTGTAGTTCTTGACGTACTCGTGCTGAATCTTGTCGTTGGTGAGCAAATAGTTGATCACCCCGCCCAGAAACACGATGTCGGAGCCGGTCCGAATCTGCGCGTAGTAATCCGCGACCGATGCCGTGCGCGTAAAGCGCGGATCGACCACGATCAATCTTGCCTTGCGATGCGCCTTTGCTTCCGTGACCCACTTGAATCCACACGGGTGCGCCTCGGCTGCATTGCCGCCCATTACCAGAATCACGTCCGCGTTCTTGATGTCGACCCAATGGTTCGTCATCGCTCCACGGCCAAACGTCGGGGCAAGACCTGCCACCGTCGGGCCGTGTCAAACACGCGCTTGATTATCGAATGCGAGCATGCCAAGACTGCGGACAGTCTTGTGCGTCAAATATCCCACTTCATTGCTACCGGCCGATGCGGCGAGCATGCCGGTGGTCAGCCAGCGGTTGACCTTCTTGCCGTCTTCCGTTGTCTCGACGAAGTTGGCATCGCGGTCCTCCTTCATCAGCCTGGCGATGCGATCGAGCGCGTCGTCCCAGGAAATCCGCTGCCATTCATTCGATCCAGCCGCGCGGTACTCCGGATACTTCAGACGGCTCGGACTATGAATGAAGTCGATCAGGCTCGCGCCCTTCGGGCACAAGGTGCCGCGATTGACCGGATGATCGGGATCGCCTTCGATATGGATGATGCTGGACTTTGCATTCTTGGCGTTGTCGCCAAGTCCGTACATCAGGATGCCGCAGCCCACCGAACAGTACGGGCAGGTATTGCGGGTTTCAGTTGTGCGCGACAGTTTGTACTGACGGACTTCGGCCAGCGCGGGTGCCGGAGAGAAGCCCATGAGGGCCAAACTTGATCCGGCGAGCGTGGTGGCGGAGACCTTCAGAAACTGTCGCCGGGACATATGGGTCATGTAATCGCCTCGGCTCTTTTTGGGGTACTAATAACGATTATAGAAGCCGATATGAAATCCTGCAGCGAGGCTGCACACTTCATCCATGCCGTTAAATATGAAACACGGCAGCCGGTTTCAATGGAACCGCGCACGATTCCTTTTGCATCATTCGTCGATGGATACGCCGCGCGCAAACAACCTGCATAATGCGATCATTCGAAGCCTGACATCAGCGCCACACATGACCGACACTCTCCCCACGGCAAGCCCTTCGCCCCGCCTGACCAGCCTCTCGCACGGCGGAGGCTGCGGCTGCAAGATCGCCCCCGGCCTGCTCGCCGACCTGCTCAAGCGCAGCGCGCCGCTGCCGTTTTTTCCCGACCTGCTGGTCGGCAACGATACGGCCGACGATGCCGCCGTCTACCGTCTCAACGACGAGCAGGCGATCGTCGCCACCACCGACTTCTTCATGCCGATCGTCGACGACCCGTTCGACTTCGGCCGCATCGCCGCCACCAACGCGCTGTCCGACGTCTACGCCATGGGCGGCAAGCCGATCATGGCGCTGGCGATCGTCGGCATGCCGATCAATGTGCTGCCGCACGACGTGATCGCGGCGGTGCTGAAGGGCGGGGAGTCCGTCTGCACCGAAGCCGGCATCCCCCTCGCCGGCGGCCATTCAATCGATTCAGTCGAACCGATTTACGGCCTGGTCGCGATCGGCGTGGTCGATCCACGGCGTGTCAAACGCAATGCCGGTGCGCGGGCAGGTGACGTGCTAATCCTCGGCAAGCCGCTGGGCGTGGGCGTGCTATCGGCGGCGTTGAAAAAGGACCGGCTCGATTCAAACGGCTATGCCGCGATGATCGCGGCCACGACCAAGCTCAACCGGCCGGGCGCGGCGCTGTCCACGCTCGACGGCGTGCATGCTCTCACGGACATCACCGGTTTTGGCTTGTTGGGCCATACGCTGGAATTGGCTCGCGGTTCGAATCTGACGGCCCGCGTGCGCTACGCGGAATTGCCTTGGCTGCCCGACGTGGTCAGCTTCGCGGAAGCCGGCATTTTTACCGGTGCTTCGGGACGCAACTGGGACGCTTACGGTAAAGACGTCGTGTTATCCGGCTCATTGCCGTCCACAGCCCGCACCCTGCTCACCGATCCGCAAACCTCGGGCGGTTTGCTGGTATCGTGCGCGCCGGAAGCGGTCGACGAGGTGCTCGCGCTGTTCCGCGCCGACGGTTTCAACGAAGCGTGCGTGATCGGCGAAATGCTCAGCGGAGACCGGCGAGTCGAGGTGATCTGAGCTGCAAGCGGGTTGGATGGGCGATGCAAGACGTACGTCCTGGAGGCAGGGCTGAACGGCTCGCCGGCCGGGATTGACGGCGCATGCGATAATTTCGCTTCTCCCGCCGGTCCGTTTCGTCTGTAACCCCTTGAAAAACCTACTCGTCAGCCTCGATCAAGCCGGTGATTTCGATGAAATCATCGACGTGCGCACGCCGCTCGAATTCGCCGAAGATCACATTCCCGGCGCGCTCAACGCGCCTGTGCTGAGCAACGAGGAGCGTGTTCTGGTCGGCACGACTTACAAGCAGGTCTCGCCCTTCGAAGGCACGCGGATCGGCGCGGCGCTGGTGGCGCGCAACATCGCGCATCACCTGGAAACGACCTTCGCCGACCGGCCTCGCAACTGGCGGCCGCTGATTTACTGCTGGCGGGGCGGGAAGCGCTCCGGCTCGGTCACGACGCTTTTCAATATGATCGGCTGGCCGGCACGTCAGCTGGACGGCGGTTATAAAGGCTACCGGCGCGCGACGCTGGACACCCTCGAGTCGTTGCCGAAGAATTTCCGCTATATCGCGCTGGTGGGCCCGACAGGCAGCGGCAAGACGCGCCTGCTCGAAGCGCTGAATCAGGCGGGTGCGCAGACGCTGGACCTCGAAGCCCTGGCGGCCCATCGCGGCTCGCTGTTGGGCGCGTGGGCGGGCGTTGCGCAGCCGTCGCAAAAGCGCTTTGACACGCTGTTGGTGACCGCCCTGCGTGCGTTCGATCCCAAACGGCCGGTTTTCGTCGAGGCGGAGAGCCGGCGAATCGGTTCGATCGCACTGCCGCTCTCGCTTGTCGAAACCTTCCACCAGGGCGCCTGCGTCGAAGTGTTGTCGAGCCACGAAGACCGCGCGGCGTTCCTGCTGCACGACTACGGGCATCTGTTCGACGATCCCGAATCGCTGAAAGCGCAATTGCAGAAGATGATTGGTTTGCATAGCCGCGAACGTGTCACGGGCTGGCAACGACTCGTCGATGAAAATAGCCGGGCCGAGCTCGCTCACGAACTGATCGAACGGCACTATGACCCGGCGTACGCGCGCAGCAGCCATCAGCATTTCGTGCAACTGCCGCGTGCGTTGCAAATGAATTTCCGGCCCAACGACGCCGACGTCATTGAGCAGGCAAAAGCACTGCTTGCTCAACTTGATAACAGTGCGCTCATTGTCGTCTGATTAAAAACTAACGTTCAAGACCATCCATCATGCAATCAACCCTTCGGCAGCCCCGTGTCGCCCTTGGCTGGATCGTGTTTCTACTGATCGCCGTCGTCGGCCTCTTCTATGTGAAGTGGTTCCCGTACTACAACCGCGCCTTCGTCGCCGCGAGCCAGCATTCCATCGGCAAATCGATCCTGATGGGCACGTCTTCGAGCGCACCGCCGGCGTCGTGGCAGGCGGCCATCGATTACGCGCTGGCCTACGGCAAGGCGATCTGGCAAGCCATGGTGCTCGGCCTGCTGCTGGGCTCGGCGGTGCAGGCGCTGATTCCGCCGCAGTGGGTCGCGCGTGCGCTCGGCCGCACCGACTTCAGCAGCGTGGTGAAGGGCGGTCTGATGTCGTTGCCGGGCATGATGTGCACCTGCTGCGCGGCACCGGTCGTGGCGGGCCTACGCGCCCGTCAGGCGGCGCCGGGCGCGGCGATCGCGTTCTGGCTGGGTAACACGGCGCTCAATCCGGCCACGCTGATCTTCATGGGCTTCGTACTCGGCTGGCAATGGATGGGCTTGCGGCTCGCTCTCGGCCTCGTGATGGTGTTCGGCCTCGGCTATCTCGTGAACCGCATGGTCACGCCGAAGGAAGCCGAAGCGTCGCGCGAAGCCATGGCGCAACTCGTCACCGTCGACGATCCGGGCACCGCCTTCACGCGCTGGGTGAAAATCCTCGGAACCATGACGTTGCGGCTGATCCCCGAATACATCGTGCTGGTGCTGATTCTCGGCGCGGCGCGCGCATGGCTGTTTCCGCACATCGGACCCAGCATCGATAACAGCCTGCTGTGGATCATCGCTTTGTCGATCGCCGGAACGTTGTTCGTGATCCCGACTGCGGGCGAAGTGCCGATCATTCAGGCCATGCTCTCTTTCGGCATGGCCGCCGGCCCGGCTGGTGCTTTGCTGATGACGCTGCCGCTGATCAGCGTGCCGTCGATGGCGATGCTCGGCCGCTCGTTTCCGAAGCGCGTGCTGACAATGGTGACGCTGGCGGTTGTGGTTTGCGGAGTGGTCAGCGGATTGCTGGCTATCGCTTTGGGGTTTTAAGCATGAAACGTATTGCAGCATTCACGGCGACGACGTGGTCGGCCGCGGCCCTTCTCTACTTCGGACAGCATTCGGTATCGCTGATCATGGTGAGCGGGGTTGTCGTGCTGGCCGGCTTCGATCTGCTTCGTCCGTGACAGGTCCGCCGCGCTTTTCGAGCGACGGCCGATTTTTTCAGAACACTTGCTGGCGGACCGAGCGGTCGGGCCGTTCAATCAGCCAGCGCCTCACGAACCGCAGCGAGCCACAACGCCACGGCATGTGCGCCGGGGTCCGCGTAACCGAGCGCGCGGTCGCCGACATAACTCGAACGCCCGCGCCGCGGATGCATCGACGCGGTTTGCGCCGCGCCTTCGGTTGCCGCATCGACCGCGGCTTTCAATGCCGCATCGAGCCCGCCTTCTGACTTTGAGAGCGCGGCTTGCAATGCATCGGCGGCAGGTTTTAGTGCGTCGACCATCGTGCGATCGCCGGGATGCGCGCCACCTAACGCCATCAATCCGGCGACACCCTCACTGAACGCCGCCGACCACGCCTTGGCTGACGATCCCCCCGCCTGTTCGAGCGCGACCGCGCCGCGCAACAACATCACCGCGTAAAGTGGGCCCGAAGTACCGCCGACCACGCGCCGGACCGTTGCGGACATGGCGCGCAATACCGCGCCCGGCGTCGTTTCCGCAGGATAGGTATCGAGCTCATTGAGAATGCCGCGCACCCCACGCGACAAGCTGATGCCGAGGTCGCCATCGCCGACGCGTTGATCCATGTCGGTCAAGATCGGCTCGGCTTCGAGCAGGCACGCACAAACGGCTTCGATCACGCGGCGCAACGTGGCCTCTCGTGCGAGCGTCGCGCCGGTTATACGATCCGGCGTGGCAGGTGCGGGCCGCACGGAAACCTGCGCGACGCGGCCGCTCAACGCGGGCCATGCGCTGGTGTGCGCGGCGGCGTCGAGCCAGCCGAGCCGCTCATCGTCCACGCGCAGCAGTGTCAACGAGACGCCCGACATCTCGAGCGCGCTCAGGAACGTGCCGGCCCACGCACGCTCCACATGAATGCCGCGTGCCGCCAGATAACGAAGCGCGGACCCGGCCACGATGCTCAATTCGCTCGAAGGCGTGCCGCCGAGATTGTTCACAATCAAAGCCACCCGTGCACCAGTCTGCAACGACAAGTCGCCGACGATCTTCGCGAGCAGTCTTTCGACGATCGCGTCTGCCGGCTCCATCGCACCGCGCTCGACACCGGGTTCGCCGTGAATGCCGAGACCCCATTCGATCTCGCTATCGCCCAGTTCGAAACTCGGCTTGCCCGCGGCCGGCACCGTGCATGGCGTGAGCGCGACGCCCATCGTGCCGAGCGACGCGGCCACGTCGCGTGCAATCTGCGCAACCTCGGTCAACGGGCGCCCCGCTGCGGCGGCCGCGCCGGCAATCTTGTGAACCAGCACGGTCCCCGCGAGCCCGCGACGGCCCGCATGATCGCCGCTCGCGGCGAGGGCGACGTCGTCGGCGACGATGACCATTTCCGTGGGGATTCCCTCAGCACGCGCGATCTCGGCGGCGAGGCCGAAGTTGAAGCGGTCGCCCGTGTAGTTCTTCACGATCAACAACACGCCCGCGGCGCCGGCTACTGCGCGGATCGCGTCGAGCACAGCATCCGTGGAGGGCGACGTGAACACCTCGCCCGCTACCGCGGCGCTCAGCATGCCATGACCTACATAGCCGCCATGAGCTGGTTCGTGGCCCGAGCCACCACCCGAGATCAGCGCGACCTCTCCGCGCGCGGCGACAGCCTCGGCGTCGGCGCGCACGACGATCGTGCTGCCTTGTAACAACGAGAGATTGGGATTGAGCGCCGCGAGTCCGTCGAGCATGTCTGGGACGACCGCGGAGACATCGTTGATGAGCTTCTTCATTGCGTCAGCTTCCTTTTAAGCCGCCGGCTCTGTGTTGCGAGCTCACGGCAGTTTATGCAGTTGCGAGACCTGAAGGCTTAACTGTACCGCGCATCGGGAAGATGTGACGTGAGGCGGCGCGGGTATGCTTAACAAATGCCTCAGCATGCTGACGATTGTGCGTGAGTGAAAACGCATCGACATGCGGCGAGCGCGAGAGGGCATCAGCGAACGAGTCACACGGTGGCGGAATACGGGCACTACGGAAGGGAGATACTGACGGGACTGCCGCACGATAACGATGTGCGCCGACGTGATGCGAGAAGATGACAGTAGACGAAAGCGGAGCCGCTTTCGTCTACGTCACCAATGCGTTGGTAGGCTCGATTGGATTCGAACCAACGACCCCCACCATGTCAAGGTGGTGCTCTAACCAACTGAGCTACGAGCCTTTAGAGGCGCGAATTATAGAGACTCCACGCGCGTCGCACAAGTCCATACGGCAAGTATGTTTGCCGGCGGGCGTCCATCTGTTTGTCGCGCGATGAGTAGCGCGGGCGCGGTTGAATAGGCTTCAGTTCGTCGACTCCCATTCGGTCTGCCTATCCAGCGGAAAAACCGGCTGCTTTACGTGCTTGAACTTGAACAGCCCGTAATCCGAACTCGTCACGCCACGGCTATCGCACTCCACCAGCGCCGCGGCTATCGGCACAAAGACCGGACGGCAATACATGCGCGATTTGAGCAACAGGAAACGCGCACGGCGCGGATCGATGCCAACGCTCTCGAATACGCCGAGGTCCCACGGCTCATGCGTGCGCTCGGTCATCACGAGCTTGACCGTGCCGGTGTCGAGTACCGCTGCGCGCCCCATGAACGCGCGCTGACCTGTATAGGTCGGGCCGCTGATGACGTATTCGCCATCGGTCAGCGCGCGTACCACGCCGGTCACCGCCACCGGTGGCCGCGGCGTCACAGCGTCGCTTGCGACCTTGTTGCCGATCGTGACTGTCACCGTGCTGCCGACGCCCGCCGCCATCAGCGCCGCGACGGCTTGCGGATCGCACAACGGGCCGCTTACGATCCCTTCGAGCTTCTGCTTGAGCGCCTCCTCCAGCAGATCCATCGTGTCGCACGTTCCGCCCGACATGCAGTTGTCGCCATGATCGAGCAACAGCACCGGTTTATCCGCTCCCGGCGCGAGCGCGGCGGCCTGCGCCACCGACTCCGCCAGCGGCGCGCTGTGATAAACGAAATCCTCGCGCTCGTTCCAGATCTGCCGCGCGATGCGCTCCGCCACCGCGTCCGCCTGCTCACGCTCGCCGTTCGCCACCACGACGACGCTGATACACGGCGCGTCGATATCGGCTAGCGAGAAGCCGGGCAACACCGACACCGCGAGCATGCCGTCGGCCTCTGCTGCGCGCGCGGCATCCACGGCGCGTTTCATCGCACCTTCGGCTGTCGCGCTGCGCAGCGTATGCGTGAGCAACGGCGGTTGGCGCCAGGCGATCATCGGTTTCGCCTTGCCGTGGATCATGTCGAACATCAGACGCGCCGCATGCGCGCCGGTCTCGTACATGTCGACGTGCGGATAGGTTTTGAAGCTGACGATCACGTCGGCGTTGTCGATCATCTTTTGCGTGACGTTGCCATGCAGATCGAGTGCGACCGCGATCGGCGCATGGGGCAATATGGCGCGCACGCGTTCGAGGAGATCGCCCTCACCGTCGTTCGAATTCTCCGCGACCATCGCGCCGTGGAGGTCGAGCATCACCGCATCGCAACCGGTTGCGGCCGCAACGATCGCCGCGCAGATCGCGTCATAAGCAGTGGCCTCGACCGGACCGCTCGGATTCGCCGATGCGGAAATGGGCGTCACGATCCCGGCATGCTCGCGCTCGGCTGCGTCGATGAAAGCGGCCATTGCCGTTTGCATGCCTTTGTTTTCGTTGAACGCGTCTTCGCCGTAGCTCGGGCCGTTGCGACCGAACGCGGTAAGCGGCGTGGCCACCGGCGAGAACGTGTTGGTCTCGTGGTTCATCCTTGCAATCAGGATCTTCATGCCTGCGTACTCCCCGCCGTTTGCGCGGCGTTTGGCGTTGGTTGCAATAGGGCGTTGCAGCCGGTTTTCAGATGATCGGCGCGCGCGTGTTCGATGCCGTTGTGGCCGTTGTGGCTGATGCTGTTCTCGCCTTTGTCCAGCACAAGAATCACGGCTGCCGGCGCCACACGCGTGGGATGGGCAGCGTGGTGGCCGGCACCGCTGCGACCTCGGTCGACGACAAACCGAACGTGTCCTCACGGCAGAACGCCCTACCCTTCAAGGATAGTTCGATCGACGACATTTACACCGTGTGCGAATTGCTGGAACTGGCACTGGAACTTGAGCTGGCGGCGGCTGCAGCGCTGCATCTGACGGAGCAGGATTTTGAGGCACTTGAAGCAAGCATTGCGTGCGGTGATCGGCCAGCTTCGTCACACAGCGGACAGGACATCGTGCGGCAACGTCAGAAAAACGTCAATTTGTACAACGTCCTCGCGGGGGCGAATCCGTATCCGTTCCTGCGCTTTGGGTGCGAAATAATCTGGCAATTGATCGAACTTCGTAACGACACGCCACAGGTCGAGCACGAACGTTTCGGTCTCGCCAACGTGAAGATTCGCAAAGCGATCACGAAAGCGGCACGCGGACCTGACGCGGCAAAGGTGCGCGTGCCGATTGTGGCCCACATGATCGGAGCGCCACGCTATGCGAAATGGATAAAAAGCACGCCGCAGGGCCGGCCGGTCCTTGACTCTGAGATTCGCCAGCGCGTAAGAGCGCATAGCGTAGCGCCGGTTGGTGACACGGCTCAGAAGGGACGTCGAAGAGGGGAATCGAAAGGCCCCGGTTGGACAAAATGAAAGCCCGGATGCATCAATTGATCGACAGCGATTGGCTTTGGCGCAGCCATCCCACGCTCAAGACGGCTAATTGCGTTGCGGTCGCTGCGTGAGGGCTCAACCTTTTGCGGCCCGCGCCGTTATTGCATCTGCACAGGCATAACACTGGACCGTCATGGCACAACCTATTCCGTTTTCCCGCAACACTGGCGCTGCACGTGCTCGGCATGACAAAGCCATGCTGTTGCCGATCGCCCGGAAAATCGCCGACGACCTTGCCTTGCGGGTGCATCTGGCACTCGACGCTTTGCGTCGCGGCGCCGGTAGCACGAGCGATGCGCAAACACTCACGCAAGTCATGCTGCTGACAGGGTTTCTGGCTGAGTCGGGCTTCGGCTCGGCGACCGGCGAGCAACTCGGCGCGGCGGAACGTGCGGTGTCGGCGGTTTTCGATCTCGGCCGTGAAACCGGCGGATGGCGATTGGATAGCGCAGGCTTCGCGCTTTTCGCCGAAATCGCAACGAACTACGATCGACAGCTGCACAGCGTGCCCCTCTGGGCGATTACGGATGCCAGCGAACGACTTGACCGTTTTACCGCCGGCGTGTCGTATCAGGCGCCGATGCGGAAACGGGCTTAGCCGGGTCAGATAGCGTACGACGCCGGGACACAACCCTCGCCGGCCGCTTCCCGGCCGTATTGACGGTGTTTTTTCCGGCCGTCCTGCTGACGGGTGACGCAAAGGCGGCGGATCAGCGGAAACGGACGCGCCTTTGCCGGGGTCATGATGCCGCAAGCGTACTGACGCCGCTTCTTTCTTGCCGCTGTTTTTTGCGGGCCGTAAACGCAGAAACCCCACCTTTGCGGGTGGGGTTTCTGTTTGCTGCGGGGGAGCCTGACGATTACCTACTTTCACACGGGAATCCGCACTATCATCGGCGTGGAGTCGTTTCACGGTCCTGTTCGGGATGGGAAGGGGTGGGACCGACTCGCTATGGTCATCAGGCATGACTTGTTGCCGTGTCGCCCTGGCGGGCGGCACAACCAATCGGGAAGAAGTAGTTTCTGATGATGGTTTCATCAGATGAAGTCTGGGCTGTGTTGTTTCCGGCACAACACTGATCTCAACCGTGCGTGTGTAAAACACACCGGTTATAGGATCAAGCCTTACGGGCAATTAGTATCAGTTAGCTTAACGCATTACTGCGCTTCCACACCTGACCTATCAACGTCCTGGTCTTGAACGACCCTTCAAGGGGCTCGAAGCCCCGGGGATATCTCATCTTAAGGCGAGTTTCCCGCTTAGATGCTTTCAGCGGTTATCTCTTCCGAACATAGCTACCCGGCGATGCCACTGGCGTGACAACCGGTACACCAGAGGTTCGTCCACTCCGGTCCTCTCGTACTAGGAGCAGCCCCCTTCAAATATCCAGCGCCCACGGCAGATAGGGACCAAACTGTCTCACGACGTTTTAAACCCAGCTCACGTACCTCTTTAAATGGCGAACAGCCATACCCTTGGGACCGGCTACAGCCCCAGGATGAGATGAGCCGACATCGAGGTGCCAAACACCGCCGTCGATATGAACTCTTGGGCGGTATCAGCCTGTTATCCCCAGAGTACCTTTTATCCGTTGAGCGATGGCCCTTCCATACAGAACCACCGGATCACTATGACCTGCTTTCGCACCTGCTCGACTTGTCGGTCTCGCAGTTAAGCACGCTTATGCCATTGCACTATCAGCACGATTTCCGACCGTACCTAGCGTACCTTCGTACTCCTCCGTTACACTTTGGGAGGAGACCGCCCCAGTCAAACTGCCTACCATGCACTGTCCCCGACCCGGATCACGGGCCAAGGTTAGAACCTCAAACAAACCAGGGTGGTATTTCAAGGACGGCTCCACGCAAACTGGCGTTCACGCTTCATAGCCTCCCACCTATCCTACACAGATCGGTTCAAAGTCCAATGCAAAGCTACAGTAAAGGTTCATGGGGTCTTTCCGTCTAGCCGCGGGGAGATTGCATCATCACAAACACTTCAACTTCGCTGAGTCTCGGGAGGAGACAGTGTGGCCATCGTTACGCCATTCGTGCAGGTCGGAACTTACCCGACAAGGAATTTCGCTACCTTAGGACCGTTATAGTTACGGCCGCCGTTTACCGGGACTTCAATCAAGAGCTTGCACCCCATCATTTAATCTTCCGGCACCGGGCAGGCGTCACACCCTATACGTCCACTTTCGTGTTTGCAGAGTGCTGTGTTTTTATTAAACAGTCGCAGCCACCAGTTTATTGCAACCCCTTCACCCTTCTCGCGCAGGCGAGTCAGGCTACAGGGGCGTACCTTATCCCGAAGTTACGGTACCAATTTGCCGAGTTCCTTCTCCCGAGTTCTCTCAAGCGCCTTAGAATACTCATCTCGCCCACCTGTGTCGGTTTGCGGTACGGTCTTGTTAAACTGAAGCTTAGAGGCTTTTCTTGGAACCACTTCCGATTGCTTCTTCACCTAAGTGAATGGCCTCGCACCCTTGAATTGCGCGCCCGGATTTGCCTAAGCGCCTTCTCCAATGCAAGGACCGGGACTTCCAACACCCGGACAACCTTCCGCGATCCGTCCCCCCATCGCATTTAACAATGGTGCAGGAATATTAACCTGCTTCCCATCAGCTACGCATTTCTGCCTCGCCTTAGGGGCCGACTCACCCTACGCCGATGAACGTTGCGTAGGAAACCTTGGGCTTACGGCGAGGGGGCCTTTCACCCCCTTTATCGCTACTCATGTCAGCATTCGCACTTCCGATACCTCCAGCGCACTTTTCAGTGCACCTTCGCAGGCTTACGGAACGCTCTCCTACCATGCACATCAATGTGCATCCGCAGCTTCGGTATATTGCTTAGCCCCGTTACATCTTCCGCGCAGGACGACTCGATCAGTGAGCTATTACGCTTTCTTTAAAGGATGGCTGCTTCTAAGCCAACCTCCTGACTGTTTTAGCCTTCCCACTTCGTTTCCCACTTAGCAATATTTGGGGACCTTAGCTGGCGGTCTGGGTTGTTTCCCTCTTGACACCGGACGTTAGCACCCGATGTCTGTCTCCCGTGATTGCACTCTTCGGTATTCGGAGTTTGCTATGGCGTAGTAATCCGCAATGGACCCCACAACCATGACAGTGCTCTACCCCCGAAGGTGATACACGAGGCACTACCTAAATAGTTTTCGGAGAGAACCAGCTATTTCCAGGTTTGTTTAGCCTTTCACCCCTATCCACAGCTCATCCCCTAACTTTTCAACGTTAGTGGTTCGGACCTCCAGTACGTGTTACCGACCTTCATCCTGGCCATGGATAGATCACCTGGTT